>JBJXDW010000041.1:0-48074 GCA_046154445.1 Fimbriimonadaceae bacterium | reverse complement strand
GCTGCTGTGTGACCCCTCCAAACTCAAGCCAAAACGATACACGCAAACCCATAATGAGGATTACAGCTTGCGGCCCAACAAACGCCGTGACGAAACTGTTGGAGTTGCGACAGGATATATAAAAGAGACTTCGATTATTACGCCCAAGCTAACGCCAAATAGTAGTTATGTACCTTTACATGTTCTATCTGGATATAGCTTTGGGCGAAGTATTCTTTTAGCCAACGAGGTTGCTCGTTTGGCGGCGGTAGCGGGGCTACCAGCAGTATCGATTGTTGATCGCTTTTCAATGACGGGGGTCGTTGAACTCTATATGGAGTGCAAAAAGCAAGGGGTTAAGGCACTCATTGGTGCATCAGTTGAGATGGAGGAGGGTGGTGATTTGGTTTTGATTGCACAAAATCGGATTGGCTATCGCAATCTTTCTCGGCTGATTACGGAGTGCCACCTTGATGAACCACGTCAATATCCACTCTGTAATTGGAAACGGCTTGAGAAATTTTCGGAGGGATTGCTTTGCTTGACGGGAGGAAATCTCGGGCCACTTGATCGGACTTTGATTAAGAAGGATTTTGGGTCGTCGGAGGCGCATATCCAGAAGTTGATTTCGCTTTTTGGATTGGGAAAGGTTTTTGTTGAAATTGAGCGTTCTTATTTGCCATGGCAGATTGAAGTTGAGAAGCGTTTGCGCGAATTGGCGGGTCGTTACAAACTGATTTGTGTTGCTGGGGGAGCAGTGACGCATCGTCGTCCGTCAAATTATCCGGCGCAGGATGTGCTTGTTTGTGCGGAAACGCTCGCATTAGTTGAGGAGGTTGTTGGTCGCAAGCCTCGCCGTCATGAATCGCAGGTGCAAGTGAACCTATCACCGATTCGCTCAATGAATGCTGAGGGGTACTTCCATACGGCGGACGAGATGTGGTCTTTGTTTGGCGATTCTCCGGAGCTACTTGCGAATACGCATTTAGTCGCTGATCTTTGCGAGCCTGACATATTGCCAGGGCCGACAAAGTTGCCGCTGATTGCTCGTGATCCTGACCAGGCTTTGCGAGAAATTACTCTGGCGGGGATGCATGAATGGCATCGTCATGTGACGCCGAGATTAGAGCAGCGGATTGAGCGTGAACTGGAGAGGATAACTCGGCTTGGTTATTCGAATCATTTTTTAGTGGCATGGGATATGTGCAATTGGGCTCGCTCGGAAAACATTCAGTTCAGCGGTCGGGGTTCGGTCGTTGATGCGGCGGTGGCTTATTGTCTTGGTTTTAGCCGGATCGATGCCTTTACTCATAACCTGCACTTTGAACGTTTTCTGCCTCCGGATGGAACGAAACAGCCGGATATCGATATCGATTTTGAGGCGAAGAGGCGGGATGATGTTCGCAACTATTTGATCAATAAGTACGGCAAGGAAAAAGTTGCGACGGTCGCGGCGGTGGGATCATTTCGGGTGCGGGGGATTGTTCGGGAGGTTGGCAAGGCGCTTTCGATTCCTGAAAATATGATTGGTTTTTTGGCGAAAAAGATTCACGGTGGAGTTTCACCGGAGAGCCTTTATGATGCGATTCAAAAACGTCCGGAATTACGCGATTCGAACATTACACGCGAGAGATTTCAGTGGGTATTTAAGCTTGCGGAGAGCTTGCGGGATGTGCCTCGGAATATGCGTGCTCATTCTTCGGGGGTGATAATTAGTGAGACTCCAATTCGGGATACGGTTCCTGTGATGTGGTCGGGGTCGGAGGATGATTCGGATGGGTTTCTGCGGATTATTCAGTGGGATAAACGCAGTGCGAAGCGGTGTTATGTGAAGTTTGATATTCTTTGTTTGAGGGGGCAGGATGTGCTTTCGGGGACGGAGGCTCGTTTGCGGGTTAGTGACTCCAATTTTCGCGTTTCGACATTGGAGACGGATGATCCGGCGATATATGCAGCGATGCGGTCGCATCAGACGGTGGGGATTCCGCAATCGGCGAGTCCGGCGATGACACAGGCTCATGCTCGGATCAAGACTCAGGATTTGTTTGACGCGAGTTTGGTTCAGGCGGGGATTCGGCCTGGGGTTGGTGGGGCGGTTAAGCTGAATACGCTGATTGCGCGTCGGCATGGGGAGCCGTATTCGTTTAGCCACCCTGATTTAGAGGAGATTCTTGGGCATAGTTATGGGATTGTGGTTTTTCAGGAGCAAGTTGACCAGCTTCTTGAGAAATTTTGTGGCTTAAGTGGTGGTGAAGCAGAGGAGATTCGGGAAGGAATCCATGAGAAGCGGCATCAAGAATTTGGCGAGAAGATGCGTCTTGGATTGATAGAGCGGACGGTTGGGGCGGGATATCCGATTGAGGTTGCGCATGAGGTGATTGACTTAATTGTTAGTTTTAAGGGGTATGGATTTGCGCAGGGACATGCACTTGCGTTTGCGGAGATTTCGGCTCGGTCTGTGTATTGTCAGCAGAATTTCCCGGCGGAGTATTTTGCGGCATTACTCGATGCTCAGCCGGCGGGGTATTACGGCCCTTCGACCTTGGTTAATGAGGCTCGGATTCGTGGTCTCAGGGTGCTTCCGGTTGATGTGAACATTAGTCAAAACTCAGTTCAGGTTGAGGATGTTCGGAGTAGTGATCCGACGATGATTATTCCTAGTGGTGCGATTCGGTTGGATCTTGGTTCAGTTCATGGTCTTTCGAAGTCTGTTCGGTCAGCGATTGTGCAGGCGGATCGTCCATTTCGTTCATTTTTTGACTTTGTTGTTCGAATTCGACCTCAGATGGATGAACTAGAGCGATTAATATTATGTGGGGCATTCGATTCTCTTCACTCGAATCGCCGAGCATTGCTTTGGGCAATGAATACCGCTTTTCATTATGCTCGGGGAGAGGTAGTTGATCCCAATGCATTGCCAATTCTTCAACCGGAGCCTGTGATTCCTGATGATATTCCGGATTTTAGTTTTGCAGAGAAGCGCCTTGCGGAGCGCGGGGTTCTTGGGCTTGATATTGATCAGCACTTGTTAGCTTATGAGCGAGAGAGAATTTCTGCAAAGGGAGGAATCACTGCAATTGAGGCTCGAGGACTGAAGCATGGCGCACGGGCATTTATTGTTGGTAACCCTATTCGTCTTCGGTTTCCGCCGACTCCGACGGGAAAGCGGGTTGTTTTTTTTGACTTGGAGGATGAGACAGGGTTGATGAATGTGACCTGTTTTGATGACGTTTATCAGCAGTTTGGTCATGCGATTGTGCTTTCGCAGTATGCGACGGTCAAGGGTTTTATTCAGCGTCGGGACGATTTCCCGGCGTTTATCGCGACCGCAGTTCTTCCTTATAAGCCTTTGATTTTGCGTGAGAGTTTGACGAATCGTGCGAAGTTGAAGACGGCCGATTTCTTGGTCGGGTAAGTGCAAAAGTTGTAAGTAGATTTGCTCACGCTGAACGATTCGAGCTAACGACCCACTGTTTATAGCTCTCTCTGATAATCCATGATGCACAAAAGTCAAGTTACTGTATCTCACTTTACTGACGCCATCAAGTACGAAACACTTACCAACTTTATATTCTGAATATTGACCCGATATCTAAGTGGAGATTGCAATCGACGAATGATTCTTTTTTAATCCAGTCATTAACATCAGAATGAATTGTTTGATCATCCATTTGAATTCCCCAAAAACATCCTCGATCTGCTCCCCGCTTTTAATCATTAGTATCTCGGTATGACGTCGATGATTAAGTTGAGCTCAAAAGATCATAGACTTCGGACAATCTAGGGGCAGAATTGAGTGCGCCGTGTCGAGTCGTGCTTATAGATGCTGCGGTGACGGCAAATTTCAGTGCGGTGGGGAAGTCGTCTTTTTCGATGAGTCTGGCCATGAGGGCTCCATTAAAAACATCTCCAGCCCCTGTAGTGTCTACAGGAGTCACTTTTGGAGGGGAAACGAAGCACTCCTCCTGATTATTTGTCCAGTAGCATCCTCGTCTACCCAAGGTGATCACGACGTTGCTGATGCCTTTTGCAATTAGTTTTTGGGCGGCTTCTCTTGCGGCTTCGTTTGTGGTGGGCAAGATTCCGCACAATTGGGCACATTCGGTTTCGTTGGGGGTTATGGCAAAAAGACCATTAAGGTTGGAGTCGGATAAGTCGCGGTATGGAGCGGGATTGAGAATAACTCTTACTTTGCTCGCTAGAACTGCGTCTACAGATTCCTTAGGAATTTCAAGTTGAACGAGAATGAGCTGGGGCATGGTGGCTTTGATTGCGGCTTCGACCCTATTGGCATCAAGCTTGTCATTAGCCCCTGCATTGAGAACGATTTGATTTTCACCAGATTGATTAACCAAGATGACTGCGGAGCCAGTCGGTTCACTAACGATTGATAGGTTGTCCAGTGCGACACCATTCTCAGTGAGGGACTTGGTCAAAAACTCGCCAAAGTTATCTGAACCGACGTTGGCGCAGAATTGGACTGATGCTCCTGCGCGGGCGCAGGCAACCGCCTGATTTGCGCCTTTTCCGCCGGCGTAAATGTTGAATCCGTTTGACGAAATGGTCTGTCCGGGCGATGGAAATTCCGTGACTGAGTAAACAAGGTCAGCGTTAGCGGATCCGACGACAAGAGCCATTGACATGTCAAATATCGTACTTGACCAAACATTTGGTCAAGGCAAGAATGATCAAATACCCCGTATAAATACTAGTAAATTTGATATTTACTTGCATTTGGGAAAGACCAGTGTTACAATTCGATGACCAAACGTATGGTCAAGAGTGACCAAACATTTGGTCAGGACATTACCTGAACAGATGGCAATCACAAACGCTCAGAACAAGAAAGTGACTCTCAAGGACATTGCTCAAGCAGTGAATGTGAGCCCCTTCACTGTTTCTGTCGTATTGAATGGTTCGAAATCGAACACTCGAGTTTCCGAGGCGACGCGCGAGAAAATCCTTGAATCGGCTCGGGAGATGGGGTATTTACCTAATGTTCTTGCACGGGCTTTGCGGAGCAGTACAACAAATATTCTTGGACTCTATTTTGGATATGGGCATCTGGAACCCCATGATCCATTTCATGCAGAAGTATTGACCGGTCTTCAGCGGGGCTGTGAGGGGTGCGAAAAGGATCTGATGATCCACTATTCCTTCCACCGCTATGGCATGGATGAAATTTTCGCCGAGTTAGCGGGTGGAAAGATTGACGGTTTGGTTTTGATTGCTTCGCCAGATGATCCGCTTGTTGAACGGCTTAGGGGTTCGCAGCTCTCTTTTGTTGCGATGACAGACACTATTCCTGGAGTTCCGAGCGTGATTGCGGACGATGCGGCGGGTTCCGTGGAAATTGCGCGTCATTTGGGGGGCTTGGGTCACAAGAAGGTCATGTATCGCGCTTGCCCGGGTAAATCGGACTCGGCTGGTCGTCGTGAAGCAGCGTTTGTTAACGAAGCGACAAAATTTGGGATTGAAACGATCCGGACACAGACTCGAGATTGGAAGGGTGGGCTTGATATTTCGGAGATCGAGCTCATTCAAGATCGCAAGCACCGTGGGGTTACGGCGGCAGTCTGTTGGGGTGATCCGAGTGCTTATGCAATGCTTAGTTATTGCAAGGCGAATCAAATAGCTGTTCCTGAAGAGCTTGCGGTCGTTGGATTCAACGGAATCGACCTCCCGTTCGAGCCATCAAAGGTTTTAACTACAGTACGTGCGAATTGGGCTTTAGTGGCTCAGCGCGCCGTGCAATTGCTCGTCGATCAACTCGATGGTGAAAAGGAGATCTCTGATCTCACGGTTTTGCCGGTTGAGTTCTGTCCTGGTGAGACCACTTGATTTCACCTGCTCCTCGCAAAGAAGCGCTTATGAAAACCCTCAAATCTTCTGGATTTACACTCATTGAACTGCTCGTTGTTATTGCAATCATTGCAATTTTGGCAGCGATTCTCTTCCCAGTATTTGCCCAAGCTAAGGCTGCGGCAAAGACGACTGCAACTCTATCCAACATCAAACAAGTTGGTACGTCAGGACAAATTTATTTGGCCGATTATGACGATGTCGTCCATCCCCACCGATTCTCAAATGCGTTAGCAGTACCTGCGATTAGCAACGCTGGTTACTACTACTATCTTGAGCCTTACATGAAGAATCGACAACTTGTTTGGGATGCGGCGCGTGGTGTGGCAACTGACACTTCAAGCAACAACTATGCATGGAGCCAAGCGACTTCAATTTCGCTTAACCGCAATGGTTGGTCGAGTTGGGAGACACTGAATACGTTCGTTCGATCCTACCGAATCGCTGCTGCTCAAGAAGACATTGCGAGTCGGGCAGCGTACATCGTTACAGCTCGAACGGATGCTCCGAGTCTCGGTTACGACTTCACGTCTGACGAAGCAGCTTGCCCTGTCACGGTGAGTCCATTTACGGTTGCTAACACTCGTTTGCAACGCGCCTATTTGGGTGCAAAGAACCACAAGGACCGAATTGTGACTTCGTTTGGTGACTCTCACGCTAAGAGCGTAGCTGGTACGAGCGTTATGACTCTTCATACGACTGTAGCTGCTGCTGAGAACTGCGCAGGATATAACGATCCGCAATTCATTCCGCCCGCAATCAATCACAAGTATTGGGGTACCTGGTACGACGGAACTAACTAAGGTTCTTGCATGAAGAAAGAAATTCCTGCTGGAGTTCTGATCGCCGTACTCGTCCTGGTTGTCGGTGGCGTGATTGCATTCTTTATGATGCAAAGCGGATTGCAATCGGACAAAGTTGATCTCAAAACACTGGATGCAAAAAGCTTGGAAGATCCGGAACCGCCCAAACGTGGGCAGCCCGGATACAAAGAGCGGACAACTGATCCGGACTAACGACATTACTTTCAACAATGAGGCAGAATCCCGCGTGAAAGCGCGGGATTCTTTTCTAACATGACCGAAAAGCACCCTTCCACGACAGAAAAAACTGGCGATTCTTCGCGGATTTTTGGTCAGTTGTGGGCGATTGTTAAGCCATATCAAGGCAAGTTTATTCTCAGCATTTGTTTCTTGTTACTTGCGGTGCCGCTCGGGCAGTTTGCGATTTTTCTAACTAGAGATGTTACGAATCAGGCCTTGAACACAACGAGCTTCACAATTGATGAACGTTGGGATGCAGTGATTCGGATCATCATTTTGCAAGCAGGTTTTTGGCTTGCTAGCACGTTACTTTCAACTTGGCGAGAAGTATTAGAATGGTATGTTTCGATGCGGTCGACCCTCGATTTGAGACTTAAATATTATCGGCATTTGCATTCGTTGCCGATGAGTTTTCTCGGTCAGTATGGCCCTGGCGCACATTTGTATCGATCTACAGCGGATATGGTTTCGCTGTTTCGGGTTGGTAACCGGGTTGAGACCTCTACACCGGCAGGACAGATGCCGCCAGAAAGTAAGGAAGTTCAGACTTCTTATTACTATTCAAATGATGTTGACCCTTATGACCCTGGTGTGATGGGAATCATCACCCGCTCAATGCCACTTTTTGTGGAAACAATTTATGCAATGGGGTGGGGGATCGCTCTTCTTTATCTGATCGATCCGATGCTGTCGTTGTTTTTGGTTTGTTATATTGTGCCATTTTCGATTGTTTCTTACTTTGCGTTTAATCGCGTAAGGGCAGCAGCATTTGACTTCAAAGATGGCGTTGAAAATGAATCCAAAGTGCTGAGAGATAGTATTTCTGGGCTGAGGACGATGAAGGCGTTTGGGCGGACTTCTCTTCAACTCAAAAAGTATTTTTTGGCGGCGGGTCAGGCCCGGCGGAACGGGATACGGATGTATGGCGAGCTCGTCAAGGCTCAGAATATTTTGCAACAATTTATGCGCTGGAGTTTTACGTCGATCGTTTATATATATCTCGCGAGGAAAATTGTTATTGGCCAGGCGACGATTGGCGACTGGGTCGCGACTGCGCTTCTGATTGAGTCGGCTCAGATGCCTCTTCAAAACTTTGTCCAACTTACACAACTGCTGAAGATGCAGTTGGTTCCGATTCGGCGCATATTTGCCACGCTTGATACTGAGCCACGACTTTTGGACAAACAAGATGCTCGAGTTCTGGACGGAATAGATGGGGCCCTTGATTTTAAGGACTTGACGTTTAGTTACGTGGAAGGCGAGCCGGTCATTCATGGGTTAACTCTTGCGGTTAAGCCGGGGGAGTACTTAGGAATTGTTGGCCCAAGTGGAGCAGGCAAAAGTTCGCTGGTGAGTTTGGCGCTGCGTCTCTACGGGCCTGATACTGGTTCGGTTTTTGTTGATGGAAATGATTTAGCGGACATTCAGTTGAAGAGCTATCTGAAGAGAGTCGCCTCCGTACCTCAGTCCACCTATTTATACGCTGGGACAATAGCAGAGAACGTTCTGTTTGGTAATCCGGATGCGACGCCTGAAGAATTGCAATTGGCTTTAGATCAATCGGGGGCAAGTGCATTTTTGTCGCAGCATGTCGATGGCGCGGAAACAATGATCTCGGAGTCGGCACCAATTTCTGGCGGTGAGCGTCAACGGATTGGAATTGCGCGCGCATTGATTCGAGATCCCAAAATCCTCTTTTTGGATGAGGCTACGGCAAGTTTGGATCCGGTAACCGAAGATGGGGTTTTGCAGACGATTCAGAAGATTCGACCCGGTCGGACTGTGATCACGATTGCTCACCGTCTTAAGGCGGTTACTCAATGCGACCGCATCATCGTTTTGTCGGAAGGGCGCATTGTTCAAGAAGGCTCGCACGCAGAACTGCTTGCCGTTGACGGACTTTACAAAGAATTGTGGGCTCAGCAGTGGGAGATAACGAAGGTGGAGGGGCGAGTCCGTGACTGAACAAGAGGCCCTGCGTTCATCGGAGTCTCACCGCGAGAATTCTTGGAAGGCGTTTCGGTATGTCCTGCGGTTCTTAAAGCCTCAGCTCCGGCGCTTGACGCTTGTTTGTTTAATCGATATTTCGATTTCATTTATCAACCTGGCGATTCCTTGGTTTGGTAAGTTCATTATTGATCAGGCTTTTCCTCAGCGTGATTGGCCTTTGACGCTGCAGGTCGCGGGTGGTATTGCGGTTCTTGCTGGTTTGGTTTATGGGCTTTCGGCTTTGCGGACGTACCTTTACAATTCGGCTGAGATGCTGATTGGGTTGGGCATCCGGCGTGCGATGTATGGCCATCTACAGAAGCTATCGATTGATACAGTTGAATCTGTGCCGGTTGGTCAACAGCAGTTTAGGGTGACTACTGATGCGGATCGAATTGCACACATGCTTGTGCGAATTTTGCCGACGGCCGCGATGCTGGTTGAGTTTGCGTTAATTTTATCGATTGCGTCATACATTGAGCCGGTTCTTACGATGATCGTGATGGGATTCTTGATCCCCTGGACACTTTTGTTTGTATGGGTAACGCATTACGGTCGCATTTTTGATCGACGCCGATTGCGGCTGACGGAAATGCGCGACGCAGCGATTCTGCAATCGACTTCAAGTTTTGCAACGATCAAGGCATTTAATCGGGTGCGTTCTGAAGTGCGGCGGAATGGGGTGGCAAATGTTTCGGTGCAACGTGTTGCAATTCAGGGCTATTTGATTTTGGTTGGGTTTGAGTTATTTACACAGAAGTTACTTCCTTACGTAAAGTCAGCGACCATCTATCTCTTTTTGATTAGACGGGTTGTATTTGGGGAAATGACTTTGGGTATGACCGTGCCGCTCATTGCTTACCTTTCGCGCGTGACCTTTCCGCTTGAGCGGATTGTGAATTTTGGATGCTGGATTTGGCAGACGATGGTTTCGGCAGAGCGTCTGATGCATATTTTGGAAACGGAACCATCGGTTCAGGATAAGAGCGACGCCAAAAAAGTAGGTGATGATTTTAATGGCACGATTCGATTTGAGTCAGTTGGTTTTGAGCGAGAAAGCGTTGGCAGCGTACTGAGTAATGTCAGTTTTGAAATTGTTCCGGGGAAGACTACGGCCGTCGTTGGGCCAAGTGGAGCAGGTAAGTCGACGGTACTTGGACTGATGCTTCGATTCCAAGATCCAAGTTCGGGAAGAGTAATGGTTTCTGGGGAAGATTTGCGAGATTTAGACCGCACCAGCTATTTGCGTCAGGTGGGGACGGTGATGCAAGACACGTTTATTTTTGCGGGTTCGATTGCAGAGAATTTACGAATCACTCAGCCGGATGCTACGGACGAAGAGCTTTTGGCTATTTTGGAGAAAGTGGAATTGCGAGAGTGGGTTGATGCTTTTGCAGATGGATTAGCTCATGATCTTGAGAGCGGCGGCGGGCTATCGGCAGGGCAGAAACAACGGATCGGGGTGGCAAGAGCTTTGTTGCCGAATCCCCAGATTTTGCTCCTTGATGAACCCACATCGGCTCTGGATGTTGAGACGGAAGCGCAGTTGATGAAAGTGCTTCACCGGGCGGGTGAAGGGCGGACGGTTTTTGTGGTTACGCACAGATTGGAAACGATAGTTGACGCGGACGAGATTCTGGTTTTGAATCGCGGAGTTGTCGAAGAGCGAGGTCGCCATACTGAGTTATTAGGTGAAGGCGGGCTGTACTCTGAGTTGTACCGATTGCATCGGACTTTTGAAACTGCGCAGGGCGCAGAGTATATGAGCGAGGTTAAAAAATGAAAGGAAAGTACCCTTCGGAATGGCGAACGCAATCCCTGTGGAAAAAGCGATTTTATGCTCGCTATATGAAATGGCTTGAGCGGATTGGCTATGCGGTTGTTGCTCTAGTTATTGGAGCATTTATCTTTGCGTTCAACTATCGGGTTGATGATGTGATTACGGCTGATCAAGTGCCGATAAGAGCTTCGGTGTTTTCCGTTCAACTTGGACAACCTGTGGTCGTTGTTAAATCACTTGCCTTAAACTTTAGCGATGTGAAAAAAGGGCAGCCGATCCTTGAAATTGTTGAAGGGGAAGAGCATGTCGATCGGTATTTAGCCTGGAAAACACTTCAGAAGATTGGAAGTTCGGACTTGATTTCTCAGCCCGTTGCAAGGAGAGTTTTGGCGGATCGAGATGGGGTGCTGTTTGTTGATGATGCGCTCATTGGGGTGCGAGTTGATGCTCAATCGGAACTTGCTCAGATTAGAGATTACAGTCAATTGTTGCTCTCGGCGAAGCTCATTGGGCAGGGGGTTGCGAATGCAAAACAAGGGGGTGAAGCGAAGTTAAAGTCGCTATCTATCAGCTCGGCCAGCGGGGTTCTGTTGCGGGCCAAAACTAAGGCCGGCTCGATCGTCTCGGGCCGACTTCTTTCTGACGATGTCGTCGAGAAGTTGTCTGTTGAGTTGAAAGACATGCCTTTGACCGTGCGCGATGATATTCCGTTTCAGGTAGTGGGGGTTTCAAAGCTGGATATTGATGCATTAATGAACCTACAGAATGGCGGCAGCGGGGATGGTTTGCAAGTTGACCCTTCAGCTTTAGCGGTACTGAAAGCGGACGTTGTCTCCGGTGAGCACATGGCGACTGTCCAGTTTGCGAATTTGCCAGCGAGTATTCAAGAACGAGTGAACCAAATCATTGAAGGGTCGCTGAAAGATCGGGTGATTTCTAATCTTAGTGGTGAATTGAGAACTGTGCAGAATGTAAGCGATTTAAACACAGTGTTTCAAGTGAAGGCGGTTCCTGGCTCGGGCGGAAAGTCGGGAGGTGGGATTAATGGCACGGCAATTACACGGGTATTTGAAGCTGAATTAAAGATTCAATCTCCACCAGACTATTTAATGAGAGCCGTCCGGAGCGCAGATCAGGAAGGCCAGACAGTGACGGTTAAGGTTGAGGTAAAGACTGGGGATCGGCCGATTGCGACCCTCCTATTAAAACGATCATGATATCAAATTCTGAAAAAAAACTAACAATTAATCCAAGAGCGCGGATTGACGATCCGACGCACCCGCTTTATGCGGAAACGGTTTATGCGGGGATTTTGGGGAAATTAATCGGCGTTTATTTGGGTCGACCAGTTGAAAACTGGAGCCACGAGAAGATTGTTGAAGAGTTTGGGGAAATTCGCTATTATGTGCATGAGCAACGTGGGCGCAGATTAGTCATCACGGATGATGATATTTCTGGGACTCTCATTTTTTTGCGAGCACTTCAAGATTACGGCTATAACACCGATATTAGTCCGGCGGATATAGGTCAGACTTGGCTCAATTATTTGATTGAGGAGAAGACAATATTGTGGTGGGGTGGGCTAGGAAATTCAACCGAACATACGGCTTATTTGCGGTTGAAGAACGGCATCAAGGCACCGGAATCAGGTTCGGCGGGTTTAAATTCTAAGATTATTTCTGAGCAGATTGGTGCTCAGATATTTATTGATGGATGGGGATTGATTTGTCCGGGTGATCCGAAGCGAGCGTCTGATTTTGCGCGAAAGGCGGCGAGTGTTAGCCACGACGGGGAAGCAGTTTTTGGCGCGCAAGTTATCGCGGCGATGGTGGCGGGTGCCTTTGTTGAGCAGAGTATAGAACGCCTGCTTGATATAGGCGTCTCAGTTGTTCCGCCGGATTGTGTGGTGAGGAAACTTATTGACGATGTCAGGGAGTGGCATATTCAGGATAAAGATTGGCACCGCTCGCTTGCAAATTTACATAGTCAGTACGGATACGATAAGTACCAGGGTCAGTGCCACTTGATTCCCAACCATGGCGTCATTATTCTGTCGTTATTGCACGGCATGGGTGACTTTGATGAGTCGATGATGATTGTCAATACTAGTGGATGGGATACCGATTGCAATTCAGGGAATGTTGGAGCAATTCTTGGGGTCCGGAATGGTCTCCAGACTTTCGAACATCAGGATTGGCGTGGCCCGGTTGCGGATCGACTTTATCTGCCTTCAGCGGATCCAGGGCGATCCATAACCGATGCGGTACGGGAATCTGTTGAGGTCGTTAATGCAAGTCTGGCACTTCACCATCGACCCCTTCTTCAGCCGAAGGGCGGAGCGAGATTTCACTTTTGTTTCCCGGGCTCGACACAAGGTTTTCGGGCACAAAATCCGGATGCTGGTAGTGTTAGGCACTTCAACTATCCAGGCGATTCTTCGATTCCGGGGCTTCGATTGTCTCGCAATCCCGGTTCGACTGAGCCCCTTCAAGTTTCGACGCCGACTTTCATTCCTCCCGATACGAAAGATATGGTGACGGGTTATGTTCTGGTTGCTTGCCCGACGCTTTACAGCGGGCATATTGTTGAAGTTGATGTTCGGTCTTTGGGAGAGAAGGCGACCGGCAAACTATTTATTGAGGCCTACAATAGCGTGGATGAAACACAGCGATTTGATGGCGCGACGATTGAGTTAATGGGCGGTGAACTGAAACGGATTCAATGGGAAGTTCCGGATACGGAAGGTTTTCCCATTCATCACATTGGGCTAGAAATAGTGGAGGGCGAAATCTTTTTGGAACGGATGGATTGGCGAAATATTCCGAACGTTTCTTGGCCCCCGGTTGAAGGCTCAATGTGGCACCGGGCTTGGGGGAATGCCCTTGACCGATTCGCCCCGAACCGTGATCGCTATGAGTATATGGCGATGAATGTGGGAACTGGGTTTTTGGCGCAGGGTCATCGTGAATGGCGCGACTATAGCGTAAGTTGCCGTATCACTCCACGGATGGCGGAATCGGGTGGTGTTGCGGTTCGATATCAGGGGTGCCGTCGATACTACGCTTTTGTTTTTGGTGCTCCAGGTGAGGTGCGGCTTGAGAAGGCCCTCGATGGAGTTACGTCGCTTGCGCGAGTGCCATTTAACTGGAAACCGTTCGAGGATTACGAGGTGACAGTTGAAGCGATTGGGAGCAAATTGAGACTGTTTATTGATGGAGAGTTGATTTTGCAGACTTCCGACGAAGAATCTCCGCTTGAATCGGGTGGTTTTGCGTTTGTTGTTACTTCGGGTTGCATGGGTGCCGGAACGCCAAGGATCGAGCCGCGATGACCCGGATCCCAGTTCGTTTTTTAGACACTGATCTTGGTGCTGCTTGCCGGTTGAGCGAAGTTGAGCGATTGAGTGAATTTGTCCGGGATGAGGATTCTGAGGTTTTGAAGCTCTTTCATCCTGATCAGAAGAATCATTGTTCGACGGGCGATTGGTATGGGGAACATGCGGGAAAGTGGCTTGCGGCGGCGGGACTAACCTATTGGTCAAACAACTCTGAAGATTTGAGAGCGCAAATTGAGCAAGTGGTTTCTTATCTGGGTGTGCAGCAGGAGGAGTCGGGCTACTTGGGAACTTATGCGAAAGATTCAAATTCTCGCATGACAAACGAATGTGCTGAGAACGCGCGGACTTGGGATATTTGGATTCATTCTTGGCTGTTGCTTGGGCTTTTGGAAGTCGTTGATATTCCAGGGTGTGGACAGTCGGAAACCATTACGAAGCGCATTGGCGAGTTGGTCTTGCTTGAGTTTGGATCAGGTCGACGTCCAGTTGATCAGGGGAATCATGCAGGGTTAAGTAGCTTGGTGATTATCGAGCCGCTTGCATTAATGGCAAAGAAATGGGATGATTCGCGTTATTCGGACTTAGCATTAGCATTCTTTAACCAGGCGGTTGATTCTGGATTGGATTTTTGGGGGGCGACGGATGTCTCTCAAATTGGAACGGGTAAATCGTATCAGCTTCTTTGGTGCTTAAAAGGGCTACTTGAACTCGGACAAGTATTGGATCGAGAGGACTTGGTTGGAATAGTGGCGAAGCATTGGGCGAATGTACGTGACTTCCATTTGACGCCAATGGGTGGTCCTTGGGGAGGAATTGCTACGCATAAAGAAGTTTTCAATCCTCCGGACTTTTTTGATCCCTGTGGGCTGGTTGAAACGTGCTCGTCGGTGACTTGGATGATGCTTTCGCACCGGTTATTTGAAGTGACGGGGGATTCTAGTTATCTTGCGGAAGTTGAGAAAACGCTTTTTAATTCTGTATTGGGGGCGATTGATGAGAATGGGAAAGATTGGTGTTACTTTACGTTCCCGAATGGTCGGCGAAACAACACGTATCATTGGGCATGTTGCAAGTCGAGCGGGGCGCTTGGTTTGGCTTATGCTGCATCGGCGGTCGTGGCCGAAAAGGATGGAATTTGCTCGATATTGAGTTTAGAATCGTGCGAGTTTGAGACTCCAGATGGAGCATCAGTTCGGGTGATTGTGGGAGCGGATTCAGTTTCGATTATGTCTAGTGGGACGTTGAATCTAGCGATATATGTTTCGCCAAGTTTTGAAATGGTGGACGTGCCAGAGGAGGCAGTTCGAGAAGGAGATTGGCTCTGCTTTGGTGTGTTGCCGGATGTGCTTACTGAGATCGGAATCAAGCGCAAGTTTCAAGTGGAACTGAAGACACATTTCGTAGATCATCATGGGCAGGAAATTGTTCGTGAGGAGTACGTTTGTGTGAAATTGGGGCGAGATGTTTTTGCGACGGGAAAGTTTGAAGGGTATCGAACTCAGGAAACGCTGCGGATGCCTCGATTGGCACCAGAATCAGTTTTTAAGGTTATTGGAGAATCGGAGGTTGAGTTGAGGCAAGCAGGTCGTGATCCGATTTTGATGGTTCCTTATTGGCGATGTGGTGGTCGCCATGAAGGGGCGTGGCGAACGACATGGTTACAGGTGGCCTGGCAGTGAGTTTTGTTGTTGGTTACTCAGGGCCAGATGTACGCTCGGATGTCGAAATAACTGTCCGGTCAGCTTCGAAATTTAGCTATGAGTTTCGGTCTAATTGTTCACCACTTTACGACGAAGCGATAACAACTCAAATTGAAGCAGTGGCTCGACAGTTTGGGGAACCTGCTTTCCATTTTTACTGTGTCGACTCGGGTGCTTTGCCAATGACTTGGTCGGCTCGATTGACAGCGGCGTTTTGTCTTGCGCTCGGAGTTCCGATACCAAGAGCAGAATCTCAAAAACAATATGTTGGGACAGGATTACGAAGGACTCGGCTTTATGTGCCATCAAATACGCCAAAACTGATTCCCAACGTGCCACTTTTCCGGCCGGATGCGGTGATTTTGGACTTGGAGGAATCAGTCCATACTGACCGGAAGGTTGAAGCGCTTGCAATAGCAGCTTCGGTTTGTGGCGCAGTGGATTGGAGTGGAATTGAGCTCATGGTGCGCATCAACCCTGGTGCGCAGGGTGAAATCGATGTTGTCACATTGGCGCAGTCTTCGGTTGCGACCTACATTGTGCCTAAGGTGGATTGCCCAGAAGATATTTTGCAAATAACGGAATTGTTGAATGACACAGGTTCTAGTGCAAAAGTGATTCCATTAATTGAATCGGCATTGGGAGTAGAGAATTCATTTGCTATCGCGACATGTTCGCCACGGATCACCGCACTCTCTTTGGGTATGGAGGATTATGTTGCTGATATTGGGGCGACTCGAACGACTGATCAGTCAGAAAGTGCTTATGCTCGGTCACGCGTTTTGAATGCAGCCCGTGCGGCGGGGGTGATGCCTTTGGCATCGGTATTCCCGCGATTTCACGATCCGTTGGAAGTTGAAACGTATGCTCGGACGGCGCGCTTGGCGGGTTACGAAGGTATTGGATGTATTCATCCGAACCAAATTGAAGCCGCTCACATAGGATTTTTGGCAGAGCCGGAAGAGTTGGAGAATGCGAGGAAAGTTGTGCAGGCTTATGTGAGTGCGCAGATGCAAGGGAGTGGGGTAGTTGGAGTTAATGGGTCGATGGCGGACCTGCCGACATACCGTCGGGCGCAGAGGTTGATTGAGCTATCGAAGGGAGGGTGCGACTGATGGAAACGAATGCGGCGGGACGGATCATTCCAGATTTGAGCGAAAGGGGATTGATCGGTTATAGAGGAGTTGGCGCGCCACCGCTTAAAGAATTTCAGGCGGCGAGGCGAATTCGATCAAGTTCTGATTACCCGGTGAGTGGCAATAAACAAACTGATTCTTTGGTCGAGGCGCTTCGGGCGGCAGAATTGTGCGATGGGATGGTGATTTCCACGCACCACCATCTTCGGAATGGCGATGCGGTTGCAATTCAGTTATTTGAGGCGGTGAAAAGTTTAGGGGTCAAAGACGTTGTATGGTTTCCGAGTGCGGTTTTTCCGTGCCATGAGAAATTGGTTCCGTACCTTGAAGATGGGACGATTCACCACATTGAAGGAAGTTTGAATGGCCCTCTCGGGGATTTTGCGAGTGAGGGCAAAATGCGTGGACTTGCCGTCTTGCGATCGCATGGGAACCGGTACAGATCAATTCAAGACGGGGATGTGTCCGTTGATATTGCCGTGATTGCGGCTCCATCAAGTGACTCGTTCGGGAATTGTACAGGTGCCTTTGGGAAATCGGCGTGCGGTGGTTTAGGGTTTGCGGTGGCGGATTCGGAATATGCGAACCACGTCATTGTTGTTACAGACAATCTTGTTGAGTTTCCTTGTGTTCCTTGGCAGATCGCGGGGAGTCTTGTGGATCAGGTTGTCTGCGTTGAGGAAATTGGTGATCCGGCAAAAATTGTTGCAGGGTCGACCGTTTTGACAAGTTCACCGGAGCGGCAGAGGATTGCTCGGCTATCGGCGGAATTTGTTTTGGCGGCAGGAATTTTGAAAGATGGTTGGTCTTTCCAGGCTGGTGCAGGGGGGATATCGTTAAGCTTTGTGGTTTATGTTCAGCAAATCATGGAAGCGCGGGGAGTCACAGGGCGGTTTGCCCGCGGGGGTAGCTCTCAATATCTGGTTGACATGCTTGAGAAGGGTCAGATCGGGTCGATTTTGGATGGTCAAACTTTTGATCTTGAAGGGGTGAGGAGTTTGCGGGAAAACCAGAATCATGTCATGACGACTCCCTTTAATAGCTATTGCTATCACACGAAAGGGAATTTTGCGTCGATGCTTGATTGTGCGGTTTTGGGAGCGACGGAAGTTGATATTAACTTCAATGCAAATGTCGTGACGCATTCTGACGGACGTCTTTTGCACGGGATTGGTGGTTGGCAGGACGCGCTATTTAGCCAGTGCACGATTTTGGCGGTGCCATCTTTGAGGAATCGAGTGCCGATTATTCGAGATGAGTTGACGACGCTTTGCGGGCCGGGAGAGCTCGTTGATGTCGTTGTGACGGAACGGGGGATTGCGATCAATCCGAAGAGGTTAGATTTGATCGAGGCTGTTAAAGGATCGGGGATCCCATTGAAACGGCTAGAAGAGATTAAAGAAGAGTCTGAAACTTTGGCGGGCGGAAAACCTTCGGAGATTCGACGTGAAGAGAACATGATTGGATTGGTCACGTGGGTAGACGGAACAATCCTCGATACGATTAACCAAGTGGACACAAAAACATGATATCAACGATCCTTGCCGCATCCCTTTTGAACTCGCCTTTGAGCGCGAACTCGTATGAAATTGATCCGAAGAGACTGCGGGTTGCGAATGACCGGCTGCGGGGGTACATCCATGCCGGCGATCTTGCGGGAGCGGCGACTTTGGTGATGCTTGACGGCAAAGTTGTGGCCAACGATGCTTTTGGGTGGTCAGATCTTGAGTCGCGAAAGTTGATGAAACGCGACACCATATATCAGGTGATGTCGATGACAAAACCGGTTACGGCCACTGCGGTCATGATATGCGTTGAGAAAGGACTTGTAAGTTTGGATGATCCTATTGAGAATTATTTGCCTCATTTTAAAGGGATTCAAGTCAAGGGTGAGGACGGAGTCCTTCGAGATGCTCAAACGAGACCCACAATCCGGCATCTATTGACGCATACAAGTGGGCTAGCTTCGGATGATCCGGGGGGAATATCGGATGAAGATAAGGCGCGAATGGGACTGGATGAATATGCAAAAATCGTTGGGACTGAGCCTTTGCGGACTCAACCGGGGACGGTTATTCGATATTCGGGGGTTGGCTTTTCGACAGCCGCCGCAATTGTTCAAATTGCCAGCGGTGTTCCATTTGATCAGTTTGTCCGGACGGAAATCTTTAATCCGCTCGGCATGAGTGAAACTCATTTCTTTTTGCCTGTGGCTTTGCGGCCACGGTTGGCACAGGTCTATATGAAGGACGGCGGCAAATTAGTACCGTATAAGCACGATCGTTTTAGGGAAGGGGCGAAATTTGCAAATGGTGCTGGGGGTTTGTATTCGACGGCGGCGGATATGGGTAAGTTCATTGATTCGTTTAGGGATGGTTCGGCCCGGACAGTTCTTTCTCCGAATTCGATAAAATTGATGACCAGTTTGAATACCGGCGAATTGATGAGCGACGGGAACGATTCGCGAGGTTATGGGCTGAGTTGGTCGATTATTCGTAACCCGATGGCGCAAGGAACGTTACGAAACTTGGGTTCATTTGGTCACACGGGGGCGTTTGGAACGGAGTATTGGCATGATCGGGATACTGGGTTGACCGTTGTTTTTATGGCGCAGACTTTCTTTATTCCGGAGAATGCGCGAAAAACCTATTCGACAATGGTGAATGCGAGCTTGTTGGTAAAAGAGTAGGATTCATTGGGTTGTTTTTTGAAGCATGGATTCGTTGAGGTTTTAGGACGCGTTTTGCAATTTCAAAAATTTCTCAGCTAGTTCGAATTCATTTGAAATTATTGGGATTTCAAAATGATGGCACTTTGAGTTAGGATTATTCGAGTTTCGGCAGGGTTTGGCCAGGAGGATCGCTGTTGCTAGCTGTGTGCTGCAGTTCCAGTCTCAATAAAAATCGAATCAAGTACCAGCTGTACTAGCGTGATTCAATTCATTCGTTTCGAGAAAGGCATTCAAGTGGATCCGTCGACTTTATTCGACTTACTCTTTGCGGTATTGAGATATCCAAATTCCGAATATAGAGTGGACTCATCCATTAATCCGATCAATAACTCTTTAAAAATCACTCACTGAATTACACACTTTCACCCAAATTACTGACAAAAAAACCGCCCCACAGGACGGTTTTAGGTTCAAATTTGTGGCTGCCGCTGTAAGATTCGAACTTACGACCCGCTGATTAACAGTTTTGAGATTTTGATGCTTGAAGCTAACATTACGTGCCATTGAATTTATAAATTGAACCTAAATTATGCCATTTGATAGCAGTCACTCACATAGAGTGCCAACTTATTTACACACTCAATTACACACTATTTACACACTTTTGTGTCATGCTGGATATGGATGGCGAGATCTGGTAGAAACCCCAGCGGTGGCGGTGGCGTCACATTCGATACGTTGCGAAAGAAGTTTTTCCTCACGGTCAGCCTTGACGAGAGATACCCGAGTGGCCGGAGGAAGACGCGCAGAGAGTTCTTTGTAAGGCGGCAAGATGCTGATCGACGCCTCAGGGAAATAAACACAGCGCTGAGAGAATCGAAGTCGATTCTTACCGACAAGATCTCCGTTGAAGAGTTCTTTGAAAAATGGCTCGAACACCAAGCATCACATAATCGGCCAAAAACCGTCGCCTTCTACGAAGCAAACTACCGCCGCCACATCGCTCCAGCTTTCGCTAACACTGAGATTCGAAGGCTTCATGCGAAAGATCTGCAGGCTCTCATAAACAAAAAACAAAAGGAGGGACTAAGTCCGAGGACAATATCAGGGCTGAAACGGACTCTTTCATCCGCCTTGAATACTGCGATTGACTGGGATTTGATTTCTACAAATCCTGTTCAAAGAGTAAAGACTCCGAAAGTGGAAAGAGCAGAGATCACAGCGCTTACCGATGATCAAGCACGCTTACTACTGGAAACAATAAAGGGCCATGAGCTAGAAGCGCTCATCAAGTTTTCACTTGGCACAGGAGTAAGGGTCGGCGAAGCAGTCGGTCTCACTTGGAGCAATGTGGATTTTGACAGCGAAACGATTTTGATAAGGAATCAACTTCAGCGCATTAAGGGGCAAGGATTGGAACTCGTGCCGCTCAAGTCAGCTTCATCGAGAAGAAACCTTCCCATTATCCCGATAGTGCGTGAGGCGCTCAGGGAGGCTGAGCCAGATAGAGTCAATGCACCGCTCGGTGTCGTGTTTCTCAACTCTGTTGGCAATCCATTTGATCAAAAAGGGATCAACAACAAACTCAAGACAATAGGGAAGAAGATTGGCGTTCCGTCTCTGAGTTTCCACTACTTCAGACATACCGCCGCGACTCTTTGGCTAAAAGCAGGAGTGCCAACAACTGTCGTTCGTGATCTTCTTGGTCACAGTAGTATTTTCCTTACGACGGGTACTTACGACCACGCCATGCCGAAAGCAATGAAAGAAGCCGGACAAGTCCTTCAGTCGATTCTTCAAAAAGCATAGACCAAGCCAAACTCATCATCCTGAACGCGACCAAGGGTAGCTACATTTCGCCCATTCGGCCCGCCAGTCGCCGCGCCAGAATAAACTCCGCCTCAAACATCATACGACCGCTCATCACCAATTTCCCAGCTTGTACCCGCTGTATTCTTAGTCACCGTCGCAACCAGTTTTCTGAAGATTGCCGCACGTTTCTGATTCGAAAAGTGCATGTGGTACGCTTCGGGAGCTGATTTGAGATTTCAGCATGAAACCAAAATGAGCGACGATATTCGCCTTTATTTGGAGTTACCGGGTGAGCTTGTTGTAATTCAAGCACCCCGCGTGAATACTCCCAAAGAGCCCCAACATCGAGGGGTCTATGAGGCGACGCAACTTCCCTTCCCGCCTACATACGACACCAGCGGTGAATCTATTCCGCTTTGGAAGCCTGAGAAAAACCCGGACTAAAGATCAATCCCGCGCAAAGGATTGCCAGTCATGCGGACAGCCGCATAACAAAGGGATACGACATCTGTTAGGATGGGTGCCTGAGAATATGTTGTCTCTTTGTATTGGTGTTTGGTCATGAACGGAATTAATCCCGAAAGAACCTCATACTCATCACCCAATTCCCAAAAGAGGGCGTCAGTTTCCTTATCCGTCAGTTCCAATTATCTTGTCGTAGTGGATTGAATAGGTGACATTTGTGGGGGAGGGGTTGCTGGTTGATGCTCAACTACTGATAAGACTGAGCCACAAGATGAACAAAACTTAGCGACATCGGGATTAGTGTTTCCTCATTGACCGCAAAACATGAGAACCAAATGATATCGATATCGGCAACAAAGATCATTCGATGATAACGTAGATTAGTGCAATTGAGCTTTCCTGATTCCTCGATCGAGACATCCTATTTACAAGAGCGAAGTGATGATTATTGCGAAATTTATGCTAATTTCATAGTGTTTACTTTCTAAACGTGACTGAGAGATAATGGTTTTTACATGGTGTGCTAATCATGCAGAAACTTAAACCAATCAATTCGCTCTACTACTGCCTCAGGGCAGTTCGGTCTGTATCCGGAAGCAACGGATCTCCCCTATTGGCTGCGAAGTATTGTGATGCTTTTATAGTAGCTTACGAAGCGCATCGTCCTACTTCGCACGAGGCCATACCTGTGGCGGGGATTGTGCTTAGGCAATTCTTCCCTAGCCAATCGATCTTGGATCAAAACTCGGAGGAGGTTCGAAGGCAGGCCCTTGAGCTTGCAACGGATCATGGTTTCCAAGCAACGACATTTGATATGAGTCTTAAAGTGCAAACCTCTCTCGGAGCGATGTGCGTAGTTATGACTAGCCAAAACCAAAAGTCACAAAGAGGAGGAGCCCCGTAGTGTTACGAGTTCTGCTTGCCACACTGGCGACCGTAGCTGTCGTTTCAAGTGCTTTGGCGTTTGACGATGAGAATGTCGGAAATCCTTCTGGCCTGAAAACGAAAGGCTGGTCAGTTGACCTGGCTTGGAGCCGAGATTATCAAGCCACGAAGTCCCTCACATACTACAAGATTAGTTTTAAGGGGAACACAATTTCTGAACGGGGGAGTGGATGGAGCCCAAGTACCCTTGGACAAGCCTGGAGCATGCCGGGAACGGCAAGCGATACCGATGAGTTCCGTTTCAACCTACTCGATGGCACCTCGACTCTGAGTAGCCCAATGTATGAAGCCTACGGGATAAAACCTCTTGAGTTTGCTTCGAGCCTGGCTGGGCTTCGCGGAGCGGTACAGATTGCAGGCAAATTATCAAAGTCGCAAGAACTCAATGTTGGCGTTGGGCTGGAAACCAAGCCGCTAGCTCTCTTGCCAAGAGACCTCGGGGTAACGAACCAAGTTAGATTTGGTTTGTTCGGGATGAAGCACTCAGAGAATTCAAATGCCAGTAAAGACTTCTTTACGTTTAATTACAGAGCATACGCGGGTATTGGATTTAATTATCAGCGATCCTCCAATCTCGATAAACTCATCAAGTCGATGCAAGAGAAGTTCAGTGCACTTACTGACCAAGAACTTGCATCTTTGACGGAAACAATTAAAACGGGGGACCCAAATGAAGACTATATCAATTTTGCCATCGTAGGAATGAATGTTGATCAGAAGAACGTCACGACTGACATCCTCAGGAAGTTTCTAGCCGATGAAACCGTAGTTGCCAAGCTAATAACTCTATACTATGCAGGAAGAATAGACCAACCTGCTGTAACGTTTGAACTTACTGCTGAAGGATCGTATGCACCAGAATCATTCATCAGGAGGCGATACAATTCTCTGTGGAGCGTGAGTCTGAACTGGTGGCCAAATCCTAATAACCCTGACTCCGGTAGCTTCTTCTTAACCTACCAAAATGGACATGCACGTGGCGACACAGAAAACCCGATCACGGGATTACTTGTTGGATGCAAGTTCAAATTCTAAAGGATATTGATTAAATGACAGCACTTCAAATTGTCGGAGTCATTTTCGTGGCACTAATGCTTGTTTTCATAGCAGTAGTCATTATTATCCTGGAAAAGGTTAGCCCAACTCAAGATCGTCTTCTTCGTTTCTTCTGCTCAATTTGCGCAGGATTTGCCGGTGGGATACTTGTTGGTGATGTCCTCCTCACAATTGTGCACAAAACTCCTACGACTGAGATATCCTTGCGAGCGGTATCTGGCTTCGCTCTTTACCTGATAACTTGGTACACATGGGCTCAGGTTTTTAGCCCTGGCTATAACACAACAATGGTGAGCGGTCAATCGTTTGAAAGTGCAGTTCGCGGGTTTCTACAATCGATTGACGCAGTTCCTGAATTCACAGGCTTTGAAGCGTCAGAACTTGCATTACCGCTCCCGAACCAAACCATTAAGGCTAAATCTCCGCAAGAGTTGATCCAAGCTATAGCAACTTTGAATCGCGAAATTCCTCCCTTTGTGATTTCAGGTGAAGGAGCAATCTTGAAACTAGAGAAGAACACTCTGGAGAGAATACGATGAGTCCAGACTGCGATTGCCCACAACCACCAGGAGGTAAAGTCAGTTGCGGCCCAAATCAGATGGCGATTTGTATCGTTCACCAAGGCGAGCTGAGAGCCCTATGTGTTGATGTTAATGTAATCCCTAACAACACAGATGATCTACATGCAATGATAAGGCGAATCATTCAACGACAGGAGACATTGCAAACAACTCGTCTAGACTTTACTTTTGAGCGAGTACGTGGAGGCAGGTTACAAGGCGAAGCTATGTCTCAAGATGGAACGACTAAGATGACATTCTCACTGTCAGTGATTCGCGGAAGAGGACGAAGCCGCTAACTGAGCAGTAACCAGAATCTTCATTCGATTCGGGGCTCGTGCTCCTTCAACATCGAATTTACGATTAGAACCGGTAGAGCCCGTGAGTGAAGTAGCTGCGCCAGAGGCTTATGAATTTTCATGGGAGCGGAATCGGAAGTGGGTTCGGTCAAATCGACACAAGCATTATTTAGCTGATCTTAAAATCCAAGAGATACTCCTAACTAAATTCAAACTGACCCACTACCCATCCGCTCGGTAGCTGTACTGCGTATTAGAACCAGATGTTGGCCCGGTCTGAACCATCCGGTTCACCGCATCCCAGGCCTATTCAGTCGTCGCAGATCCAACAGCCTTGGTCAATCGATTCCCAACCATATCATGTGTATCAGTCACACCCGGACTCGCCGACATCTGGTTCAAATTGTCGTAAGTCCATGTCCCCGGATTCGCACTAGCTATTCAATTGGATCCGCTATGCCTCCAGAACTGTTTGACTCTGGAGCAGACCAGATCAAACCTGAGCCGCTTAAGAATAGTATGATTGCAGCAGCTGTGCCAGTGAAAAACAACCACCAGTTGTAATTATTCTCAGAAACAAATATTGGAGCGAGTGCACCTAAAATACAAATTAGCAAAACTGCCATCAAAGCATACTTACGGAAAATTGTAACGAAGGGAAACATCACAATGGAACAAACAACAAAAGGTATTAATATAAAAAGTAAATTGCCACCCTTTATGAGACTTATAGTTGCAATAACACTCAGAATTACTAATATCACAATCAACTTTAACATATTTTCTATCTTGAAGCGTTTTTTCATGACTATTCTCCTGCATCGATAGCTATTATAAGACCCAGAACAGTAATAGAGTATGCGACTCCTATTCCAACGAGAACTTGTCCCAGCACTCCACCCAATTTATTGAATTTGGCATTTCCACTCCATCCAGCAAGAATCAATGCAAAAAAACCAACAAATGCCGATGCAGCATTGAACCAAGACACTGCTCTCTCTTGAGAGTAAGATGTTTGACCTAATGCTTCAGACATAAAGAAGGCAGCTACTGCGACCAACCCAATTGCAACCAACTTTTCATTCGGCGTTGATGGAACCATGAAATTTGTTCCCAATAGTAAAGCTCCAAAAAGTGCCACCGTGCCAAGGCTCATCATCATGCCCATATAATCCCCGCTTCCAGTAATTTCGCCATTTCCTGAGAAATCTTTTTTATTAACAGGGTCATTCCTTCCGTACAAAAACCAGTTTGCGTTTTCAAGCATTTTATCCTCGCTCACAAACCGCCCACTCTCCGGCTCGTAGTACCGTGCACGCATATAGATCAAGCCAGACTCATCATCTTGCACATGACCAAGGTTAGCAACATACCGCCCCTTCGGCCCGCCCGTCGCAGAACCGCCACGAACTGATCCCCAAACATCATACGACCGCTCATCACCAACCGACCATGATGTTCCAGCAGTATTTATGGAAAGAGTCGCAACCATATTCCCATGTGTATCATACAACGGATAAGCCACAGAAGGGCTACCAGAACCAACTTTTGTTTCAATCGCCTCAATCCCCCGCGCACGAACTACACCTAACACTACGACTAACTTGCAGACTTTTTTTGATTTGAGATTAAATAAGTGAATGCAAAATGCGCAGCACCGAGCGAGCCAACAAACACACCTGAATGAAAACAAGTCGCCAAGATAACAGAGATTAAGAATGCAAAATGCGCAGCTAAATATTCCTTATGGTTATGAGCAGAAATTAAAAATAAATATAATAGTACAATCATGAAATTTAATAACCAGTATATAAAGTCATACCACTTCATGAAACTAGTGAGTGTAAGTATTGCTACTAAAATTTCGACGAATACTAACATATAGCAGTATCTAGAATATTTTCTTGAAATTTCTTTCTTATTTAAAGTTTTTTTGTCCATAATTCATATTCCATTCATGTGTATTTTATACTCCCGCCATTACTACAGACTCATATAGCAATGATTCCAGGAGTGTTGCCATAAAACCAAAAATGAACCCGACTACAAATGCTATTGCCGTTGTAAGCCCAATGCTTGTAGCAGTAATTCCTATGTCAATAGCAATCATACCTAATATCGCTGCGCCAATCCCACCCTTTAATAATTCTCGGAACTCATTTGCATGAAGTTGCGACAATGTGTCAAATTCGTCTTGAATGAGGCTGTATCCATCTCGTTCTTTCGCAACTCTAGAATCTTCTGCCAGTCTCTTTAATGCCCCCATTACCAAGCTCCTACCTAAGATATAACCAATACCAAATGCAATAGCACCGAAGATAAATGCCCCTGCAATGAGAATTGGGGATTTACCACTGAAATCACCAAAAATAGTCGGCATATTCCTGGCATAAGCATACCAATTTCCTCCATCCATTGCAGGATCCTCACTCACAAACCGACCACTTTCCGGCTCGTAGTACCGCGCCCGCATATAAATCAACCCAGACTCGTCGTCCTGCACATGACCAAGGTTAGCAACATACCGCCCCTTCGGCCCGCCTGTCGCCGCACCTGAACGCACTCCGCCCCAAACATCATTCGACCGCTCATCACCAATACTCCACGAGGTTCCCCCCGTGTTCTTTGTTTGCGTCGCAACCATGTTCCCATGTGTATCATACAACGGATAAGCCAAAGTTGGGCTACCTGAACCAACTTTTGTTTCGAACACTTGAATTACTCTTGCTTCTAATTCCCATTATTCTTCAGGAGGAAGGTTAACAGTCCTTGATTGATATCGCCTTCGCCAGTAAAAATTGCTCAATCCCACGGCGACAAATGCAACTCCTAACAATTGAACCTCAAGCCGCGCAAACTGATTGGCTTGAATTACAAATTTCCCAAGAAGGAAAAGCGAAAGACCTATCAAGGTCGTTACTAGCAAAATCAAATCAGGTCTCTGTTTCAATTTTGCTCTGCCTCAATGTCCATCATCAATAACTCTGCTGCAAGGACACCTGAGTAAGCAACGTACAACAGCATTATCCCCATTGTAGTACCACCTGGACCACCGGGTGGTAATTCCTTAATAGACTTTATTAGATTAACGAGCCACGTGTAGCCTTTAAGTGCCAGCGGTTTTGCTTTGCTAATGCCCGGGCCAATTAAAAACCAATCTACTGAAAATGCCACAACAGCATTAACTGCTGACATAAGAATAATATCTGGGGTAATTGCACCGTACGCAAGCGCGAATACAATATTAGTTATAAAACCTGCCAAAAAAGCAGAAATAAGTGAATCACCAAAACTTCGCTCGGCAGCATAACCTGAAGAATCAACTAAATTCAAAGGGTTACTTGCACAGTACACGTACCAGTTAAACCCATCGCGCGCCCTATCCTCGCTAACAAACCGCCCCGTCTCCGGCTCGTAGTACCGCGCCCGCATATAGATTAACCCACTCTCATCATCCTGGACATGACCAAGATTCGCAACGTATCTTCCTTTCGGCCCGCCCGTAGCCGCACCAGAACGCACTCCGCCCCAGACATCGTAACTTCTTTCGTTAGCGATGTTCCAGCCCGTTCCGCTTCCGGTCAGCGACAAAGTAGCCGTCATATTCCCATGAGTATCATACAACGGATACGCCACAGTTGGGCTACCTGAACCAACTTTTGTTTCAATCGCCTCAATCCCTCTCGCACCAATAAAGTTGCGAGTCACTGTGGTTGAAACATCTTCTTCCACCGGCATCTGCCCATCATAGTAACTCCGAGTTGTCACCCCACCTCCAACTTTTTTCACTCGCATCCCATCGGCGCGGTAGGTGTAATTGTTCCGCGAACCCTGTGTCGGCCCAACTTCTACCATCCGGTTCACCGCATCCCAACCATAGCTCGTCGAAGCCGATCCAACAACCTTTGTCAAGCGATTCCCAACCGCATCATGCGTATAAGTCACGCCCGGACTCGCCGACATCCGGTTCAGATTGTCATAAGTCCAAGTCCCCGGATTCGCAGAGGCCGAAATCCGGTTGCCCGCCGAATCATAATCCCACGTCTGAACCTCATTCGCAAGGCCATCGTTGTAATCCACGCTGGTGAGGTAATCAAAATGCTGGTCATAGCCATAGTTCTCCGTGCGAACCGTGCTCCAGTTCGGAGACCCGGCCGTCGCCCGGGTGAGGAAACTCGTACTCGCCTTCAACCCAAGGTCAGTTGCATAACTCGCACTGCTCCCCCGAATCGCTTCCACCGAATAGTTCCCGCTGACAAGCTGGTTCCAGTAATGCTTCACCGCCAAGGTTCGACCACCTCCATCGTAGTCGTAGTCAGCCGTAACATAGCTCAGTGGCGCATCAACGGAATTGTAATTCGCTGCACCACCTTGTGGAGTCATCGCAAACTTGGAGCGTATTAATTTGCCAGAATAATCAAAGTCATACCGAACTTCTTCTGACCCATTCACCCATGCATTACTGATAAATTCTTGCTTATTTATGCTGCGGAAAACCCAGTTCACGTTTGTACCAGTCCCTGCTGGAACGTAATCTGAGTATTTGTATCGGGTCGTACCGTTAGGCGTCGTGATCGTGCTAGTTTCCCGGCTAGCGTAGTCATCGTAAGTGTATGCCGTCGTTGTTACTTGCCCCGATCCGGCATCTTCGGTGATGCCGGATGGCATCCCTTTTGCTGGCCCGCTTTGGACGTAACTGATCGACTGGGTGACGCCGCTGAGGCCATCTGTAATCGTGAGCGGTTGACCATTTTCAACCGTCGCATTCGTTGTGCCGTATGTGTACGCAACAACGTTTTGGCTACCTTGATTCACGCTCAGAACGTTGCCATCAGTATCGTAAGTCGTCGAATAAACCCGTCCGGCTCCGTCTTGAGTTTGGATTGCTTTGCCCATCAGGTCAAAGGCGAGCGTTTGCGTCGTCCGGGCGGATGCTCCGCCAAAATCTTCCGTCACCTGGGTAGCGTTGCCATAAGCAGGGGCATTGTCGCCGCCATAAACGCTCATCGTTTGCACATACTGATGCGTACCGCTCACATCTTTCTGGAGTTTCCATACATTTGTCGGGCGCCCCTTGGAATCGTAGTTGAACTTTGCCGAATACTTGTTTGTATCGGCTTTGATTTGGTACTTCCAGGCGTAGTTAGTCCCGTAACTTGGCACGGAAACATTTGTGTCAAACCAGATACCTCCGTACTTGTTGTCATGTACCTTATAAGTTTGTCCCTTAGATCCCTGAGCTGCTGTGTTGTCGTAATAATCCGTGAACGAATATCGAGTCGTTGATCCTGCCGTTACTTTAACCGCCTTCTGCTGGAAGTATTTATCTTCACCCCAATATGCGGTTTGCGTTGTGACCGTCTTAACAGGTGAACCGAATTGACCGTTACTTGAAGAAGCGAACTCTTCTGACACTTCTTCCAATGGATTACCAAGAAAATTCGATTTAAATGTTCTCCGACTTTTGTAAGAGGGAAACACTCGCTGCGACGAAGTCGGCCTCCCATTCAATACAACAGATTCCTCGACTTTATCCTGAGTAACGGAATTGAAGTATTGCTGAGTTGTATCGTTGTCCATCCGGAGCAAATCTGTTCGAATTTGGCTTGTGCCCGGAAGCATGCTATATTGCCAACCTTCATAGTAACCTTGTTGCCCATACCAAGTGAAGGGGCGGTATGTATTGACAAACATTACTGACGCGAATGGGCTTGTGAACGGAGGGCCATTTAGTGTGAAAAATGTATGCAACCCAGTTGGTGACCCACTACTCGAGTACGATCCTTGCGGCTCAATGATATCTACAACGACGTTTCGTCCTTCATATGCGTACCAGGCGTATGGGTTTGAATCATATACTACATAAGTTGTCAGCCCCCTCGGATCGGTCATCGATGTAAGTAAATTCCCTGAATAACCATACGACGTAATCCGCCCATTTTCCGGCGACCCGCCGCTCATTGTCCGCACCTGCTGAACCGTAGCAAGGGTATTGCCAGAGTATGTGTAGAGAACCTTGCGCTCTTCTGCGCTGGAATAGGCGCGAATCTGGGTGATCTTGTTATTCGACCAGGTCAGCTCCATGCTCCGACCGTTCGGCATAGCTACGCCGGTGAGTGGCTTTTCGGAGACGGTTCCGTTCGCCTTCACGAACGTAACATCGCTTGTGCCGTAGGTGTAGGTGGTTGTATTTTCGTGGCGATCCTTGACCCAAACTGGTTTGAGAACGTTGTTCGGCTCCCGCACTGGGTTGGGATTTGTGTCATCCCATCGTTTTGAACCACCATTCTGATAGGCGCCTTTTTTCTCGTATTGATAGACAGTGCCGTCTGGAGTCATCGTCTTATTCGATTTCAAAATCCAATAAAGACTTCCACCCTGATCTACGTATTCGTATTCAGTTTCGTACTCATTTTTATCCCATGGCGGGGTGGTGAGAACGCCATCGACATCTCGCTGGATGGTTGTTTCTTTGCCATCGGCGTCCGTCACAACTACCGCTTCCACCGGTTGCGAGGGAATATTGGGGTCAATTTCCATCGAAGGGCGACGCTTCATCCCTACCGGAACCGCGCGAACAGGTGCTTTACTACTCTTAAGCAATCCACCAGCCGTGGATCGTAAATCTGCGCTCAGAGTCCAGCCAACACCAAACGGGCCTTCGTCGATGTTATTCGCCGAATATGACCGAGTAATGTTGACCGGGATCCCATAACCGCCCTCAAAACTGAGGTCAGTCGCCGACATTGAATAGTTACCTGTTCTAAGGTTTACCCCTTTATAAATGACATCGAATTTTGCCTGACCGGCATAGTATGGATTCCCACTTCGCCCAGAAAGTGAATCCATTTCTTTTGCAGAAAGAGTTCGAGAGACAACCGCTTTCTTGGCCTCCTTTTTCACTTCAACCGGTTTGTTTGGATCATAGGCAAACAGGTTCATCGGTAGACCAAGCGTAAGCATGAGCGACGCGCTAAAGTAACAAAGCGGGCGTCGGAATCTCGAATTAGCAATTTCAATAATCATTTTCGTGTCTCTTACTTAAGTTTCAAAATCGTCGCGCTAAAATTAGCGTCTTCGTCGGTGACCGCAATCTCCCGGTCATTTCGAATAAATGGATCGTAAACAACAACCTTGCCCATCTTACGGGTGTGAACAAGAAGATAGTGCTGCTTATCAAGCCAGATAAATGGGAGAGATGTTTTGTTGAAGTCAGTAAAACTGACCAGCATCCCTTCAGTTTTTATTCCGAGAGTCTCAAGTCCTTTTTGCATCCCAGACATCGATGTGCCGTCGTCCGTCGTTCCACAAGCTTTTTCAATCGTGTCCAATTCAATTTGAGGTTTTAGTTTGAGTTTAAGGAGTTTTTCGACGCATCTCGGGCCACATAGTGCAAGTTCGCGTTTGTTGTGCGCTGCCTGTTTGTCAACCGCGACCTGTAGAAGCTGATCGATCCCTTCCCGGGTTTCATTCTCGTCAAGCATCTTGAGAAGTCGCTTATGAACCCCAAATACGAGAGGCGAGAGCGGTCGCTCTTTGATGAATGCCAAATACTCTTTCTTTGCCTCGGACTCCTTCTTCTCAATCATCAGGCAGTTAATCGCCTGATAGCGTGCCTGATCCGTCATTGCCCCGTAATTCGGGTCAAGAGAGTCTGTTCCAGCATGTTTTTCTTCCGCTTCTAAAAACTGCTTTCGCGCGTCTTCTGGCTTTTTCTCCGCCGCATCAAGGTAGGCCAGCCTCATTCTCGCCGAGGTCACCGCATCTTGAATCTGTTCATTTCGAATTGAGGAGTTGTTCGCAACATATCCCTCTAAGTAGCCTCGTTTTTCTTTAGCCGAAAGTGACTCAGCTCGAGCAAGTTTCTGAACTGGTGTGAGGTTGCCTTCAGCTTGGCGATCAAGTTGCAGTTTCCAGGAGTAAACCGCTATGCCGCCAACTCCCAAAAGGAGTCCGGCGAGAGCAAAGGTGGAAACTCGCACTCTAGTTCCAGCCTCCCCAAAGATATGGGCCCGCGCTCGGCGCCGTACTGAACGAAGTTGAGATGAAAAAGCGCCAATATCTAGGAGCTATATCTCGGAATGAGGTGGGCAATAGATTGTAATTGACTACCGCAAATTCCTTGTCCGCTAGGTATCGCCAGGCAGAGTAATTGCTGTCAACTAGTGTTTGTTCGTCATGCATCGCATAGCAAAGTCCAGGAAAAACGGGTGTCGACCAAGTCGTTTTATAGGATGTCAAGCCATTGTTAACATGGGGCGCATCGAATACTTTGGTCATGCTGACTGAAAGCAAATCCGCCGGATCGCTATCCGCAATCGTGAACTTGCGCCAAGGATCTTTGTTTTGTTCATAGCTCCCATTTGTTGGGATAGAAGCTCTCGGAACTATATCCCACTTGTTTGCCCATGTAGTATTTGATTCAGTTTGAGCTGACGTCGTAAGGGGAGCAAAAATCCCTATCGTCATAGCCCCGCTAAATGCCGACGTTTTGCCCGCCTGAAACACTGTCGCAACTGTCATTCTCGGAATCGTGTTTTGATCCTGAGGAGAAAAGGCAAGCGGATCAAAAAGTTGAAAGCGCGATGTTCCACTGCGATCCCCTGAAGAACTTGGCACGTTGCCAACAAACATCCCGCCTTTAAAAATCCAGTCACCAAAATTGATGTTCCGGAGTTCAGCATTCGGATCCGCTGGAAACTGACCCTCACGATTTGGCTGACCATATCCTTTACGAGAATCGATAGCCGCATCACCCGAAACATCCTGTCGGGAAACCGTGTAGTAAACCTCCTGCTGGTCTACTTCTGTTGTTTCATAGTAAGGACTATTAAGGCCCAGAACATGTCTAACATGACTTACTGCAACTTCACCTTCTCCTGAAGGTAGCTTCCAATTTCCTGGCGCGTAGTAACAGACAGTCACTTCTTGCCCTGGCTGCATTTTCACTCTTAAACCCGCAATCTTTGGCTCAATCGTTGGTTCCGGATAGCCTAATTGATGCAAATAATTGTAAAGATTGAATACGCCTGCCTTAAGGGGAACGTACCAATAAGGAAGTGGATCAACTCCAGTTTGCTGCAATATGCCCTGGAAAGATCCGGCGTTCTTAGTGACTGAAGGAATGCACAAATAGTAACTTTCATTGCTGGCACCACCTCCACCACCGCCACCCGGAGTTTCTTCAGAACCACCCTCAACCAGGTTTTGTTCTGATTCAGAGGAGCCGCCGCCACTCGAAGACCCTCCTATTGATGCGTCCCCGTTCAAATCATTACCAGTCATGTACCGATATGTGTATGCGAGAACATGTTGCGTGCTGGATTGTCTGGTTACAACGTTAATTCCATCGTATGCAGTCCAAATGAGCGCAGACTTAATTTCTTTTGCCCGGACAAGCCGAATCTTAATCCATGCTGAGTCCGCAGTTGCCATAGTTTGAGCCAAGCAAGCCCCCGCAAAACCAAGCGACGCCAAGATTGCTACCCCACTGCGAAGTGCAGTACGCCTTAGTAAGTTACTGGACACAATGTTCATGTTTGCCCTCGTAGTACTACGATGCTTAAAACAATATTTGAGTTCTCCCAAGGTTTGCAACAGGAAAATAACATATAACGTTCTCATTGTGGCGAAATGCGCAAGAATTTCCATCTCAGCAAAAGTTCTTAAATATGCCTTAACAGACCTGCCAGGGGCCCAAACCGAAGAAGCGAAGAATTTTCTAGACTTCGCGAAGAAGGCTTTAAGCGTGCCAAAAGTCGAGATAGACAGACGGGAAGCGGAGCAGAAGAAAGTGAATTCCAACTGAGGCTATTTGAAATGGATTGACTTATTTACACCTATCGTCGCAGGTGTATTTTGGAATGTAGGAGAATCACTTTGACTGTGTGTCTTGATGCGATTTGTCATAAGCGATAAACATATCGCGCGTTCCCCAGGCAACAAATACTAAAAAAGCCACTACAGCAAATATAGCTAAGGGAGAGAAAATTTTTCCGTACAGAACCTCCGTCCAAACTTTTGTACGTTCAGGCTGAGCTAATACAATAATAAGGCTGAGGAACGCCAACAAAGCCATACTCAGCCCGTAGAGTACGCCAACCATAGCGTGCCCAAGATACTTCTTAAAATGCTCCCAGTAGGGGCCACCTGAAACCTGCTCGTCCGCCTTTCTCTTCAGCTCTAAAAGAGGAATTACTGCGCCAATCAGAAGGGCACTGAACACTGAAACCAGAGTTGCTAAGACCTGGGCTACATTATTGGATAAGTAACAACCCGCTAGGGCCGCTACAGATGCAGCCAACGTGGGCACCAGCCAATATCGCAAAAAAGCCATACCGGCAGGCCTAATACCACCCCGCTCCTGAGAATCGAATCTTTTTGTCAATCTAGGCAAGTTCATACGCTAATACCATAGAGTTCGTCACGGCACTCAGTAAGAACCTCACTGCATTTACTAAAAAAGTAGTCTGATTGCACGTGACCATTTTCAAGTATTGCGTCATCAAAGAACAGAACTGGGTAAGAAAACTCATTGGAGCCATGTTTCCATTTTCTTTCCTTCCCATCACCGACATCTAATGTAATTTCGGTCTCTCCGAGAGGGTTGTCATCTACGAAATTTCCACCTTCGGCTTTTTGAATATTCTTAAATCGCTCTTCCCAACGCCCTAAAGCGGATATGACCTCATCTACTTTGAACCTCTCTTTTTTGCCGTTTGGAGTAACCCGAAGCGTGGCAATGGAACCCGGCATACCTTTCCATAAATCATCGGCTGTCGAATAAAGCTTATCCAAATTAACATCAAACGTAACCGATTTCACCCCGTCCCCTTCAATGTATTTTTTGATCCATCCTTTAGGCAGAAACGGTTTCACTTCGATTGGCAAGCATTTGGCGCTTTTGGTTGCCTGCAGTATGAGGAAATGGACGGCACCTTGGCAACTCATCACGCCGCTTTTCTGGGTGAATAATATTGCTTTATGCTGTCCTTTGGGAATCCACAAGTAAAAATGAAGTGGCGAGAAGTCTAGTTCCTCTTCCTTTTGCTCGTGGACTTGCTTTTGTTCTACGGCGTTGTAAATCACTTTCCTCAATCCACCGTGCCCTCGATCAATACATCCTTTGATAATCCTGGTCTCTGAGTCCAGATCTGCCACCTTTAGACGGTAAGCGACATATTGGCCCAACTTACTCCCTGACTTTTTTGCCTTTTCTATGATCTTTTGTGTATCAGATTCTTGAGTTCCCGGCTGAAACAGGAAGTCAACACTATTTTTAAAGTAATCGTAAATCACATCCAGCACATCAACGCCAGGTTTGACATTTGATAAATCATCTTCTGACTCTTCCAAATTCGTCAACCTCATAGTATGGCAAGCCATTGAGCAGTCCATCCGACCATTCTACAGATTTTCCGCCCAATTGTATTAAAGTTTTTCCTCTAAGACAAGTATGTTATTGCCCAAATTCTGGGGGGGCGGGAATAGAAACACACTTAAACACACCAGCGTGGGTCATCCCTAACTTCGAACGCAAACATGTTTATTGCAATGATGTCATAGTCGAGTTAAGCTCAAGGTTCAATGTCTCATCTGTTATTCAATTACTTGGGAACTAAGTGCTGGTTCGGGTCGCATTGCCTTTGCTCGCAATGACTCTATAAATGAAGTAATGGGAATATTCTCGGTTGATTCTACGTCCAACAGGTTGGTCTCATCTATCAGATAATCGAGATCATGAGGGAACTGAGATTCATCCAAATTAGGGTGCCCTAAGGATTGCAAGAGCAGTTCTTTGAGTACCTTTGGCAACATATCGCCGGGCACTACTTCCCAGCTGTCGCTATCTAAATCGTGTTGCATTTGGTGAACTAGCACTTCGAATTTGTCCACTAACGTGACTGCGTTTAATTCTTTTAAAGCATCAGCAGTTGCAACAAGAGTTGGAAGAATCTTTGAAATTGTACTTTTGTTGTAACCCATTTGAAGAGTCAATAATGTGCCGAGAATCATTAAGTACAACCCTTTAACAGAATCTCCCTGCTCGTGTTTGAGCTCGCCGATTTCTAGTAGTAGCGTTGCTTGAGAGCGGCGATCCCGTGAAGCCCGTGACTCTCTAAAGAGCTCTTTAATCAGTTCTGCCGACAAAGCACTATCTATTCCGAGCCGATGCCGCAATCTTAGGATTGAAATGGTGTTCTGGGTCATGAGCCTAAAATCGGCCTGATCAGTATAGTGACTAGCTGCAAGTTCAAAGAGCCCCAAAGCCTCTTTGATTTGCCCGTTGTTCTCAGCTAAGCAAGCTAAATTGAAATTGACAACGACATTGTTCTTAGGATTTGGAGCTAGCACCAGTGCCATCTCATAATTGGTCTTTGCCAAATGGTTGTTTTCTATACAGCGATGAGCCAATCCGAGATTGCTGTAGATTTTAGACTGCTCAAGTGGAGTTGCATCCTGGAATGCTAAGTGATTTGTAAGCCAATTGAGAATTCGAAGCATTCTGGAATGTGATCCCAAGAAAAAGTGTGCGGAACTGATGGCATTGACTTGGTGAAAGAGCGTAGAAACGGAACTCTCTGGCTCACTGCATATAATTGCCTCAGCTCGATTCGTCAATGCTTCTGGAACAGAAGTGCTTGGAAACCACTTTGACAGCGTGCAAAACATTTGCAAGCCCGTTTTAGTGTCCTTTCGCTCTAGTAGGGCCCTGCAAACATTTGTAAGCGCGCCAAAAGAATCAGCGACTTCAAGATTGTCAGACAGGGCTTCAGATTTTCTTTCCAACCAAAGTACGGCATTCTCACAGAAATCAATCCAGATCGCCGGACTAATTGATCCGATTGCAGAACTTTTAAGAACCTGGCAAACAGATGATTCAATTCGAATTTGCCCGCTGTTGCTGATTTGGATCAAACCTAAATTAGCTAGGGATTTAATAGTGGTGACGGAGACATTTGCGCTATCAACAATCATGTCGGTCGAGATTGAGGTATCCAGTTTGGTAAGCAGCTTGCAGCAGTCGAGTTGCTCGTCGTTCAAGTTGCGAATTCGCGACACTATGTCTGACCTAAGGGAGAACGTTGTGGAGTCAACTGCACTTGCAGTAAACGCAGTGAGCTCTCTCTGAATGTAGGTGAGTGCAGGTTTCGCTCCTAGCTGTCTTATGATCTGCCCACATGAAATGAGAGCACCCGGGACTCCGCACGATAACTGCGCAATCTGGTACAGATATTTGAAATCTGGATCAGCAGAAATCGTCTCACTTTCTTGCGATGAGTGGCCCGTTGTCGCTGCGAGCAAGAGGATTGCATTTCCTATTTCTAAACGATTTCCTAATTCGAGTCTCGGGACGTTTATTGTAATAACCTTTGCATTTAGACAAGGCTGAGAACCGGCGAACAGTATGGTTTGGTTGAAGCAGGTTGTTTTCCTGAATTCTAAAATGTCTATGTTTAATAACTCAAAATTGTCTATTAAGAGTACGTCGCAATTCCTGTAGCTTTGGGATAGCTCTGATAAGTCCTCGCCAAAATTGGAGCAATCCAGGTATGAAATTCTTTTAGTGCTTCGCTCCTTGTACCAGAGCCTTGATAGCAGGTGTGACTTTCCTGCCCCTTTGCATCCATAGAGATAAAAATTATCTCCAATTTGTGATTCAGATAGAGTTGTTTCCAATTCACCTAAGAATTTGTCAAATCCAATTGAAACCGGGTGCTTGGGAGGTGGCAAATCATGAATGAGTGAGACACCTGGAAATGGATCATTCTCAAGGGCAAAAGCGTAGGCATCGCTTACAGTCGATGACACTGCTTCGCCATACTCCTCAGAGATTGCACACTCATGATTGGCAAACGTTCGGTGCACTGATGCTTGGTCACCAAGTCCTGAGAAAATTGACATCAAAAGGCAGCAAGTATTCGATGATAGCGGGTCTTCGAGTTCCATAATATCGATGAGTGCCGCAATTGATACGCTATGTTTTGCCCCCGCAGCAGGTACGACTTGCGACTGAATATCTCGAAGGATCATTAGCTTTAACTGGTTTATCGCTACATTTACATTTGGAGTGTCCCCAGTTACTTCAATCGGAGCTACAAATGATCCGAGTTCATCAAACAAAGAACTGACTGGTCGACCATTTTTGGCCTGCTCTTCAATTTGCTTAAGCTTTCCTCTTGCCACAGACACGTCAATTTCGATTAAGCCCTCATCTAGCCAAACCAGATCTGACGTGATTTTCAGGCAAGAATCGTGCTGTGACTGCATTTTCCTTGAGGTACGAGACAGGAGAACTTTGAGAAGGTTATCGTGATTGTCCTCAGCATCCCAGTAGATTATTTTGGCTAGGGAATGCCTATCTACGGCGAGATCCCGTTGGAGTGCCAGCAGGGTTAAAAGTGCAACCATCCTTCGACTTCTGGTTCTAATTTCGAAGCCATCAGGATCAAAGAGCCGAAAACCACCAAACAACTTCAATTTCCAGATAGATGTTTTAACTCGATCTGAAGTCACTTGGTCACTCACTTCTGTAGTTTAGACCACTTGAGCTCATGTGTGGTACGGAAAGTGAAACCAATGTGAAACGGAGATTGACGAATAGTGGGAATGATGAAACGAAAACTTCTTCTCTTTGCAATTCTGACATCCGCAATTAGCCTGGCATCGCCAGTGCCAGCCCCAAGTAAAGATCAAAATTCACTCCCAATTTTTGAAGCAGTGAAATCAACCCAGAAGGCTATAGCTTGGTCAAATTGTTTATCGTTTATAGAAACTCATGCGACTTCATATAGTAGTGCAACGCTGAACCGATTAAATTCTGAAGTGTTTCAAGGAGTTTCAACATGGACTGTTTCGAATAACTCTCAGCGATTGTCCTTAACCCGTATGTTAGCTGGCAACGGAGTAGGTTGGCCAAACGACGGAATGGAAATAGAGTTTCCTGACTCTGATTCCGCATATATGGCATCGATGCTCATTGTTAATGCAACGAATGCCCAGAATTGACCCGATTGTGACTGGTGCCCGCTCTCGGTGACAACGCTTTTCGTCGACTGCAAGGATTTTTCATCCAGGTTTGTTGACCAAGAGTGCAGAGAAGAAGCCGAGAGTCGGTCATCAATCCTGAGCTACTTACCCAGTGTCCAAAATGAAACCCAATATTCAAGAACACAACTTTGAGGAAACGTTTGCACCTGTCAACTCAGGTTTCTTTCTTCAATGGATGAAAGGTCTGCTCAAGCCAAATGGCGAACCGAGTCAAGGGATTGACGCACTAATTGCTTCGATTCAGTCAATGGAGTCTGATTTCATAGAGCACTTTGAGTTCCAAAACTCAAAATGCAGCATCGTCAGAGTTGTTGTGCCTCGTGGAAAATTGATTCTTTTAACCCCTCAGCGAGGCATAATGCTGATTAAGAAAGCGAAGTTGACTCAACTACTTGAACCTGGTCAGTCAGCATTCTTGTGCGGCCCAAATGAATTTGAGCTTCTTCAGTCTGCTAAGCCATACGATTATATTATAACCTCAGTTGTAGATAATGGAATTTTCAATATGGCAGAGCAAGGAGTGCTAGGATTGAGGCCCGGAGAGTCTAAGCTGATCCTCAATGACGATATTATTACGTCCACTTGGCATCGTAAGGGCATCTTAAACGAAGAAGGTAACTCTAACACTGTAATGAAAAGGAATGCCTTGCTCACAATTCTCTTAGTTTCAGTAGCAAGATCGGGAGATAAGTCTGAGTTCTTTGCACCGAAGGTATCTCATGTTAACAGGCCAATTTTCGATATCCTCGAAAAAGTCTGGAGAGAGCCTGAACAGGAATGGTCTCTTTCATACCTTGGTAACATCACTGGCTACTCTCCATTTCATGTCTGCAGAGTATTTCGCAACGAGTTTTCTTTGGGTTTCAAAGACTACGTTACAGAATGCCGGGCACGTAGGGCAATTCAGTTGATTGGTGGGACAGACTTGAGTCTCACAGAAATAGGTGAAGCGTTGGGGTGCGCAGATACATCAATACTCCGGAATTGGATCAAGACAACGACAGGACTGTTGCCGTCCGAAATATTAGAATTTGCGCGAAAGGAACGAGAAATTTGATAGATCAGTCTGACATTCACAATTTTTCAGAAATAGCGGACTACTCCTGTTAACGCTGAATATGATTTTCGCAGCCAACTCAAGTCACATCTGAAAAGGGCGCTTTTTACAATTATTTAAAAATATGTGCTGCGTCCAAAAGATAGCAAGAAATTGGTTGACTAATGCGAGATTCCATTTTTAAAGGCAATAACACAATAATTCAAATTGCAATGTTTTAGAGCCAAGTTCATTTTTGGAAGCAGGAATCGCAAGTTCGCTTCGTCTCGCCAGACAATGTGCATCTGTGCCTGCACTCAATGCTACACTACAAGCAGCGATTGCGAATCCGATCTCAGTAATATGGACAACTATAGTCAACCATTAACTAATTCGCCGGCTCTTTGAAATACTCTGAATGTAGACGAAGTCACCCTTGTCATTTCGAACATTATCAAGATTAGTAGCATAAAGACCCTGCTGTTCGCCCGCCGCCTCAGGACTAGTCAATTGCTATCGCACTGCGAATTGCTCTGGGCCTTCGGTAGTTATCGGACCTGATGCTCATGATTGCCCCCGCATTACTGCGATGCGCGAATCGATGAATTACTACCGTCGAGGTTCGCAACAGGAAAATAGCACTTAATGTTCTCATTGTGCTGAAAAACTCAAGACTCTCATTCTCTGCTAAATTCTATTATATTCTTTAACAAAAAACTACTTTCAGTTCATCCTTCAGACTCAAGAACAGACAACTGCAACCATGTTTTTAACGTCCGAATGCCTATTGTCGCTCAAGGAGGCATGCAAACGCGGAACCAGGCCGTACACCTCTCACCGTTAATGTACAAAGCATTGTTCTACACTCTGTCGCAATTTCTTGCACTGTTATAGATCCCACGTTCAAGTTACATTCGTAAGGGGGAGATGATCAAAGGGGACGTCGAAATCAGTGATGTCGAAGTATTTCGGGAACCCCTGAATGATTTGCCTTAACTTCGACGCAACTGCACCATTCAGAGTAGGCATGTTCAGAACGGCATGAGCAGCATATATCCGCAAGTGAGTTTTGCCAAAATGGTGAGGCATCCACGTTGCACAGATGTTTCGGAGTTGCTCTCGTGAACATTCTCGAATCATACAAACCTCCCTCGATGTGAGAATTTGGTTTGGATTGATGACGTCTAGATAAGACTTCACGAGATAGAGCTGTGAGAGATCTGAGGCCCAATAGTAGTGATCAGTCGGCATGACAACTGAGAATGGCCATCGAGCGGGATTTGGCGGCATGAGTGAAAAATTGACAGCTTCAATATATTGCTTCGTTGTCCCTGCAAAGTTGTGCATGCACACAATACATTCTCCGGGCTCACCGCCATAATTCCATAAGACCGGCTGACAACCGGGCAATAGAAGCGCATACCCTGTCCTTGGGATTCCTCGAATTCCAACTCGAATCGGTACTGGATATCCAAGATATCTTGACAAGCCCCCAGCGCAAACTAGCCTACTTCGTCCTTGGTGACTCTTTAGTTCAATTTCTGTCTCGGATTGTGACTGAATGGTCTTCATCTAATGAGTTATGCGATGACCACCCCTCGTTTGTTCTGGTAAAAACTCAAGCAGGAAGCTAACTTACTCTGAGTCAGCAAACTTATGAATTCGCCGATTCAGCGTCTAAATAAATTAGATTCTTCGAGAGTTCGAAGTTCACTTTGAAACTTAAAAACGGCGGACGGACTGAGTGCCAGCATCTTCTTCGCAATAAGTTCTCCAAACTTATCTCGCATATGGCGAAAGGTTATGAGTTCTCTACCATGCCGTCCCGGAAAGTGCCTTAAAACAATCTCTTCCCACGGCATCTCAATGGTTTGGTCGACAGACCCCACATGTCGATCCCATGATTTTTCGAGCATGCGAATCGGAAAGTCCGAGTTCATAAATTCCAGTACAGGACCAAGAGATTTGGTTCCAAAAGCAGCTAAAATGCCTGCATCATTAAAAGCAATTTCGTGACGAAGCAATTTGTCAACACTTCTCTTAAGATCTTCGCTGCTGTTCTTCTCCTTCTTTCGAAATTCGGGCCCTTTAGGATAGATTCTTGTATTCCGCTGTTTTGGGCCAATTCGGACCGTATGTGACTGCTTGCCACAACTTATATTAGCTCCGCCAGAATCTAAGTAATGCTGTGAAATTCTACGAGCAAAATCGACCGGGTCATCTTCGATTCTGTTCTCGCCTATTTCCAGGTATTTGAATAGCCATCTATCCATATCTTGCAGTTCGGGCAAAATGAGGAATTCAGATACACGTTGCACAATATCCACAATTACTTCAGTTGTTACCTGAAGCGAAAGGAAATGCAAGTTTGTGCCAGTTACACACTTCGGGAGATTTGTATCTATTGTTATCCAAGTCGGAAACTCTGAGTTCTGGAGAATTTTTATTCTCCCAAGCCGATATTCAAAGCCATTCACCCGAATGCGATCCGCTTTAGGAAGCTGCGCTGTCAGTTTCAGACGATCAATCACTTGAAAACTCTCTGCAGAAAGACAAAAAAGTACTATGTTATAGAGATTCGAATCCCCGAAGCTGTTATTCGGGGAAACCAGCTTGAATTCCTGATTCCAGATTTACAAAGGAAAATCAAGCTGTCGCGATCACAAAACCACCAAACCCAACGGCTCTTTGGAATAGAGATAAATTTGAACTCCCCAGCTAAAAAGCGTTGCGCCCCCAATGTTCGCCAATTTTTAGCCACGGTCGATTTCCTCGCTTGGGTCGTAATCCGGGCAAGATTCAACAAACTCCCGAATTGTGTCGTCGCTTATCAAGACTCTGCGACCCAGGCGTTTTGCTTTCAATCTTCCAGACCAGACTAGTGACCAGGCTGTACTTTTTGAAACGCCCAGTATTGCGGCAGCTTGTGGTACCGAATGGTATTGAGGAGTGCTCATCACATCTAAATCGTAGCTAGTTTCGAAGTATCATACTTTTGAATTACTGAAAGAATCTGTGACAAAGATGAGACAAAATGTACTCAAATAAAGGCAAGTTAGTTGGTCCCATTACAACGGTTGTTAAGTATCCGAAGATAACTCGGGCGATTTTGTTAGAGCTTGGAGACGCGCTAGGGGATCGACGACCCAAACATGAATTCTTCGAAACACATGTCTTGCGCGGAGCAGCAGAGCTCGGCTTTAAAGAGTGTTTGTATTATCCGTGCGGTATGTTTACATCGGTACCGATCGACACAGCTAAGTTCAATGATCTCCGCTCGCAACTCTCAGCCACGGTTCGCTGGTCTAAATTGAATCAAAAAACGTTCAGCACATTTCTTGAACTTTGGTTGGCAGATGACGAGGAAATTTTAGAATTTGCAAATAAACATGGGATGCTCTATGATTCTTCGGAGAATCCGTTCACGCTAAACAGACCGCGGGAGGAACCATTGCAAGCGTGGCGAATTGAGAGCTATCTCTTATTTCTATCGACTCAAGCAATAAGGGCGTTGCGGGAGATACGCACTTTGGCACTGAGTGACAAAGCCGCTAAAAAACACTTCGAAAAAGGAATGAGGGATTTTTGGAGTTTGACTGGCCCAGATCGCAAAAACATCTTGCTTCCTCCATCCATATTGCGCCTTGTCAATCGTGAGCCAATGAGCGACCATGAAGTCCACCGATGGGATGACATCGCAAGTTGGGTAGTCAATTACCATATGAGTGCTCTTTGCTCTGTGCACCTCCCTTTCGGCGCACAAACCGGAATTGAAATAAAGCCAAACAATCTTCTCGGCGGTCTCTGGCTGTACGCAGTCGAAAGCTACTGGCGTCCGCACTTAGAAAATCGAATTTGCGCCGAATGCGGCATCTCAATCAACGACCTTCCGAAACAGTCACGTTTCTGCCAAGACCACCAAACGTCAAAAGCACGACAACGAAGACACAGATCAAAGCGCGCCTAAACTACAAATTAGCTCAGGCGCCTTGATCTAAAAAGCTGTTCGAAACGCTGTAATGTAAGACCTATTTCGTGCATCTAAGGCAGTTTTCGGACCCCTCAATAAAAAAACGCTCGGAGAGGAGATGTTCTTGTCATTCACCAACTCAAATCTGGCATGAGACCGCCCGCAATAATTTGGCCCACTTTCCCATATCAAAAATGGAACTATCCATGTGTGGAAATTTCTTAGCACTGTTATGTTGACCGGATCTGAACGGATACCGAACACATGTAGTCCGCGCATGATTTACTCACTAATTTACACACTCAGTAAAAAATATTCTTCTTCACTAGCCGGTTCTGGAGTCAAATATGACGATTGCCAGCTCCATAGTCCGCTAATCCATGATTAACTGCATAGATCGTCAGAAAAGAGGAGACGGCAACCCTAATCTGTTTGTAGTCTTGCGAGAAGCGGTTCAAGTTTCGTGAACTCACGATTTATTCGGAGCCAGTAGTGTGCGAGGTAGTGACACGTTGGGCAAAGAGTCACCAGATCCTCAATTTTAGTCTCTCTTGGGCTTTCATATTCGCAAATGGGATCAAGGTGATGGACGTGAACGATTTGATTCTCAAAATGAAATCTGCACGCCCTGCAGGTGTAACGATCACGCTTTTTCGCCGCCTTGACGAGTTTGGCACTGCGCAGAATGCGATAGCCACTAAACTCCTCTCTAGCCCCTTCTAGTTCGGCTGCGTTCTCCTCATTGCGAACATCGAAAGCGGCCGCACCAAACCGTTGTTCTTTCTTATTCTTTTTGTCGATCCAAAGTGGTTTCACATCCTTCAAATAGAAAAACCACCGATACCTGAAATGAGAGTCGTCCCCAGAGCCGTGCGACTCATATAGAGTGCTCCGGATCTGTTTCAAAAGAACTTCTCGATCTTCGGACGCATCTTCCACGACATGCTTAAACACAGAACAAATTTGCCATCGATGCGAGGCGGAGATGATGGATTCGTATCGCTCGGGATCGGCTAGGTGCATCAAGGCGGAATGAATGCCGCACACCCGTGACGAGGCAAATCTTTCTTCGGGAGGAATCCCAACATAGATTGCCTGGTGGCAAATCTGTGCGATCCTCTCTTTGAGATCACTTACATCCTTAAGGTCAGGATCTGATGCGACGAGGCTCAGTACCCTGAGCGCAGCGATCAGTTCCCAATATTTGTTCCGCAAGTACCATGAGCCGGGATTTGCTATTGTGTCCGGATAGCCAAAGAAAAACGAGTTGCCATCAACCACTTCATTCGAAGAAAACCAGCGCAGGGCATAATCCCGTTTCGTCCACGGCTTAATGTTCATCATCGGCATCGCCCAGAGATATTCGACGTTTGCAAAGACGATTTTTGATTCTTCCGATGCACCGTCGAATTGATTCGCCAACTTATCTTCGAACCGCGAGTCAGTATCATCGTATCCAACAACAAAACGCTTTTCAATCTCATCAAATACGGCAGCTAAGTCGAGCTGATCAGGGTGACTAGTAACGTAGCTCTTTCGCTGGAGGATAAAGCGATCGAGAAACTCATCGAAGACGCGATAAGCGTGAAACTGATTCCAATCGAAATTGCTTTTGAGCATTATAAATCTATGTAGCAGTAGTGGTTGTTCCAGAACGCGACGCTAGTACGCATTTCGATAACACAAATTCGAAAATGGGCCTGAACACCTCAAAATGTGCAGAATCAAGACCTGGAACAACATTGCAGGCGAAATTCACCTTGTCGCTATTGAATTTCCTAAAGTTGTCAGGCCTTTCAGTGTCCTCGGCGAAATGAGTTTCTAGACCGGGCACGTCATGGAACAGTAACTCAATTGTGAGAAGTGAATGATGCTTGTACGATTCTCCACTTATTGGATTCAGAACTTGATTTCTAATTGAAAGTCCTAGCGGCACGGGAAGAAGGAGGCCGTACCCTTCACTCGTTTCTCGCTTTTTTGTTAAGCACTTGCTCGGATCGGTCTCGACGTCAGTTTTTCCAAGTCCATTCCACTGATTGTAAGCCTCATCAAAATCAAAAAGGCCAAAAAAAGTCCGACCTGGGTTACTTATGTAGAAATCATCCCTTCTAAGAAGAACACTTAGGAAATTACAATCGAAAGCACTCTGAATCTCAAATGGTCGATCCACTCCTGGAAAGAGTTTCTTCCAAGCCGTTTCGAGGATAATCTCATCAGTGATCCCCTCTGTAAAAAGCACTGGCCCAGTAGTGTTGCTCAGATTATGCTGAATGTTTAGGCGGGCTTCTGATTCGGAGAATGATATCAAGCTAGCGGAAAGTGAGGTGATCACATCGCTTTTGGATACCCGGGAGACTTTGACTGAGTTACCGTCGATCTCGAAAAGACTAATCACGTTCTGGTCGCTTGAGGAAATCGTGGATGCGCTGTGCGTACTTAGTAGAGTGTGGTTTGTTTGGGTGGCAGCGTTTGAGATTTCGAATGTCTGCGTGAGAAACTCGTGTTGCCATTCGGGGTGGAGGAAGGAGTCTGGTTCATCCAGCAGTGTCAGGCAATTGCGTTGCTTGAAGAGCTCGGTAATTGCGAAAATATAAACGGATTGAAACTGACCGTCACTAAAGAATGAAGTGGACGCTGGCTCACCATTAGTAAGTGTCAGGGGGATAGAAATTTCTTCGATCATCTCGAGAACCTTCAAGTTGTCGAAACGGCTGAACAATTCGTGCGGAGCTGCACCTCTGAATTTTTCGACAATCTTTGCCGTATCAAAGTAGAGGATGTACTTATCATCACCTGCTTGATAACCTTCGGTTCGAACTCTTTCCCCAGGCGGTGCCGGGGCCGCGCACTCAAGTAGCAAGTCGAGAAACTCTTTTGTAATCCCTGCGGCTCTCCAAAAGCGGTCGGTTTCGTCATTGTTTTCGACGTTGAATCCCCGACCATTTGCGTAGTAGGGTCGTTTGAGGATTAGTTTTACTTCAGTACCAATTTCGCCAATTCCCAACTTTTGGCTTATGAACCGGCGGCACGGATTATCATCAGGTTTCAGAAGACAAATAGCAAGCAGGAGCTCCTTGTAACTCGAATCTATTCCGAGAAAGTAGCGAGAGTCGGATAAATCGGCACCTCTAATTCTCCGCTTAAAGCTTTCTTCGTAATCTGCGACCAACGAAATGACTGTGTCATTATGTCCCGAATAGTAGACCAAAATATTATCCGGAAGTGGAGTAGCGTCTCCAACCGTTATGCGTTCATTGCCATCAACGGTGAAGCGACCGGCTTTCCACTCAATTTCAGTAATTCTGCCTTCGATTTCGTAAGTAATTTTGTAGTCAAAGAAAATATTGTCGCGTCGCGCCTCAAATTCGTTGATGTGGCGAAAT
>JBJXDW010000040.1:0-35652 GCA_046154445.1 Fimbriimonadaceae bacterium | reverse complement strand
TGATCCGGAAAATATTGCTGCACAGCTTTTCCATCATCCAAAAACATCTGGCCCTGCATCGTACTCGGATGAATCCAAACAAGCTTGGCACCCTTATCCTTTAAGGTAAACATTTGCAACATCATCGGGTCTTCCTCCCAACCCTCAACTTGGACAACCATCGAACCCGTAAAGTCAAATCCCTCGTCAATTGCTGGTTTCAACAATAAATATGGGTCTTCCGCAAATGTCAAGGACGTCAAAAGTGTGATCGCCAACATTGGTGCACCAGTTCGCAACAATTTCATGCTCACCACTTTCTACTCTGGTGAACTGGCTAATGTAACCGGAATATAAACAGGATTCCGATCCATATCGCTTGCAACTGCCGTCTTCGCTCCAGAAAAATGACCTTCGGCCACTTGATCTGACTGCTTTTGCACAGCAACCCATTGCACGATTGCAAACATAAGAAAAAGGACTGCCGCTGCCATTCCCATCGTCGCCGCAACTCGGCGCTTCGATACTGGTACAGGCTGAACATTTGCAAAGACTTGACCTTTCATACGAGCAAGCAATTCCGGATCGGGCTCCAAAACTGGCATCTGTATAAGTGCAGACTTCACCCGACGTAGTTCTTCAAACTCTAATGAACAATCGCTACAATCACCCAAATGATCCCGAAGCAGCAACATCTCCTCACCTGAAAGCTCACGATCCAAATATGCCGAAAGCAAACCTTTCACTCGAAAACAGTTATTCACAGAATCACCTCATTGTTTCCCGTCGAAGTCATATGCTCAAGATGCTCACGTATCTGCTTACGCCCGCGATGTATACGCGATCGCACTGTGCCGACCGAAGTATCCATAATGACCGCAATTTCTTCGTAGCTCATACCTTCAATATCGGCAAGTACCACCGCAGTTCGGAATTCACCCGTCATTGCTTGCAACGCACGCTGCAACGGCTCGTTCAAAATTTCATCTACTTTTGAATCGCCGCTCACTGCAGACGTATCTGCTATTTCCCATCCGCTCGCCGAGTCCCCGGCAGGCTGGTCAAAACTGACGGTCTTAAGCCGAGAAATTTTGCGGATATTGTCAATGTGGAGATTCGTCATGATGCGGTAGAGCCAAGCAGTAAACGGCATCGTTTCATCAAACCGATGAAAATACCGGAACGCCCGAATGTAAGTCTCTTGCAGCAAATCCTCTGCTTCAGAACGATTTGACGTAAACCGATACGCCATCTGAAAAGCCTGTTTATAGCTATTTGCCATCAACTTTTCAAAGAGCGGCTTACGATCATCCGCCGATTTCCCTGAGGATTTAACCAAAGACACGATCACTCCAACTACACCTTCTGCCATCATCTACCTCGTGAAAATTCCATTGGTTCCCTGATCTGTTTCAACATCGTGCCAAAAATCACGTCAAATCCAAGTTGTCCGTTCGAATAACCTTGAATTTCCTTCGCAATTGAGCTACAAAGGGTCCCAACCATTGGTCTTTCAGGATACCGAACTAACCACCATCTCGCGATCATTTCTAGCAAAATCACCTGAGCATCGCGAACTCCAATTCCTACTGTTTTCCCATAATCCCCCGCCAATCCGTTCGCGCGCTCCGCAAACATCACCGCCGCGACCATCGGCGCCCCGGGAATAAGTTCCAGCAACTCCCACAAAGCCCCAAAAATCTCGGGCAGTTCTCTAAGCCGCGCAAGCTCACCTACATTCTTTCCCCAAACGGCCTCCATTTCGCTACCAGAACTTGTAAATCCTTCATCGATCCCACAAGCCACGCACAAACACCTCGACCGAATTGTCGGCAACACCCGAGAAAACTGTGTTGTCGTCAATACGACCCGGGCGTGATCTGGAAGTTCCTCCAAACATTTTAAAAAGGCATTCGCCGCCTTGGGTGTAAAGCGGTTGACTTCGGAAAACCAAATTGCCTTGCTAAGGGCCATAAGAGGTCTAGTCCGGAAGAATTCTATAACTGGAATTCCCTTAAAGTCATCGTCGTCCTCATCCTCTCCAGGTTTGAGGTTGATGACCGTTCCTTTCTTGATTACATTTCCTTTTATTGAATGGATCATCTTCTGATAATCAACGTGCCGATCTAAGCTCTCAGCCCTTACCCCAAGCCAAAACCCCGCCAGCTCCTCCGCAAACCCATCCATTTGAGCTTGATCCGCCCCATAAAACAAAACCGCCCGAGGGTCAGCCGACCCACTTAATATCCTATCCAACAACTCACGGTTTCCCATCGCCCTAAAACCGGTGAAACTCATCCACATTCATGACAAACATCACCGCTCCGCCAACCGGAACCTTGACCGGTGTCGGCAAAAAACCACCCGGCGATCCCGAATCAAACGGCGCAACATTGACCATCTGCTCCCGCTGCTCGCAGTTCTGTTGAACAACCCCCTTCAACTCCTCCAACTTTTCTTCCTCAACGCCAATTAGCATTGTCGTATTCCCCTCGCGCAAAAACCCTCCACTCGAACCAATCACGGTGAATTTGAACCCCAACTTGACCATTTCATCCGTCACCCGGTTCCGGTCACGGTTATGAACTACACAAACCACGAGCTTCATTGTCCATACATTGTAGCCAATGTCACCGCAAATTCAAAAAAGTCGAGCCAGTTCTTTCAAATGGCCCGACTCTTTGATTCTAATTAACGCAACTCTTCTTCCGCGCCAATCGCTTTGTTGCCAGCCTCAATGTCCGCCTGACGATCGTATGCTTTTTGAGCAGCTTGCTCCTCGCTACAACCTGCAACGGTCAAGGCAATGATACAAAGCACCACGAAAGTCAGATGCTTCATTATTGGCCAAGTCCCCAGAACGGATAGTTGATGTTCAGGTTCAACGTATCCGCAAGGGTTGTATTTGAACTCGCCAAACCGCAACGCATGGATGTACCTGGCGCATATTCTGCAATCGTTGGAGTCTTTGCAATGATAGAACCAATTTTTTCAAATTTGGTGTGTCCATCCGCAAAACCAACTGTCATGCCTTCACTCACAATTGCCGTAGTGTCCAACTTTCCATTGCCGACAACGCCCGGACAATCGGCTGGTCCACCCGGGTGAATGTAATAATCATTGATCAAATGCTCTCGGACGACCCCAGGATAAACCGTAATTGTGGCGTTTCCTGTTTCCGAAGTTCGAATTCCATTCGGAATCACCGAAGTTAAGGGACTAGTAGATTCCATCACAAGCATGGTCTCAGCAACATTCGGAATCGCCGTTTGAACTCCGCCAATCCAACTATTGCGGATCACTCGCGCAGTTGCCGCTGGAATATCTCCAGTATTGAGCGCCCCAGTGATTGCAATGTTTAGCGCAAAACTTCCGTTGATCTGCCCAAACGTATTGTAATAGGTCGTCCCCGCAATGAACGTAGGAGCATCAAACTTTGGCTTTGCCGGGTGGAAAAATATATCAGTGTTCTTGATGTAAGGCACAACCCATTTTTGCCAACTAAAGTGATTCATTCGCCAAGCAAAACTTCCTGCGCTGGTTTGGCAACGTGTCTGAGGGTTAGTACCTGCAGGTGCACCATTCAATGCTGGATTAAGCGAACTATTCAAAATACATTCGTCATTCCGTGGATACACGTCATCATAGTCCGATGTGTAAAGAATGATTCCAAGATTGATCTGCTTATTGTTGCTGATGGCGGCCGTTCGCTTAGCGGCTGTTTTCGCTTGTGCAAAAACTGGGAACAGAATGGCAGCGAGAATTGCAATGATCGCAATGACGACCAGAAGCTCAATGAGTGTAAATGCTTTTTTCATAATGATTGCCTCCGCACTTGCGTGTGGAATTTCATTAAAGAGTCTAACAAATGATCTCTAAGAATATGTGAAGGAGGCAAAAGTTTAACAAATCTGGGTCGCTATTGTTAAGGTGCGACCCAGTTGACGGACGTCACATTATCCTACGGACAGGCTTGAACGCCAGCTTTCCACGGATCCCACATTGAGTTGTTAGGATTGTCTCGCAAATCCCACATAACTTTTTGCCAGGGAGTTGCTTTAGCGTGGCTGTCCGCATGAATAACAACCAGCGGGCCGCTCCATCGTTGTTGAATCAACTTTTCAGCTTCCGCATCCGTAGGATTCGTTGGGAATCGGAACAAGTAGCTGTTGCCAAGGTTCTTCCAATAATTCGGTCGGCTACTGCTCGTACAAGGAACTGTCCAGCTTGTTAATCCCTTGAAAATTCGGAGGTTGCCGTCAAATCGAGGAAGCGCATTGTAGTAACTTGCATCAACGATAACCAACGTGTTTGCTACATCTTCAATTGAGGTATGCGACATCGATCCGCCAGTTCCATCTGATTCAAAAATGACCGTGTTGGATGCATAGGAGTTTTGACCACCGTAGCTTCGGAAGGCTGGGTCTGTGCCAGCGCCTGTTGGATCTTCATTTGCCCATGCTTGGACTTGTCCTGGCGACCGGAACATCTCATTGTTCTTCAAATAAGGCTGAAGCAACTGATTCCAGAACGTTTTTGTTCGAGCTTGCACACCAAAAACGGTGTTACAGTCAGCTCGACCGTCATTGACGCATTTTACGTAAGAAGGGTTCGGATCGTTTGTTCGGTAAAGGTACAGAACATCGTCGTAGTCACTCAGATAAAGGTGCTGTGATGTACCAATTTGTTTGGCTTCAGCAAGACCTTTGGTTTTCTTGGCCGCAAGCTTCGCTTGGGCAAAAACTGGGAACAGGATTGCGGCGAGAATTGCGATGATTGCAATAACAACCAGCAACTCAATGAGGGTAAACGCTTTTTTCATGGTAAGGAAATTCCTAGGCTTGGCCAATGGAACCAAGTCTTAGACCTAATCATAATAGAATAAGTTCGCATTGCCCATCTTAACAATAGGTCAGAAAATCTCGTCTTTACTCACAATCCCAGTAATTTGACATAAAAAAATGGCGGAAGTAATGAACCTCCACCACTTTTTATACTGTGTCGTCAGATCAGAAATTATCGCCGTTTTCGTTCCGACGAGCATCTCTAGCTTTTTTCTCGGCAGCAAGCTCGTCCTGACGACCAGCTTTTTTCATTGCCTCTTCATAAGTTTCTTGCGACATCTCCTTCCGAACATCTTGCATGTCCTTTGTCGTAATATTGTCCTTCACACACCCAACCATCGTCAGGCTAACCGCACAGACAACACCAATCGCAAGCCAAACCCGCATTACTGACCAAATCCCCACATCGGGTAATTGGTCGTTGAATTCGGATTGTTGCTAATTCCAATGTTCCCACCAGTATTGGTGCAGAATGCCGCCGTCGGAGCTGGGAACGTAACCGTCGCACCATATTCTGCATAAGTTGGGGTTCGATCCAAGAATTTCTGCGCCGGATACGCCTTCGCGCTACTATCCGAGAAGCCAAGGACAACTAAACCATTGCTGGTCTTGCGATTATCCGGAACGGTTCCTTTCGTACCTGCTACACAATCGGCTGCTGTACCTTCCATCAACTTGTACCGCCACAATTCGCGAATTGCAACCGGATAAGTAGTCTGAACGTTCACAAATGGATCAACTGTCGCATGTTGAATGTGCGGCGTGCCTGCACCCCCAATTTCCATGAACAGCATCGCTTCAGATGGACTCGGAATTGCCGTCATACTTCCACCAAGCCATGAATTCCGGAACGCGCCATTTCGATTAGCGTTACCATATGTGTTTAACGCACCAGTCAAACCAGTGTTCAAACCAAACTGGTCAACAATGTTGTTTTGATTCCAAGCCGCCTCGTTGCGTTGGCGAGTCGGCAGGAAGAAAATCTGCGTGTTCTTCACATATGGCATCAACCAAGCCTGCCACGTAAAGTGATTTTTCCGATAAAGAAAACCATTTACACCGGCACCGAACGAACAGCCCGCTCCACCTGGCGTGAATGGCACGCTGGACAAACTTGTGTTCATCAATTCTGGTGTGCAGTCGTCATTACGAGGCAACGTGTCATCGTAATCAGCCGTGTAAATGTGAAGTCCAGTTCCTACTTGCTTGACGTTGCTTAGGGCAACCGTTCGCTTCGCGGCAAGCTTTGCTTGAGCAAAAACGGGGAACAGAATTGCCGCAAGAATTGCGATGATTGCAATGACAACCAGCAACTCAATGAGGGTGAAGGCTTTTCGCATGATATATGATTCCTTTGCATTCAGATCCGAATGCGTACAAACGTTAGTGTGCCAGAACACCAGTTTAGGTTCTTAACATTTGGGACCAAAGTGATTAAAAATCTGTTAACGTTACATGGTGATTGCAAAAAATAAGATTTTTGGCCTAAAGGTACTGACAGTAATCCTTGGTCAAGGCATTTATTGACTGGGAATCACCCCTCATCCAATCCCTCATCTCAACCACTGAAGCAACCCGATCAACCATCTCCCGAACCCCCGTTCCCCCCGCCAATATATCAATCGGCCACAACTCAAATTCATATTCGTAAGGCGGCTCAAGCCACTCAAATTTCTCTCCATAAAGCCGACGTACTTGACCCAAAATCGCCATCGTCGTCAGCACAGATTCAAACGCATCCTGGTCAATAACGTGAATAAATCCGCCGCCGCAAATCACCCCTTTATGCTTCTGAAAAGTCGGCTCAAAATGCACCGGACGCAGCCAAACTCCCGGCAAACTTAACCCATTCACTGCCTCGCACAGCTCCCACGAATCAATAAACGGCGCCCCAAAAAGCTGGAACGGCATCGTCGTCCCTCGACCTTCACTCAGCTTCGTCCCCTCCACCAAACACTGACCCGGATAAACCAAAGCCGTCTCCTGAGTCGGCATATTCGGGCTTGGTAAACCCCATTGCAAACCAGTATCCGAGAACATCATTCCCCGATCCCAGCCCTCCATCTGCACAACATTCACGTCACAACCCGGAATCCAATGCTCACGTAAATAGAGCCCAATTTCACCCACCGTCATCCCGTGCCGCACCGGTAACGAATACAAACCAACAAAGCTCTTAAACGCCATGTCGTGCCCCGGCCCCTCAACAATCTTCCCACCAATCGGGTTCGGCCGATCCAAAATCGTCACCGGAATCCCAAGCTCCGCACACGCTTCCATACAATGAGCCAGCGTCCAGATAAACGTGTAGTAACGTGCCCCCACATCCTGTACATCAAATACAAGTTCCTCAACCCCGTCCAGCATCGCCGCCGTCGGCTTGCGATTCTCCCCATACAACGAATAAAACGGCAATCCCGTCCGAGGGTCAGTGTAACCCTCCCACTCAATCATGTTGTCCTGCGTATGCCCCCAAATCCCATGCTGAGGCCCAAACGCCGCCGCAATCTTCGACGCCCCCGAATCATGCAAGGGCACCAAATAATCCAAAATGTGTTTGCACTCGCGCGAAATACTCGCTTGGTGACAAACCAACCCGATCGACTTCCCGCGAAACCGCGAGAAACCATCTCGAATACAAACATCAAGCCCAGTCAAAACGCTCATGTCTACACCGTTATCGAAAGCAACTCTCGACTCCGCTCATCCAACGCGTTGATGTCCGTAATCTCATACCGATTCCCATCCACATCAACCAGCATCAAATAAGTCGGAGTCAACCACTGCGCATTCTCCTGCAAACTCTGCGTCAAAAAGTCCGTCTCCCCCCGATCCGTCACCACTCTCCAATAAGTCGATCCAAATTCCGTCTTGAGCGTCACAATCTTGTGAATCACGCCGTTCAAATAGCGCCGCCGCAATTCGATCTGCGCCATCTCCCAAACATCTTCAGGTAGCTCATCTTTCGGATGCGTCACCATAAATATCTCTCGTCCCTTCCCATCCAAAAACGCCAAATACTTCTCCGGGTAACTCAGCGGCGATGCCCAAGCCAGCCTCACCTCCGTATAGCTCCGATCCTCCATCGTCAACCGCAACCGACCTTCAGGTTTGTAAAAAATCTCAACGTTTTTCATAATTCTCTCAGCATCATTAGCCATCCCGGCTCTTCGACATAGCCCTGCTTGCGATTAATCGTCAGCATCCCCAAATTGCTGGAATCATTGTGCGTCATGATCCGCTTCGCCCCTAACTCTTTCGCTTCCAGAGCACCCAAATTTTTCAATGCCGTTGCCAATCCTAATCTCCGATGCGCAGGCAACGTCCCCGTAAAAGTAATCCCGGTCATCTCCCAGTCGCCCGGTTCATTCATTTGAATTTGATGATGCGCTACCCATTCACCGTCACACTCTACTAAATACAGATACCGAGGGTCACTGGTATCCGCATCAAATGCATCCCGCTCAATCGTCTCCCGATCAAATCCTCCCAAAAGCAAACTACCCGGTTCATCCGCATCCATCTTCAAAAACGCTACTGCAAACTTCTCCCGATTTTCTTCGTTATCCTCAATGTCACTCCAGCGCACCAAATGGTAACCCTCAGGCAACTCTTCAATCTCTGCTTCAAAGTCTTCCAATTCTAAATAACCCTCACGCAAAGACATCTTCGTATCAAACCCCCTCGACTCAAAGAACTTTGGTGCACGCGCATGCGTCTCCCGAACAATCGGCACAATCCGCCTCGCTCCCATCTCCGGTGCCTGCTCAAGAACACTATCCAGCAAAGCCGCCCCATAACCACGACCCTGGTGAACTTCATCAACCGCCAACGTCAGCAAAAACGTATCCGAGAACATCCCTGAATTCCGACGCAAATGCGCAAAACCCACAATTTCACCATCAACCAGCCCCGTCAAACGCAATACTTGCCAACCTTTCGGAACAACCTTCATCTTCGGCAAATAACTTTCCGCCACAATCGGTTCGGGATCAAACTGATTGTTGATCTCACAAATCCTTAAATAATCAGCATCCGGAACAGTTTTCCGAATCTGAATCACTAGACTGCCCCTATGCCAATAATCTCATTGACCGCGCTCTGAGTCTGAACGAGCGTATAGAACTTGCCCTTACTCTCCATCAGTTCCTCGTGCGTGCCCTGCTCAACAACCTTGCCCCGATCCATAACCAGCAAACGATCCGCATTCCGCAAAGTCGAAAGCCGGTGCGCAATCGCAAAGGTCGTTCGCCCCTTCACCAAATTCAAAATCGCTTCCTGAATCTTGCGCTCCGTCTCCACGTCTACGCTCGAAGTCGCCTCATCCAAAATCAAAATCCGTGGATCATGCAAAATCGCCCGGGCAATGGATATGCGCTGCTTTTCGCCGCCGCTCAGCTTCGCCCCACGTTCTCCAACAATCGTATCGTAGCCATCACTCTTCGCCAATATAAAGTCGTGCGCATTCGCCGCTTTCGCAGACTCCATCACTTCCTCCATCGAAGCATCCGGATTCCCGTACTTAATGTTATCCGCAATCGTCCCCGCAAACAAGAACGGTTCCTGCAAAACAATCCCGATTTGGTTCCTGTAACTCCGCAAATCGAGCTTGCGAAAGTCAATCCCATCAATCAAAATTTCGCCCTGATCCGGTTCATAAAACCGACTTATCAAGTTGATGGTCGTCGATTTACCCGCCCCCGACTGACCAACCAATCCAATCATCTCGCCCGCCTTCACATCAAACGAAACCCCATTGATCACCGGATTCGATTTGTCATAACCAAACCGCACATCATTAAACGAAACTGAACCTTCAATACGCCTCGTATCTCCTCCCTCAAAAGCCGGCTCTTGCTTCATATCCATGATCTCAAAGATCCGTTCCGCCCCCGCCATCGCCCGACTAAACCAGTTATTCACACTAGCAAACCATTGAAGCGGACCATAAACCATCCCCAAATAAGCATTAATCATATAGAACTCGCCAAATTTGAGTTCACCCCGAAACAGCATTGTCCCCCCAACCAGCCAGTGAATCACCGTCCCCAAGCTAACACTCAAAGTCATAAACCCAAACGCCGTGTGCCACGTCTGGTCGGCTCGAACGTTTGCATTACGCAACTCTTCACTGCGAGTCTTAAACCGCTCGTATTCGGCATCTTCTTTCGCAAACGCCTTCACAACCCGAATCCCCATCAAGCTTTCATTCAGGTGCATATGCACCCGCGCCATCTTCTGACTCGCACGGAAAAATAAATTTGAAATCGGCTTCCAAACCTTCATGGATATAAGTGCAACCATCGGAATCGGCGCCAAAATCAAAATCGCCAGCAACGGATTAATGCTAAAAATCACCGCCGCAACCGCAACCAGCATAAACCCGTTGATCACCAAAAACGGCAATCCATCGACCAAGAAGAACCAAACCCGATCCGTATCCTGAGTCACTCGGCTCGCAATCGCTCCCACGGGTTTCTTATCAAAATAGTTGAGCGTCAAAAACTCAATCGATCGATATGTCTTCGTCCGCAAATCGCTCGCCAAATGTGCCCCGAGCCAGGTCGTCAACCTTCCGGTCAACACCTGCAAACTCGCCATTCCCACCAAAACCGCCGCCCAAATTCCAACCATCCCAAACAAAAACTGAGGATCACGATTTCCCTGATTGAACGAGTCAAGAATAGTCCCCTGCAACTTAGGCGGAACCAAAACAAGCAAGGTCGAAATCGTCGCATAAACCGCCAACAAAACCGCCTTCGACTTATAAGGCTTCAAAAACGCTCCGAGCCGAAGCATTGTTTTGCCCCGATTAATACAGCTCGGACAAACCCCATCCTTCTCCGGAAGTAGCTTCCCACACTTCACACACCGAATTTTCTCAACCAAAAGGTTAATCGAAAGCTCATCCCCCTTGGCAAGCTGCTCTATTCCCCGCGCCAACTCACCAAACTGCTGCGCACGCGTCAGCGAATAATAAGCGACAATCAAATCCTCGTTCGTTTTCGATCGCAAAATCAGCCGGCCCCCGCTCACCAACGAATCGTTCTTCGCCGATACCAAATCACTCACCGGCACCGTCAATAAAACCGCCCCCGATGGCTCCAAAACCGTGACTGCCTCCCGCGTCACCCGGACAATACGTTCCCCATAACGTCCGTCTTCTGTAAGATCAGCCGTTAACTCCGCGAGAACTCCTTCCGGCTCGCGAACCGTCGAATTTTGGTCAGCCGAAAGCATCCTATTAACCTACCTAACCCAGACAAACCTAAACTTGTTTTTGTAAATGAACGGGGATTTCGCCCCTACGGACTGAGCCACTACCCCTCAGAAACTGGAGTCGCCAATCCGGTCGTAACCTCCACCCCACCAACCAAATCCATCAATTCCGCCCGAACCACATCCGAATCCCCTAAACTGCAAAGCTCATCCAACCGGTCCAATCGCCCCGATAGTTCCGCCCACGATAGCCGACCCGGCGACTTTAACCGCAAAATTTTCCCCGAATCAATCCGCTCCAAATCCTCACTCTCCCAGCTCAGTTCTTCATGAATTTTCTCACCCGGACGGGCCCCGATAAACTTCAGCTCAATATCCCGCCCCTCTTCAAGCCCATAAAGCGCAATTAATCCCCGCGCCACATCAACAATTTTCACCGGTTCACCCATGTCCAAAATAAAAATTTCCCCTGCCCCACCATGCGAACCCGCCTGAATCACAAGCTGCGCCGCCTCCGGAATCGTCATAAAAAACCGCGTCATTCGCTCATCCGTAATCGTGATCGGCCCGCCCCGAGCAATCTGATTCTTCAAAATTGGGATCAAACTCCCCCGACTCCCCAAAACATTCCCAAACCGCACCGCCGCAAACTCTGTTGCCGAGCCCCCCGCCAGCGCCATGATGACCATCTCCGCCGCCCGCTTGGTCGCTCCCATCACATTCGTAGGGTTCACCGCCTTATCTGTACTAATCAAAATGAATTTTTTCACCCCAAACTCGATCGCCACCTCCGCAGCATTCAGCGTCCCAAAAACATTGTTTTGCACCGCTTCAATCGGCACCCGCTCCATCAAAGGAACATGTTTGTGCGCTGCTGCATGGAAAACCACCGTCGGGCGAAACTCTCGCATCACTTTCTCAAGGGCTGCCCGATCTCGAACCCCCGCAATGATTGGAACAACATCTGTAAATCCCCGTTGCCTCAAATCCATTTCCGCTTCAAAAATCGAATTCTCACCTTTCCCAAGCAAAATAAGTTGCTTCGGTCGTAGCGTGATTAATTGCCGCGCAAGCTCACTCCCAATCGATCCCCCGCCCCCTGTTATCAAAACAACTTCACCCGCGACATAATCAGCCGCCCCCGACATGTCCGTCTCAATCGAATCTCTCCGCAGCAACTCTTCTGGCGCAACATCCCGCAAAGTCGGCAACCCTTGCCCAGCTTCCGCCAACTGGCGCGAAATCGATGGCATCATCCTCAGCTTCGCCGAGACCCCCTCACAAATCCCCAAAATCCGACGCTGATCCTCCCGATTCAAACTCGGAATCGCCAGAATCACCTCATTCACTTGCTGTTCATCAACAACTCGCTGCAAATCACAAATCTGCCCCAAAACCCGGTACCCAAAAACTGTACTACCCACTTTATGGGAATCATCGTCAAGCAACCCTATAATTTTTAACCCCGCTCCCTGCTGAGTCAAATCCTGCAAAAGCATTTCCGCCGCCCCACCTGCACCCAAAATCAGCACTCTCCGCTTTGCCCCATCACCCACAGGCTCTTCGCGATCACTTCCCCGGGTGCGGACATACCGCTCACCCAACATCGCCGCTGTTCCGACAAAGCTTATGAGAACCGCAAAAGCCCCCGGACTCGTTATCCTAAACGCCAATCCAAGAACCAGCGCAATCCCTAAAACTCCAATCAATTGAATCCCAAATATCCGCCACTCCGCCCGAGCAACCGGAAACTTCCGAATTCGATAAACCTCCAAAAAACGATGAAACAGCGCACCGCAAAAGGCTACCAATGCCGCCCCCGCCAAATTCATTCGCCAAAAAATCGGGTTCTGACCAGTCAAACTTAAAGCCAATACACCGGCAATAAAAATCCAACCAATATCAAATAGAAACTGCGCCACCGCCGGACGCTTGATCGCTGGCCCCGAGGCTCCATTGACCGCCAACCTAGAACCTCCTAAACAAAGAATCAATGATGAGGGCATTCGATAGGATCGTACTTGCCTGTGCCAATGTCATCCCTTTCACTTCGCCAACCATAACAATATCTCCCGGCTCAAGCGTTGGATTCTGCGTGACATCACCGCCTCGAACATAAGAATCTAACTTGTATTCTTTGACCTCCACTTTGCCATCCTCGCCCTTGCGACCAACATAGACGCGATGATAAGTTCCTTGCGCATTCGGACCACCTGCCTCCGCAACCGCATCTGCTAACCTATAAATCCGGCCCTCTTCCATCGAAACGGTCACCGGTTTCTGCACAAATCCCAGCACGATTAACCGCTTCTCGTTCCGCCGAACAAATACCAAATCGCCATCCATCACCGGGAACGCTTTCGGAGACTCACCAATTCGAACCGTACTCAAATCAACAATGTAACTCTCACCTTTCCGAACAACCAGAACATCTTCCAGCGATCCCTTATCATCAACCCCATTAGACCGTTGAATGACCGCCAGCAAATCGGTACCCTCCCGAACCGTCCACATCCCTGGCGAATTGACTGACCCGCCAACGCTCACCTGAATCTGATCAGGAATCGCCACCAAAACTGTATCTCCTGGCTGAAGCGTAAACCGAGGAGCCATCGGCTCCAAAGAAACATCAAAAACGTTTGCTCCCCGCCGAACTTGAATCGTATAGGTGAATTCACCAAACGATCCCTCTATCGTCCCTCCCGCTAATGCAACCGCCTGTAATGCATCCGTCCCTTCCCGAACCCGGAGCTCTCCTGGTGTCCGAACTTTCCCCGTCACATAAATACGGTGCTTAACAACTTCAGTTAGGGTAACAACGTCGTTAGGCTCAAGAATTTTTGATCCAAATTCCCCAACTCCTTGCATCACATTATCAAGCGTATCTGCCCCAACCGACAACCCATCTCGAAACAAACGAACTTCAACTTCATCCCCCTGCCGCGACCCAACAATCCCCGTCACAACCCGACGTAGATCCAAATTCGGTTGATATTCAAGCGGACCTGGCGACGCCCCAACCAAACTCGTGACGAAAACAAACTTCTTCTGCTGCTCAACCACCACGAGCGAAACCGTTGGCGACTTAAATACCTTTTTGAGTTCATTCCGAATCTCAATCCGGGCCGCCTCAACAGTTTTCCCCGCCAACATCAGCCGGCCAAACCCAACTCCTGTTACTGAACCATCGTCTAAAACAACGTACAGACCACTATAAGTCTCGTCCTCAACCACCACCACTTTCAGTTTATCGCCGACCTGAATCTTCGCCACCGAAGCCTGAGCAACTGGAGCTGGATGTGAAGCCGAGAGAATGAGCGCAAGCGCCGCAATCGCCGCCATATTTGCTAGGATACCAAAGCATCGACTCCGACCCAATAAATAGATTCAAAACGATGTATTCGGGGTAATTTCAGCGGGTGGCAATTACCATCGCCGTCCTCGGAACCGGAAGCATCGGCACCCGCCACTACAACTGCCTCACACAAAACGAAGGCGTCACCCCCGTCGCCGTTCCCACTCGCCCCGAGCGCGTTGCCGAACTCCAATCTCAAGGCATCTACGCTCTCGACCAAGTCCCCGATGAAGCCGTTGGCATCGTCATCGCAACCGACACCGCCCGCCACCTCAGCGACTGGCAACAATACCAAGACCGCTTTTGCCTCGTCGAAAAACCCCTAACCGGCGACATCACCCCCGAACTCGAATCCCTCGTTGCCCAAACCCAGGGCCGCGCATTTACGGCATGTGTATTGCGCCACAACTTAACCCTTTCCGAATTCAAGCAGTACATTGAATTAGAGAATATGCCCCCGATGTTAGCAATGATCCGTTGCTCAAGCTACCTTCCAGATTGGCGACCAAACCGCGATTATCGCAAGCTCTATTCCGCCCAACCCGGACAAGGTGGAGCATTGAGGGAACTCATCCACGAAGTTGACTATGCTGGCTGGATATTTGGATGGCCCGACGAAATTGACGGCGAAGTTTCACCCGCAACGTCAATTGAAATCGCTGATGAAGAGTCCGCCCGCTTCACATTCCACAATTCCGATGGAAGTGTTAACATTTCTCTTGACATCGCAAGCAATGAGTCATCGCGGACGATCCTCGCAGACTACGGCTCACACTCGATCCAAGCCGATCTGATAGATCAATCAATTACTTTTACAACTGGCGAAAGACAAGAGACTCTTTTCTATAAAGAGCCCCGCGACGCAATGTACACCCGCCAACTTGAAGCCTTCATCCGCGCCACCCAAGGCAAAATCTCTGAACCCCTCGCCACCGCCGAAGAGGGACTCAAAGCCCTCCGCGTCATTGAAGCGGTACGATTATCCAGCGCTACCGGCCATCCCGTAAATCTATGAACACAATCTTCCCCGTCCTCGCCGTCATTCCCGCCCGAGGCGGAAGCAAAGGTCTCCCCGGAAAAAACATCCGCCAACTCGGAGACCTACCGCTCATCGGATACGCTATCAAATGCGCCCTCGCCTGTCCCGAAGTCAGCAAAGTCATCTGCACGACCGACAGCGAAACCATCGCCACTGTCGCAAAACATATGGGTGCCGAAGTCCCGTTCATGCGCCCCGATAATCTCGCCACCGACACCAGCGCAATGTGGCCCGTCATCCAGCACGCTCTCCAGGCCGCAACCGACCACTACCAAACCGATTTTCAAAGCGTCCTCCTCCTCGACCCCACCAGCCCTGGGCGCACCCCCGATGACGTCGCCCAAGCCATAAAAAGCCTCGAAAATGACCCCACCGCCGACGGCGTGATCGGCGTTTCCGAACCCGAATTTAATCCAATCTGGCACTGCGTCGTTGAACAAAATGGCTACATGCAAGACCTCATCCCCGAAGGACGCACTTACACCCGCCGTCAAGACCTCCCCTCCGTCTACCGCATCAACGCCAGCATCTACCTCTGGCGTGCCAACTTCGTCCGAACTGCTACAAACTGGCGCGACGGCAAATCCCTGATGCACATCATCCCCGAATCCCGCGCCGTCCACGTCGATACCCCCGAAGACTTCAAACACGCCGAACAAGCCCTCGCCGACGGCCTCATCTGGATCCCCCCGCAATGAGCATCCACACAAAACTCAACCTCCAAGGCCGACACGCCCTCATCACCGGCGGTGCCGGACACATCGGCAAAAAATGCGCCGAAACCCTCGCCGAACTCGGAGCCACCCTCACTCTGCTCGACCTCCCCGGCGACCACCTCCAACAAACCGCCAAAGACCTCAAAGCCACACCCCTCCCCTGCGACCTTAGCAACCTTGACGAGGTAAGAACCGTCGCCAAAACCCTCCAAAACGCAGAAATTTTCATCCACACTGCATCACTCGTCGGAACCACCAGAATTCCAGGATGGGCCGAAGAAATCGAAAACCAATCCACCGAAATCTGGCAAAAAGCCCTCAGCATCGGTGTTGCCTCCGCCTTCGAAATCGCCCAAATCCTCCGTCCCCAACTCGCCGCCAACCAGCGCGGCAGCATCATCCTATTCAGCAGTATTTACGGACAGGTCGGCCCCGATTTCCGCCTTTATGACGGCACCGGCATGGGCAACCCCGTCGGCTACGGAGTCACCAAAGGCGGCCTCATCCAGCTCTGCAGATATCTCACAACAACCTACACGCCCCAAATCCGCACTAACATCATCTCCCCCGGTGGCGTCGCCCGGGGACAACACCAAGATTTCGTCAACAAGTACAACGACAAAACCCCAATGCAACGCATGGCTACCGAAGAGGATCTCGCCGGAGCCGTCGCCTATTTCGCCAGCGATCTCAGCCTCTACACCACCGGACAAGATCTCGCCATCGATGGAGGATTCACAGCATGGTAAGCCGACCCTGTTTCATCATCGCCGAAGCCGGCGTTAACCACAACGGCTCGCTCGAAAACGCTCTCAAACTCATCGACATCGCCGCCGAATCCGGTTCCGATGCCGTCAAGTTCCAAACTTTCCGCGCCGAAGACCTCGTCACCACTTCCGCCCCTAAAGCCGAATACCAGCAACGCGCTACCGGCAACGAGCAATCCCAATTCGAAATGCTCAAAGCCCTCGAACTCTCGTTCAGCGATTTCAAAGCCCTCTACGATCACTGCCAATCCAAAGGCATCGAATTCATGTCCACCCCGTTCGATGAAAATTCTTCCGACGAGCTTGAACGCATCGGAATGACCACATTCAAAATCCCTTCCGGCGAGCTCACCAACCACCCCCTTATCCGCCACGTCGCCCTCAAACAAAAACCCGTTATCCTCAGCACCGGAATGGCGACTCTCGAAGAAGTCAACCAAGCGGTTGAAGTTTTGCGCTCCACCGGCAATCCCGATATTCAACTGCTCCACTGCGTCAGCGATTACCCCGCTGATCCTGCAACCGTCAACCTCCGCGCTATGCAAACGATGCGCGAACGATTCCAAATCCCGGTCGGGCTGAGCGACCACACACTTGGCATCCACATTCCCATCGCCGCCGTCGCTATGGGCGCAAGTTGCATCGAAAAACATTTCACTCTCGATAAATCCCTCCCCGGCCCCGACCACCAAGCTTCCCTCGATCCCCAGGAACTCAACCAAATGGTCAGGCAAATCCGCGAAGTCGAAGCTGCCTTCGGCAACGGTGTCAAAAATCCCACAGAAGCCGAACTCAAAACCGCCCTTGTCGCACGCCGTTCCATCGTCCTCGCCCGTGACCTCCCCGCAAACCACGCCCTCACCCCCGAAGACCTCATTCTAAGAAGGCCCGGCTCCGGGATCCCGCCCGCCGAACTCCCGTACCTAATCGGTCGAACCACCAAATCCAAACTCAATAAAGACCACATCCTCACCCAGGACGACCTCACATGAAGCGAAAAATCGCCGTTGTCACCGTCGCCCGCAGCGACTACGGACTTCTCCAGCCTATCCTTGACGAAATCCTCAAAACCGAAAACCTCGAACTCCAACTCATCGTCGCCGCCGCCCACCTCAGCCCGCGATTCGGTACCACAATCAATCAAATCAAATCCGACGGCTATCCTATTGCCGCCACCGTCGAAATGACCCAAGATCAAGACGACCCTAACAGTATCAGTCTCGCCACCGCAAAAGGCATCGAAGGATTCAGCCAAACTTACCAAACCCTCAAACCCGACCTCCTCATCCTCCTCGGCGACCGCTACGAAATGTTTGCCGCCGGAGTCGCCTCTGTCCCCCACCTCATCCCCATCGCCCACATCCACGGCGGCGAAGAAACCACCGGCGCGATCGATAACGTCTACCGTCACGCGCTCACCAAAATGAGCCACATCCACTTCGCAAGCACTGAACTCCATGCCCAACGCATCATCCAAATGGGCGAAAATCCCAACAACGTCCACATCTCTGGAGCCCCCGGCATCGACCGCATTCTCAACACCCCCACACCACCGCTAGAAGAACTCCAAGCTCAAATCACTAGCCTTAAGCAACCCTACATCATTGCAACTTTCCACCCCGTTACCACCGAACCATCTGAAGCTAAGCAACAAGCCCTCAACTTCCTTAACGCCCTGAAGAACCAGCCCCAACAAACTCTTCTCACAATGCCCAACGCGGATACAGGCGGCCTTGCAGTCAGGGAAGCAATCAAAGAAATTCAACCCGAATTCCCTAATCTCATAGCCGTCGAAAACCTCGGCTCCACCTACCTCACTGCAATGGAACATGCCGAATTTATGGCCGGCAATAGCAGCAGCGGGATCATCGAAGCGGCCAGCTTCAACCTCCCTGTTGTAAACATAGGCAACCGCCAACAAGGTCGCGCTCAATCCGGAAACGTCATCAATTGCGGCACAAATCAATCCGAAATCGAAGAAGCTCTCACCCTTGCCAATTCTAAACACGCTAAAGACATCGCCCGTGCAACCACAAATATTTACGGAAACGGCAATTCAGCACGATTTATTGTGACAACTCTAACAAAAATCAACTATTCGCCAAACATGTTAATTAAATCGTTCATTTCCAAGCAATAATAGTAGGATGGAACGACGTCCTAGTATTAACTAGGGCAAAGCTCCGTGGGCAGCAGCGTTGATGCCTTCAAACTAAGAACTGAGGGAGGACAAATGCTAAGACAAAACGAAATTTCAAAATACCTTTGCAATTCAACGCAAACATTGAGGGATGTCCTCGCCCTCATTAATGAAAATAATGCCGGTATTGCCCTCCTTGTCGATGAAAATCATCAGCTAATGCGAGCTATAACCGATGGCGATATTCGCCGTGCAATTCTCGACGGAGTATCCGTTGATTCAACCATCGAAGCACTCGGACTGACAGTGAATGGTCGCAAACCAACTGTTGCTCACGAAAACGATACGCCCGCAGATATGCGCAGCCTGATGCTCAAGAATGGCGTGCGACAACTCCCCCTCGTCGACAAAGATTTTAAGGTCGTCGATCTGGTTATCATCGCTGACCTCCTCCAAGATCACGAACCTCCCGTAAACGCCGTCGTCATGGCCGGAGGATTTGGCACCCGGCTCCGACCTCTCACCGAAGAACTACCCAAGCCGATGCTCCCCGTCGGCGACCGACCGCTTCTCGAAAGAATCGTAAGTCAACTCTCGACCGCCGGAATCTTCGGGGTCAGCGTCACAACTCACTTCATGCCCGAAGTCATCGAACAACATTTTGGCGACGGTTCACACTTCGGCGTAAACATGAACTACGTCCACGAAGAGACCCCGCTCGGCACCGCCGGTGCGCTTCGTATGCTCCCAAAACCCGAGGGCCCCGTTCTCGTCATGAATGGCGACATCCTCACCAGCATCGACTTTCGGAACATGACCAAGTTCCACAATGAACACGAATCCGATCTCACCCTCGCCGTTCGCCCCTACGAAGTTTATGTTCCCTATGGCGTTGTCGAAACTGAAGGCCAAAATCTCCGAAAACTCGTCGAAAAACCGACTTACACTCACTTTGTCAACGCCGGAATCTATCTCCTTAGTCCAAGCGCATTCGAATATCTCGGCACCGAAGGCCGCCTCGACATGACCCAGCTCATAGACCGCCTCATCAAATCCGGCCGCAATGTCGTCACCTTCCCCGTTACAGAATACTGGCTCGACATCGGCCACATGGACGATTACAAACGCGCCCAACGCGACGCCGCCGAAGGCTTAGTCTAATACAACTCAGCACCCCGTAATCATGCTTAAATAGAAAGCATGGATTGGAACGGACGTAAAGTCCTCGTCACTGGAGCCGGAGGATTCATCGGAAGTCATCTCACCGAAGAACTCGTCCGACAAGGAGCAGAAGTCACTGCGTTCGTCCGCTACAACGGCCCCGGACGCTGGGGCTGGCTCGACGAATCCCCCCACCTCAAAGACATCAGAATCCACGCCGGCGATATCGGCGACAACGAATCCGTCGTCGAAGCCATGACTGGGCAAGAAATCGTCTTCCACCTCGCCGCCCTCATCGCCATCCCATACAGTTATTCCGCCCCGCGTAGCTACATCCGTACCAATATCGAAGGCACTATGAACGTCGTCAACGCCGCCCGCACCCTTGGCACTCAGCGAATCATCCACACAAGCACCAGCGAATGTTACGGCACCGCAATCAGCGTCCCAATCACCGAAGAACACCCGCTCCAGGGCCAATCCCCCTATAGCGCATCAAAAATCGGAGCCGACAAAATCGCCGAAAGTTTCAACCTCTCCTTCGGAGTCCCCGTCGTCACAGTCCGACCATTTAACACTTTCGGCCCTCGCCAATCCGCCCGTGCCGTCATCCCAACCATCGTTAGTCAGCTCTACAAAGGCGAAGCCGTCAAACTCGGATCGATCACCCCAACCCGCGACCTCAACTACGTCAGCAACACGGTCTCCGGATTCCTCGCCGCCGCCGGCCCAGAAGCCGCCATCGGCCAAACGATTAACCTCGGCAGCAACCGCGAAATAAGCATCGGCGACCTCGCCCACCTCATCGCAAAATTGATGAACAAACCCGTCGAAATCATCACCGATTCCCAACGCGTCCGTCCCGAGAATTCTGAAGTTGAACGTCTCCTCGGATCCGCCGCCAAGGCGAAAGCAATTCTCGGCTGGGAACCAGAAATCTCACTCGAAGTCGGCCTCACCAAAACCATTGATTGGATGGCCGACCACATCGCCAAATACCGACCAGAAATCTACGCCGTGTAACCACTATGTTAGATAACCGAGACTTCATCCCGCTCAGCATTCCGCACCTCGCCGGTCGCGAGTGGGAATACGTCAAAGATTGCCTTGACACTGGCTGGGTGAGTAGCGTCGGTAGCTACGTCAACAAATTCGAAGAAGAGTTCGCAAAAGTCGTCTCAACGAATTACGCTGTTGCCTGCTCGAACGGTACGACCGCCCTCCAAGTCGCTCTCCAGTGTTGCGGCGTACAGCCCGGCGACCAAGTCCTCGTCAGCGACCTCACGTTCATCGCAAGCGCAAACGCAATCAGCCACCTCGGCGCAACCCCCATTTTCATAGACGCCGAACCGCGTTATTGGCAAATGGATCCCGCCGAAGTCGCCGACTATCTCGGCAACGAATGCACGTTCACGAAAGGCGAAACTTTCCATAAAGCCTCCGGCCAGCGGGTCAAAGCCGTCATGCCGGTCCACATCCTCGGCATCCCCGTCGATCTCAACCCAATCCTCGAGCTTGCCCAAGAATACAACCTCGCCGTCGTCGAAGACGCCACGGAATCACTCGGCGCAACCTACCATCACCACTGCGTTGGATCAATCGGCGACATGGCAGCCTTTAGCTTCAACGGCAACAAACTTATCACCACTGGCGGCGGTGGCATGATTACCACGAATAACCCCGAACTTGCAAAACGCGCAAAACACCTCACAACTACTGCCAAAATCGATCCCGTCGAATTCATCCACGACGAAATTGGCTACAACTACCGTCTCGTAAACCTCCTCGCTGCCGTCGGCGTTGCCCAGCTCGAACAACTCCCAACATTCCTCGCCAAAAAAAAGGAAATTGCTTCCTGGTACCAAGAACTGCTGAAAGACAACCATGACATCCACCTCATGACCGAACCCGATTACGGCAAGAGCGCAAACTGGCTCTACACCGTCAAATTCCCCCATCGATCATGGCGATCAATCCAAAAAACCCTCGAAGACAATCAAATCCAAACCCGCCCTCTCTGGCAATGCCTCCATCAATCACCGGCATACAAACATCTCACCCAAAAAGAATGCCCCATCGCCACGCATCTCCAAAATGAGTGTCTTAGCCTCCCATGTTCTATTAGCCTCACTCAAGATCAAGCCGAAAGAGTGGCGACCCAACTTCAAATTGCCCTCAAACAAGTAGAATAACCAGCAATTCCAACTTTGGGGAACCTATGGCAAGCAAATATCCTGCACGACGCGACATCGATGAGACTCAATACTCCATATCAGAAGAACAATTAGAAATCTATTACGGACTGCCCCGAGAAATCAAATTTTGCAAAAAATGCGTCATCTCAAACCAACGCCCCAACTCCGCTGTCGAATTCCAACACACCCGCGCCAGCAAAAAATCGACCATTAATTTCGATGAAGAAGGCATCTGCGACGCCTGTCGACTCGCCGAACAAAAACACGACGGACGCATCAATTGGGATGAGCGCGAACGCGAACTCAAAGATCTCTGCGACCGATTCCGCAAATCCGATGGCTCCTACGACTGCCTCGTCCCCGGCTCAGGCGGAAAAGATAGCTTTTATGCCGCCCATATCCTCAAAGAAAAATACGGGATGCACCCTCTCACCGTAACCTGGGCACCCCACGTTTACACCGAATGGGGCTGGCGCAACTTCCAACGCTGGATCCACGCCGGATTCGACAACTACCTCACAACGCCCAACGGTCGTGCCCACCGACTCCTCACTCGTCTCGCCGTAGAAAACCTCTTCCATCCCTTCCAGCCATTCATTTTTGGGCAAAAACTCCTCGCTCCCAAAATGGCCGCTCTCTTCAACTTGCCCCTCGTCTTTTACGGAGAAAACGAAGCTGAATACGGCAATCCCATTGCCGACACCAGCTCCGCCAAACGAGATTACAGCTACTTCGCTGCAGAAGATAAATCACAAATCTTCATCGGTGGAACTTCAGTCCAAGATCTCGTCGACCACTTCGGATTCGAACTCGCCGACCTCAACCCCTATATGCCCGGCGATCCAGAAGAACTCGAGAAGAAGAAAATCGAAGTCCATTACACGGGCTACTACCTCAAGTGGCACCCCCAAAGTTGTTACTACTATAGCGTTGAACACGGTGGATTCGAAGCATCGCCCGAACGCACCCCCGGCACATACAGCAAGTACAACTCGATCGAGGACCGAATCGACGATTTCCACTACTACACCACCTACATCAAGTTCGGAATCGGCCGCGCCACCTACGACGCCGCCCAAGAAATTCGATCCTTAGACATCGAACGCGAAGAAGGAGTCGCTCTCGTCAAAAAATACGACGGAGAATTTCCCGACCGATTCGCCGACGAAATCTTCGAATACCTAAGCCTCCCCGAAAAGGAATTCCCCGAAGCATCACAAATGTTCGAGCAACCAATCCTCGACCGCGAATACTTCGATAACCTCGCCGATTCGTTCCGATCTCCGCACCTATGGAAAAAGGAGAACGGCGTTTGGAAACTCCGCAACACCGTCTTTGCAAACGAGGCGCTACCGGCTAACTACGCCTAAACCAGAATGCGTGACGTTCGCGTAATCGCCCGGCTCGACATAAAAAGTCCCAACCTAATTAAAGGGATTCGCCTCGAGGGTCTCCGAAAACTCGGCGATCCCCAGGCTTTCGTCGAAGACTATTACGCCCAAGGCATCGACGAAATCTGTTACATGGATATTGTCGCCAGCCTCTATAACCGCAACTCCCTCGAAGAGCTTCTCCGCAAAACTGCCGAAAACATCTTCGTCCCTCTCACAGTCGGTGGAGGTATCCGCACCGCCGAAAATGCCGCAAACCTCCTCCATTCCGGGGCCGATAAGGTCGCAATCAACACCGCCGCCACCATCCACCCTGACCTCATTCGCGAAATAAGCGAACGATTTGGCAGTCAATGCATGGTTCTTAGCATCGAAGCCAAATCTGCCGGACCTGGCAAATGGACCGCATTCACCGATAACGGTCGCGAACACACCCACCGCGATGTCATCGAGTGGGTGCAAGAAGCTGTCGAACTTGGTGTCGGCGAAATCCTCCTCACCAGCGTCGATAACGAAGGCACTCAAAAAGGATTCGACATTGAACTTTGCCGGGCCGTAACCAGCGTCGTCGAAGTCCCCGTCATCCTCAGCGGCGGCATGGGCACTCTCGATCACGCCATGCGCGCCGTAACCGAGGGCCGAGCCGACGCGATAGCTGTTGCCCACGCCCTCCATTATAAAAACTTCACCGTCGCCGAAATCCAAGCCGCCGTCCGCGAAGCCCAATCGGGAGCCGCTTTATGAAAATTACCCTCGTCGATTACGGTACCGGTAACCTCTTTAGCGTCCGCCGAGCATTCGAAACCGCCGGTGCGGATGTCAAAGTTGTCACTCACCCCGGCGAAATCCAAGGCTCAGACCGACTCGTCGTCCCTGGCGTCGGCGCTTTCGGCAACTGCATTACTGAGCTCAACCGACTCAACTTCAGCGAAGCCGTCCACGAATTCATTGCCACCGAACGTCCCTTCCTCGGTATCTGCGTCGGCATGCAAATGCTCATGGAGCGCAGTCTCGAATTCGGCGAACACGCCGGACTAAAAATTATCCCAGGCACAGTCGAAGAAATTCCTAACCGCACCGCCGACAGCAAAGTTCGCAAGCGCCCCCATATCGGCTGGGCACCCCTCACAGCCCCAAATGGTTGGCAAGACTCCATTCTCAAAAACACCGATCCTTCAACCCGTTTCTACTTCGTACACAGTTTCAGCGTGGTTCCCACCGACCCAGCACATATTCTCGCCGCATGTGATTACGATGGCTACCCGGTTGTCGCTGCTGTCCGAAAAGATAACGTCACCGGAACCCAATTCCATCCAGAAAAATCCGGGCTTGCCGGATTAGAAGTCATCAAAACCTTCCTCTCAATGTAGAATCATCAGGATGACGACCACCACCGTTCAAAAGAGCAGAACCCGGTGGATCATCTCCCACTACACCATTGTTGTCATTGCACTCTGTCTCATTTTTCCCGTTCTCGCACAACTGCGTAACCTCCATCTGTTCTCGCCCGATTCAAGCGACGGATTCTTCAATCAAGTTCAATACATCGCCTTTCAATTCACGACTGGCAATCTTGACGTCATCAAAGAACCAATCCTCGGTGTCCACATTCTCCGGTTCATCATCATCTACCCATGGTTCTTCGCGTGGCTCCAAGGATGGCCGAGCTTAATCGAAGCAGTCCTCTTCATCCCACTTTTTCTCACGATCACTACCGCCCGATTCAAGGGCCATCAACCTCTGATCCAACTGATCATTTTTCTCCTCCCATTCGGCCTCTCTTACCGCACAACCCTAACCATCATCGGCATTGCAAATCTCTACCTCTACCTCTACTCCGACACCCGCCAGCCCTGGCGATTCTATCTCTCCGCCCTCTGCAGTTTCCTGTCGTCCGGCGTGGCCCTTGCGTGGTTTTTCATCCTGGTGCTCAACTGGTCAAAAGTGCGATCCCTTAAATGGAGCGTCTACGTCCCCGCCGGATTTGTATTCGTCGGTTTAGCCGCCGTAACGATCAACAAACTCAGCTTTTTTGGTGGGGCCCCCGTCGATTACGCCAACGACACTGGTCTCCTCGGCGCAATTCAGCGCAACACAATCTTCGTCTCATACGAAGTCGGTGATACCGCCCGATTCGTCCTTTATATCGGAATCCTCGCACTTGTCGCCTGGTTCATCTCCGCACTTTCCAGCCTCGGCCCTCAAGCAAAACCACTCCTCCTCTTCTTTATCTGCGCCGCGTCTTCGTTCCTGTTTGAAGGCCTTGGCGCCATTGCATTCATGCTCCCAGTCCTCTGGGTTCTGTCCGGCAACGCCGTTCTCCAAAACCCCAAAAATTCCCCGGAACCGAGCCTCTAATGAACCCAAAACCGCGAATCGAATGCGTAGACGCCCTTCGCGGACTTCTTGCCAGCGGCATCATGTTTTTTCACGTCTTTGGCTGGACTAACCTCCTCCAAACCGGCACCTGGCACCACTTTTGGAATTGGCTCGGCATCTACGGTGTCGAAATGTTTTTCGTTATTTCCGGTTTCTCAATGGCTTACGTCTATCTCGATCGCCCGCTCCTCACCAAGAACGGCTTGGTCGATTTCTTCTGGAAGCGCTTCATGCGGCTCTGGCCCCTCTACTTCACCGCATTCCTGATCGCAACCGCCTTCCGATTCATCACGCACGATATGGAAGGCGTCAACGCCAAAAACGCCATCCTCCACGCTACCCTCCTCTTTGGATTCATTGACCCCAGCATCAAAGGCATAATCGGCGGCTGGTCAATCGGAGTCGAGGTGGTCTGTTACGCTGCATTTCCTTTCCTCATCTGGGCTTGGAAAAAAACCTGGAGCACCTTTATCCTTTTCACTGCTCTGACGGCAATCGCTTTCTTCTGGAGCACAACCCAGCTCGACCCCAGCCTCACCCTCGAACCCCACTGGGCCGCTTACGTCAACCCCATCAATCACGTTTTCCTCTTCGCAATGGGCATGCTGATCGCCAAATACTTCCTTGAGAAGCGACACAGTCCAGCAAACCTATTCAGCCGCATAATTCTCGCCTTTGTATCGGGAATCACTCTATTCACCCCCCTAACAAGCACCGATCTCGCCACTGTCACCGGAATGGGCAGAATCGTGTTCGTAGTCCTCAGCTTTTTCCTTTGCCTCCAGAGCGCAACCCAAATCAAAACGCCCGAGCCGCTCGCAAAAATCCTTAATCCTATCGGACTCTGGAGCTACAGCATCTATCTCCTTCACCCGTTTGCCTTCCAAGGACTCAAACTCGCGGGCATCGCAAACCAACCCATCCTCCACGCCAGCCTCACCATCGTCAGTACCTTCCTCCTCGCAAAATTCAGCTATCAATATCTCGAAAAACCCAGCGTCAATTGGGCACGCAAAAAATCTGATCTCTGGTTCAAAACTCAGACCGAACCGATCAACGCTTCTTCATCCAAATGAGGATTCAATTCCGACCGATCAATAAACAACCTAAACCAAATCTCAAGCGCCAACAAAAGCCGAATCTGACGCGTATGGTCTCGAACGCCCGACTCATGCTCCTCCAACATGTCGTTGACTAACGATGGCTCAAACAGCCCCCGTTCCGCAAAACGATCCGAGTGCAACAAACTCCGCGTGAAACCCGCCAAAACATCCTTAAACCACTCTCCAATTGGCACCGTAAACATCCGCTTTTCACGATAAGTCAGCTCATCGCCGAGCAATTCCTGAACCGCTTTCTTATAGCCGTAACGCGTCACATCCCCGCGTACTTTCAAATCCCCCGGCACCGAAAGCGCAAACTCTGCCAGATATTTGTCAAGGAACGGGTCACGAGCTTCAAGCGAAACCGCCATCGCCATTCGATCCGGCTTGACCAAATTATTCCCCGGCAACAGTAAAGCAATATCGAGCCAGAGCGCTTGGTTGATTCGGTCGAATTGTGGAACTTTTTCAACCCACGCCTTAGTTATATCAACTGACTCCAAGCTTGAAACTCGATGGGCCTGTACCCCAGAATACAATCCAATCTTCTCTTCCTCCGAGAACAACGTGATATGACGATGATAACCCTGAATAAACTCATCCCTCGACTGATTAACGCCATTTTTTTGAAAATAACTTGAATATTTCGTATAACCTCCAAAAAGTTCATCCCCGCCATCTCCTGTCAAAACCATCTTAACGTGCTGAACCGCCAGTTCACTCAGCCGCATCGTCGGCAAAAAGCTCACATCACTATGTGGCTGATCACAGTGATACACCGCCGAAACCCACTTATGAACAATCTCCGGCCCCACATACTCAACGTGATGATCCGTTCCAAATCGCTCGCTCGCCATCCGGCCCCACATTGCCTCGTCGAACCGCTCATCGTGAAAACCAATCGAAAATGTTTTGACCGGTTGATCCGTAAATCGCCCCATCATCCCGACAATCGAACTTGAATCCAAGCCTCCGCTCAAGAACGCCCCAAACGGAACATCTGCCCGCATCCGAAGCCGAACCGACTCCTCAAGCAACTCATTAAACTGGTCAACAAACGCCGCTTCCTCAATTGGTTTAACTTCTGTCTGCTCCGGATTCCACCACTGAGTCTCCGTCAAACCTGTTGGAGAAATCGTCACAAACCAACCCGGCATCAGATGCCGAATCTCCGCAAACAGTGTATAAGGCGGCGGCACAAAACCGTAACTCAAAAAGTGATGCAGGGCTTCATTGCAAACTTTCCGCTGAACCCCCGCCGCCAAAATCGCCTTGATTTCTGACCCGAAAAAAACACGATCTCCCGACTTGCAAAGAAACATCGGCTTAACTCCCAAAGCATCCCGAAAAACATGAAGATCATCCGACCGACCATCCCAAATAGCAATCGCAAACATTCCCGTAAGCCGCGCAACAAACCCAACCCCCCACTCCAAGAAACCGTTCAACAACACTTCAGTGTCACTTTTAGTATTAAAACTATAACCAATCCCCTCAAGTTCCGCTCTCAATTCAACATAGTTGTAAATCTCCCCATTCTGGACAACCGCCACCAATCCATCAGCAGAAACCATTGGTTGATGCCCCGATTCCAAGTCAATAATCGAAAGGCGCATGTTGCCAATCGCCGCAAAATCTGATGTAAACACTCCCCGATCATCCGGCCCGCGATGCCGAATACATTTCCCCATCTGTTCACAAAGTTCCCTCGAAACCTGCCCAGATCGATCAAAGAACCCCTGAATCCCGCACATCGCCTAATTCCCTCCTCGAAAGAGTACCTGTCGCACTGTCATCCCCAAAATCTTTAAGTCAAATCCCACCCCTGCCCGATCCACATACTCCAAATCCAGCCGAGTACGTTCATCCGGAGTCGCTTCACTCCGCAAAATCGCCTGCGCCAGACCCGTAATCCCCGGCCGCACCGAACACCTCTTTGTCCATTCTTCCGGTGAATAATTCACTTCCTGCATCGGTGTATCGGGCCTCGGCCCAACCAAACTCATCTCCCCGCGCAAAACATTGAACAACTGAGGCAACTCATCAAGAGAAGTCTTCCGGATAAACCGCCCCGATTTCGTTATCCGTGCATCCCCATCCTGAGTCGAATACCCCCCAATCTGATCCGCATTCGTGACCATACTCCGAAACTTTAAGACGCCAAATGTCTTCCCCCCAACTCCAACCCGTTTTTGTATGTAAAATGCCCCACCTGGAGAATCCAGAGCAATCCAAATACCAACGACCACCATCAAAGGCAGAAACAAAACTATAAGAATAAGCGACAAAACAAAGTCAAAAATGCGTTTCAAGCCCGCCCCCCAAGCCGATCCGCAATCATCCGAGTCCGCAAAACTAAGTCAAGACGATCCACCTCCCGCTGATCATCATCGCGCTCCGAAAGCTCATCCAAACACTCTCGCACTTTCGCTACTTCCGACGCAAAATCTAAATCCCCTGGCATATCCGCAGCCGTTTTCGCTCCGCCTGTAAACGCCCGACTCAAAATCACTGCCTCGCTCCCCAATCGCTCATGCTCACCCAAAATCAATCGCGCTGGCAAGTCGCCACCCCCCACCCGAGCAACCCCGCCAAAACCAAATGGCATTCCATGTTCCAAACATTTCGAAGCCGCCAAATCCATAAACCCACCTGCCAACACTTCAAACAGAAAGTCCAAACCCATATCCAAATGCAAATCGTTCAATCCAAAATGAATCTCATCCAAACCACCATCAGCCAATATCGAATTGAGCCGCGCCAGCCCCGCAGACGTCTCGCAAAGACCAACTTTTATTCGCTTTGTGCCAATGCATTGGCTAAAGTTCGCAACCTCTTCAACATGCCGAAACATCGGCAGCATCAAATCGTCCGCCCCTGCGGCGACCACTTCATCAATCTCACCCGGCGAGCCATCATGCCAAGGATTTACCCGCACCAACAGTTGACCCGATCCAACCGCGTCTCGCACGGCCCTCACATCATCCATCGAATGCTGACTAATAACCGTATCTTTGTGCCCCTGCCGATCAAATTTTCCATGAATCTCAAGATCAACAAAGATACGATCAACCCCTGCCCCAACCGCCATCCGGGCCAACTCCGGATCCGCCGTAATCAAATAGAGCTTCATTCTTTGCGACTCAACTTGCGCGAGATTACTCCCTTCAACTGCCTCATAATCTCCCGATCAACCAAGAGGCCCGCCACAAAAGCCACCCCGCCGCAGAGAATCCCCATCAGCACCCCAACAATCGGACGCCCCGAATCGCGTCCCACGATCCACAATGGAAAATGAAGAACCGCAAATACCAATCCCGAGGCAATAATGCGCACCAACGTCTGTTTCCCAAATTGAGCGTCAATAATCCAAAGTCGATGCTTCCACCCAAGCCCCACAATCAGTCCGATCAGAATCACCCAATGAAAACCAACATACATCCAGGATAACGAAGTCATATCTCTCATTCCCGCGAAACCCAGCCCTAAAAAGACAAGTAATGCCACGAAGCTAATCAAGAATGGCGTCAACATGTCCCGCAATCCATTAAAAATTGCTAAGAGCATCGTCGTCACCGCCTGCGGTACCAGACCGATCATCATCAACCCCGTTATCTCCGCTATCTGCCAAGACCCTTTCTCGGTCATATCGCCATGCAGGTAAAGCAAGTCCGAAAAGTACGAACTAAAAAAGCCAATTCCAAGCGCAATCGGCACCGCCAACGCCAATATCACCCCGATCCCCTGACGCGCCAATAGGACAGCTTCTTCGCTCCCTTCAGTCTTTGCCAACGCCTCCGCAATCGCCGGGAACATTGCTATACTAACAACCGTCAACAGCGTCCCCATCGGCAACTCCACCAACTTCGAAGCCAAATACACAATTGTTTGACCGCCCACTCCATTTGTCGACGCAAAACCCCGCATCGCCACTGGCAATATCAGGACCATCGAGCCCGCCATCAAGGCGCCTATATAACGCCACACAAGCCCAGAATCGATCTGCCACTTGGGCTTAGGTGCCGCAACCGCCCGAAATTGCCACGCATCCCAAAACTGCATCAACAAGCTCAAACCGGCTCCCGCTACCGATGCCACCGCGAGCCAACGCAAATCTTGCGCACTCCCGGCAAACGCCAACCCCGCCACGATCAATAAGTTATAAAAAAACCCCGCCATCGAAGCAACTGCAAACCTTTCGTGCCCCTGCAATTTCGCTCGAACCACCGCCGAAACCGAAGTCACAGGCACCGCCCACAAACAAATCTGAACCAATCGCGCCGTCCCCGGGATCGCCTCCTCAGGCAACCCCGAAACCAACGCCCGCGTGATCGGCTCCGCCATCGCAACCAAAACTCCCGTCACCAAAGCCATCACTCCAAAAACCACCGCATTCGCCTGCCGGAACAATGCCCAGTTCTCTTCCGCCGACCGACGCTTAAATTCCGGAATCAAAGCCGCCCCCATCGCCCCGCCAATCAAAATATTAATCATCACATCCGGAATCGTAATCACAAAAACCGCTCGATCCGCATCAACCGTCGTCCCGAACTGGTTTGAGATCATCAAATCCCGCACTAGCCCCAAAACTCGACCGAGCATAATCCCCGCAAACAGCCAAGCCCCTGCACTAAAGAACCGTTTCAACTCTGTCGATCTCTCAACAATTCTTCAATCAAAGTCACGATCCGCACCGTTGCTTTCCCACTCTCAAAAGCTGAAACCCCGATCCCCGAGTTCAGGGCCTCAAAAACTGCCTCCGCCGTCTGAACCGTCGTCCCAATCCCCATCATGAAGTACGGTGCCGGATCAGCATGAACAGGAATATCCAAAACAACTAGCGGCAAACCCAAAATCGCTGCCTGAACTCCCACACTGGAACTAATCACAACGCAAGCATCCGACCCGCAAAGTGCGGCAAACAAGTCATCATCGCGACCACTAATCGGCGTGCTTTCCGGCAACAAATTGGCATCAAAGTCCTCATTTGGATGGGGTCGAAATACTGTCTTCCAACCTGATTCCCTCCCCGCACAAACCACCGCCGCGGCCACCCGGCTCCCCAAAGCGGAATCAGAATCTGGCTGAGAAGCAAAGAGCACAACCCGATCTTCATCACCAAACCCAAACTTTTCACGCCAAGAACTCCTCAAATCTTTACGATCAATATCAAACAGGTCATCAAATGCCGGATTGCCCGTTACCACAACCTCATCTTCAAATCGCCCCGCCTCAACAAGTCTTTGCTTCACCCCTTTGCTCAAGACACAAACTTTATCCCCGTAACCAACCTCGCTCAGCCATTCCATCTCACTCTGCGGCATCAAATCATTCAAAACAACCGACGGAGCACCCAACTCTTGTGCCACCAAAACACTCGCCCGCTCACCCCGCGGACTATTAGTCGTCAGCAACATGTTTGGTTTAACTGTATCAAAAACTCTCTTCAACGGCCCAATTGGAAGCAAACTCTGCCTCCCCTTCAAAGCAAATTCCGAGGCCGCACGATCAACCCCCATCCGGTCTTCCAAGTCCGAATAGCTCAATCCCAAATAGGCAACTGTTTCATCCGGATGTACATCCGCATGGCATGTCGTTCCCTCTATCAACCTGCGACCATGCTCCAAGGCCCGCTCGTCGGAATCACTCAAATAGTCTCTAAAACCAACCGTCGTCAATCCTGCTCGGTGTGCGGGCCCCCACGCCGTCGTCAAAGCCAAAACGACAACTTCGTGACCATGGGCGATCAATTTCTGAGCAACCGGAATAATCATATTCACGTGCCCCGCCCCGTAAGTAACCGCAAGAATCCGACTCATCTCGGGCTCGTCCGATTGGAAAGCACCGCCCCAAGCAAGCCGCCTAAAATGAGGCCCAATCCGATGTTCATCCCAAACTTTTTATTCGTCGGTTTTTCTTCAACATAAGGTTCATCAAGGACTTGCCAAATTTTCGCCTCTACCTTGTTGCGAATCACCTCCGAATCGGCTTGCGTCTGCAATTCATCGCGAGCCTTCGTTTCAACTCGCAATTTATCAATGAGGCGTCGGAATTCTCCCGCTTCAATCGGAGCAACGCGCGCTAATTCTTCTGCCCGATCAAGCTGCCACCTTGTCACCAACTGCCTCGCCAATAAATCAGTCATCGCTTGATCTGCCCCGCCGACAACACTCTGCACATATTTACCAATTTCCGCCGTGAGGTTCTTCTTCGTAGATTCAAGTTTCTCCTGAGCATCCTTAAACTGCGTTGTCCCGGGCTGATATTTTTGTTTTACTTGGTCAAAAGCAATCGAGGCTTCAAAGAGCGCATCGCGCCACTTCGTTTCTCGCTCAAGTCCAGATGGCAATCCATTCGCCGCGGCGATTCCCAACTTCTTCGCCGATTCCCGCCGCGCCTCGACTTCCTTATTAATCCCCGATAAATCCCGGGTCAAATCACTCCGAGTTTTCAAATAGCTCATGCCCGTGAATTGGTCATCGACATCGGGCACCGTCTTCGCATTTTTCTGGAACTCTAAGATTTGCGCCTCAATGGATTTCACTGTTGCCGATTTTTCATCAAATGCTTCTCGATACCCTTGCAACCGCCGCTCACTCGAGTTAATCCCAATGGATTCTTCAAGCCGAGACAAGTGACCCAGAACATTGGAAATCACTTTCTTTCCTGTTTCTTTAGAAGTGGAAAGGTAGCTAAGAGTCAGCAATCTACGCGCAGGTACTTGGTGAACCACAAGGCTGTCGCGGTATTTGAGTCGATCAATTTTGAACTGATCAATTACATCATTCTCAACCTCACGGCTGGTAACAATCCCCTCGACCAACTCCATATTTTCCGAGCCCACCACGCCTCCTAGTCCAATATTAGGCAGCAACGGATTAGAATTACTTGCCGGGAAAACCAATGTTGCTTTCGCTTCATAAACGGGAACCAACAAAAAAGTAACAATCAATCCGATAACAGCACCCAATAGTGCGAGGCCCGCTACAATCGGCCAACGACGTGTAACTCGGTTCATTACTTGACCCAAGTCCAATTCACCCGGTTGCTGATCGTCGCCCATTCCACGTAAGTTTAGCAGTTCTGGTCAAAAAGTCTTCCTGACTTGGTAACCTTTATTGCACATGAAAGTACGCGCCGCCCTCTTTTCCTTAGCTGTCACTCTTTTTGCCGCATCTGCAACCTGCCAATCCAGCTTTTATCGCCCAGGTCAGTACCCGTCTATGCGCAATCTCAACGGCCTGCCCGGTCAAGGTTATGGTATCAACCGCCTAGGGCATCCCGACTTTCATGGCGCATTCTCATACAGCACTCCCGTTGCCTACACCTTGACGGATTGGCACTGGGTTCTCAGCGGAACATTCGTCTCAAACAACCTCACCCCCCGCTTTTCCGACAATTCCCGAAACGGCGGTAGCAATTCCGCCAACGGCACCGCCGTTCTCCAAATCGGCGCAAAAGTCGGCACTTATGGCGATTTTTCTTACGGATTCTCAGTTCTTTCGTCGCAACTCGACAACATCGGCTCTGCGCAATTCACACCCACCCAAACCGGCCCAGTAGTCTTTGCAATCGGGGTGATGGATGTCAGTGGCTCCGGCGGATCATCCGGGTTCGGCAATCCCAACGACAACAACTCCTCGCGAAGCCCCTACCTTGTCACAACTTACGAACCGACACCCGGCACGTTCCTCTCCCTAGGTTACGGATCAACCCGCTATCGTGGTGTCTTCGGCAGCGTTAGCACTACAATCACTTCCCGGTTCAAAGCCTTGCTCGAATACGACACCTTTCATTGGAATCAAATGCTCGCCTACGATATCGGCAAAGTTGGCAACGCCCACCTCACCGCGACTCTCGGTACCCAAGCCGGCCGCTATGCTGCTTGGGCGATCAGCGTGAGTTTCTAGCTCAATCTCAAGTAAAATTGAAGGCAAATACAGAAACTTAGCGGCCCGGGATAAGTAATGCACAGCCCGGGAACTTATATCGAATCACCTCTCACGAAAACCAATGCTGCCTCCATAAACTTAGGTTCGTAAAGAATCCTTGTCGGCCCGCCCGAGGCCACGCCCTCGTCGCTCCGCTCCTCCGCCCGGGCCGACAAACCCAAAACCCCAGTCCCAAAGCCCACCCCCAGCCCCCTCGGGTATCATAGACCTCGCCACGAGCGGGAGTAGCTTAGTGGTAAAGCTCCAGCCTTCCAAGCTGGCTATGCGAGTTCGATTCTCGTCTCCCGCTCCAAATTTGTTTCCCCTATGCGGGAGTAGTTCACTGGTAGAACGTCAGCTTCCCATGCTGAATGTAGAGAGTTCGATTCTCTTCTCCCGCTCCATACTATAATAAATTCAATGACCGACCAAC
>JBJXDW010000039.1:0-6938 GCA_046154445.1 Fimbriimonadaceae bacterium | reverse complement strand
AATACATCGACTATATTATCAGCACTATTCTCCCAGCTTCAATCCAAGAAAACCTGATCGACTACATCGACAGCTTCACCGAATCCGTCGGTTTCACCCCCGATCAAACAAAAAAACTATTCCAAGCCGCCAAATCGCAAAACATCCCTATCCGTATCCATGCTGACCAACTCTCCAACCTCGAGGGTGCCGGTCTCGCTGCCGAATTCGGTGCCCTCTCTGCCGACCACGTCGAATACACATCCGAAGAATCCGTTATCAAAATGGCCCAAAACGGAACCACTGCCGTCCTCCTCCCCATCGCGTTCTACTTTCTCAAAGAAACCCAACTCCCTCCTATCCAAGCATTTCGAGACCACAAAGTAAACATGGCCGTCAGCACCGATTGCAACCCTGGCACCAGTCCATCGACCAACCTCCTCCTCGCCCTCAACATGGCAAGCACCCTTTTCGGGCTCACTCCTACTGAATCTCTCCGTGGAGCCACCTTCAACGCTGCTCGCGCCCTCGGCCTCCAAAATCAAATCGGCACGCTCGAAGTCGGCAAACATGCCGACCTCGCGCTCTGGGCCATCGATCATCCCAACCAGCTTGTCGCCCGAATCCAGTCCCCACCCATGATCCAATCCTGGCATTGCGGTCTGCAACAAAATCAGAAAACATGAACGAGAGCAGCAAAATACTAACTGCCATCGGGGGAGAAACCGGTTGCAAACGACTATCAAAGGATTTCTACACCCTTGTTGCAAACGATACAACTCTCAAACGGCTCTTTCCGGGCAAAAGCCTACGTTGTGCTACCGAAGAATTTTCCGCTTTCCTTATTCAGTTCTTGGGGGGTGACGAATCTCACACGCAATACCGATGGTGGCTTAGCCTCCGGCAATCTCATAGCCGATTTACAATTAGTCAAGGGGAACGCGATGCTTGGCTTGCCAACATGAAAATTGCAATCGAAAATTCCACTGTAGACCCGGCGTTCAAAGACATCATTGTCCAATTCTTCACAGAAGCGTCCTTGTATCTCCTCGGCCAAAACCACTCCCCGATCCGCCATCCTGAATTCGACTTCTGCTGGAACCGACAACTAAAACTCGATTCCCTTGTCGCCTTCCTCGCAAGTGGTCAAACAGATGAGGTCATCAAACTCGCCCCAGATTTCGCCGAACGGCCGTCCGTCTTCATTGGCCTTCTAGACAAAATGCTCGAAGAAAATGCTTCGGTTTACGAACCATTTGTCGTCCGTTGGCTCAATGATAAACCTTCCCTGTTGAGCCACCGTTTTAACGGTCGCACCCTCCTTCATTTCGCCGTCAAAAATGGTTGCCTCTCAACGACCCAAACCGCCCTTTCCTTCGGTATCGATCCGGACGTTCTGGACAACGGTGATCGCACGCCGCTATACGCATTAGCTAACGGCTGTAACAAACCAACCGGCCCCTCGATCGTGAATGCCCTCATCAATGCCGGAGCCGACGTCAACTCACGAAATGGAGTCATGAAAACCACACCCCTCCACATGGCTGCTCGCCAAGGACACCTCGAAATCGCAAAAGCTCTCCTAAAGTGCGGTGCCGATCCCTCAATCCCCGACAAAAATGGGATGACTCCTTTGATGCGGGCTAAAAACTGTATGCGAAGGACGGTTGTAGAGCTTTTGAGTAACATGGCTAACCCTTAGTTAACTCCGACAACGTCAGCGGAGCCACCCAAACCGAAGTCTTCCCGCCCTTGACCCCTGTCCAAATCGGAACAATCCTGCCCTTTGATGCTGAAATATTGTTGTAGTCACCAAAGAACCCCTTCGGTTTCATATCAATAACTTCCCGATTGACACGCCGCTCCTGAAACGAAACTCCACCATCCAAAGACCACGCCACATAAACATTGGTATCCATCCCCGAGAATCCTCGCCGATCGTAATAAACCGCATAGAGATTCCCCGTCGATTGGTCAATCGTCAACCAGGGGAAAAACTGATGTGCTCCCGGCAAGTCCATGTTCACCCGCAACGGCGGAGACCAAGTCGCTCCCTTGTCGGTCGAACGAACCAACCAGACATCCGAATCATGTGCCCCCTTAAGCTGGTCACCATAAAGGACATAAATCGTCCCGTCGTTTTTTCCACCGGAATTATCGACTACAGTTACAGGCATCCCGTTCGCCCGCCCAACTCCCGGAATCTCCATGTCCCACCCCCCGCCCTGCGCCACGACCATTCTGTCATGAGCGAGCCAAGTCTTTCCATTGTCAACCGACCGATCAAACCAAAGCTTGCCATCAAACGCCCACACAACATTAACCGCTCCATCCCGGCCAATCGCCGGCACCGCTCCCTCAGGAGTCATATCCCCATCCAAACAGTCCCCGCTTACATCGTTCACCTGAACCGCTTTTGTCCAAATTTTCCCGCCATCAGATGAGAGACTAAACATGATATTTGCCCTGTATTCCGGCTCCTTTGCCCCATATTTGTCGAACTGAGTCCAGCTCACCGCCACGGTTGGCTTTGTTGGGTGAACCGCCGGCCACTGCTTATCCTGGTTCTTTGGCAAGTTGTATCCGACCCCCGCCGAGGTACTAAAACTTTTCCCCTGGTCCGTCGATTTCTGGCAAACAATCCGCTCCAACCACTGCCCCGGTTTGGGAGGGTTCGCTAAATGCAAATAATAGAAATCGCCCTTGTAATCAGAAATAATTGAAGGATCACCAAACACCCCGTATTCCGATTTGAGTTTCGATAATTTCCAGGTCATTCCGCCATCATTTGAAACCGCAACATTGTCCAAAATCGCCCCCGCAACCACAACATGCGGATCAGTACGACTCACAGCAACACTTGGTTCACAGGGCTGAAAACCTGGCAACGACGAAGGAAACACCTCCACATTTGCAAACGGAATCGCTTGTCCCAAAACCAAAGCAAGAGCAGTAACCATTTTCTTTAAACTCCAACGACCTGTTTCAAAAGTTCCCGTGGATCAATCGGACGATTCTCCATCGCGCTTACAATTGCTGCTTCCGCAATCGCTACCGCCGCCATACCCTCCACACCCGTAATTGGCATGGGAGTTCCTGTCCTGACCGCCGAAACCACTGCCGACAAATGGCGGAAGTACGGATCATCAGATCCATCCATCTGCGACATTGCAATCGAGCCAGAATCGGTACTCATCCGTACCGGCGGCGCCAACCGCGAATCAAATTCAATAATCCCCTCCGATCCTGAAACTTCAACCGTGGCTCTAAACCCTGCTGGATCCATCCAAGTCGTTTCGCAGTGCCCCACGACTCCCGATTCAAAAGTCAGCGTAGTCAACGCATAATCACCTTCGAACTTTGCACCCGAAACCGTCTTACCAAGCCGAACTGACTTGGCAAAAACTTGCTTCACTTCTCCAAATGTCCAGCGCATCCAATCGTAGTCGTGAATTGCCAAATCAAGCATCACTCCACCACTGTGGGCCGGATCGCGGAACCACCCCTCACTCCCGAGCGGAGCTTTACCCCCACGCCGCATTCGGCAACTCGCTGGTTTCCCAACTTCACCAGCCACAACCAAATCGTGAATCCGCCGATGCTCTGGAAAGAATCGAACAACATGACCAACACCCAGCAACACATTCTTAGCATTCGCCGCATCAATCATTTGCTTGCACTCGTCAAGTCGCCGTGCCATTGGCTTCTCCACTAATGTAGCAACCCCGGCATCAATCGATTGCAAAACCGCTTCCAAATGGAGCGAAGTCGGCACACAGATATCAATCAAGTCAACTTGACTCAACAAGTTGTCGTAGCTCGTTGCCTTTGTCGCTCCGTGATGTTTACTAAATGCCCCTAATTTATCCGCGTCACGATCCCAAGCAAAGAGTTCAACTCCACTAATATTCTTGTAGTGCCGCGCATGAACGTTGCCCATGCCACCTGTTCCAATTACGCCAACTTTCATCTTCTTCTATCCTATCCGATCTGGTCCTGCAACTGCCTGTACAATTTTCCGAGTCGGCAATGCGCTTGCCAACCAAACACCAAGCAAGACAACCATGATGCCTATCCCCTGGGGCAGATTTAAAGACTCTCCGCGCAAACCCCAGGCCGCAAAGGCCGCAACAACGGGCACAAAATAAGCAATCATGGATGTCTTTGATGCGCCTACTTCCCTGACGCCAACATAATAAGCCGTGAACGCACCAAACCCTGCAATGAAGATCAAATAGCTGAGCCCACTCCAGCCCACCCAACTTACTTTCGAATAGTCAAATTCAAGAACTTTGCGAATTCCATAAGGAACCAAAATCAAAGCCGCGCCAGGATACGTTGCAACATAGACTCCGACCGCCGGCCGATCTTTCAAAAGCGGTTTCATCATCACAACGCTGATCGCCCAAACTAAGGCAGACAAGAGCATCAGAGTCAAGCCAAGTGGCGTCCAGTGGCGCTCTCCCCTCCCCATAAGGATCACTGCCGCCACACCAAAATAGGCAAGGCAACCTCCAACAAAAAGTTGCCAACGCCCTCGATCATGACCCGAGATCACGGAGAAAATGCTGACCCAAATCGGAGCCGTTGCCAAACAAACTGCGCCTTGTGCTGCCCCGACCTTCGACATTCCTTCCAAAAACAAAACCATATATAGCCCGGTACTCATAAACCCTGCAAACAAGAACTTGGAGACCTCTGATTGAGTGGGCTTGTACGTCAATTTCATTGATTTCGCATAGAGCCATAAAACGATCCCCATCCCTAAATATCTCAGCAACATTACGACTTCAACTGGCATTTCTTCATAAGTAAGTTTTAAAATCGCAAAATTAAAGCCCCAAGCAAAAACCACAAAAACCAACGCAGGATGAGGAAGCTGGGCTGGCCAACGAGACATTACAAGGAGTCTAGCTGAACTCAAAAGTGCCGTAAGGACTAGGACGGTCTTGGTTTTTTCTTGCTTCTGGCGCACACTATTGCGTCTAACGCCAATGGCTGTGATATCCCAAAACCTGATCACCACAATTGGACGCACTTATCTCAAAGGCCAACTGTGGATGACTCAAAACGGGATCGACCACCCGGAAACGGTCGATGTTGCGCTTGCTGCCGAAACATATCGGTATTTCTGGCGTCCCACCGAAGTCAAAACGCTCCTGTTTCTTCCCCGCGATCAAGTCACCGAGCCGGAAGAACTCAGCCTCAAAGTTCGCTCATCATGGGTGAAAATCGGCGTCCAACAATCGCCCAATAGTTTTGTTCGCACTCCCTACTGCCTCGGAGCCGGTGAGCCCGAACTCATCAACAATTTCCCCAATCCAAGCGAAGAAAAGAATTCTCCTGTTTGGCACGCCCTCGCTGACCTCGTCCAACGCGACTACTCAGCAAATCAAGAGTTCATGCTCCGGCTCGAACAGAAAGCCCGAATCCTCCACGAACTCTATCGACTCGGTATCTGGATCACCCACCCCAGTCTTCACGCCGGACAAAACAGTCGAACCATTCTCTCCGAATGGTGGCGTGGGCCGGGTCAAGAGACCGTCAAGGAATCAGGAAACCCACTCATTATCGCTTACGGCCGTGGTCTCTACGATGACCTCATTGCCTGCGATATTCCCGTTGCTGACTATCTCTATCACCCCCAAGGCCTTCAATCTGACGAACACTTCGCCCACCAGCGAGAAGCTGTCGAGCGGGTTCTCAAATTCTCAACTTAATGCCTGCCTGGTAACCTAAGTGCCCTATGAGCACACTACTCATTGGCCTGCTCACCGGCCTCATTGCGGGGGTTCTCAGTGGCCTTTTCGGCATCGGCGGAGGAATCGTCATTGTTCCCGCCCTCATCCTTGCCCTCGGCTTCACTCAACACAAAGCGCAGGGAACATCCCTAGCTGCCCTTCTCCTGCCCGTTGGTGCCCTCGGTGCCTACAAATATTATCAAGATAAAAACGTTGACATAAGCGCTGCTCTCGCAATCTCTGTCGGACTTTTTGCCGGTGCCCTTGCCGGTGCAAACATCGCCTCTGGTCTTGATCCTGTTACTATGCGAAAAGTCTTTGCCGTCTTCCTCGTCGCCATGGCCATCTACTTGTGGACAAAAAAGTAGTTCTGCAGCAAGCGCATTGTTATGTCATTCCTGCGGAGGTAGGAATCGGTTCGGGTTTCTCAGTACACAGCCAAAACCCTTACCCCTCAAAAAGCGTCAATACAACCAATGCTCGCCGCGCTCATTGCCACTTTCACCATTGCTCCCAAAATCACCCTGGTCGACGGGCAACAAATCCCCGTCTCCGGAAAAGCCGCGACTGTCCTTGTATTCATCTCTCACGACTGCCCCATCGCAAACGATTCCCAACCCGATCTCCAAAAAATCTATACCAAATACAAATCCAAAAATATCAACTTCGTCGGCATTTACATAGACCCCCGGCTCACAAAATCCCAAGTCCTAAAGCACAAATCAGACTTCAAATTCACATATTCCCAGTCAATCGACACCTCTCACGCCCTCGTCAAATTCTTGAACGCCAAAGTCACCCCCGAAGCATTTGTTCTCGATAAAGACGGAAAAACCCGATACCAAGGCCGAATCAATAATATGTATTCCGATCTCGGTGTCCGTCGCAAGACGATCACATCCCACGACCTCGACAACGCCATCGCCAGCGTCCTTGCCGGGAAAAACCTCAACCCCTCAAAAACCACACCTTACGGTTGCGTCATCCCCGACCTCGCTGATTTCGACGGCTCGTAAGAATAGCCTCCACGACTTAACTTTTCCGCGCAGGCAGAGATGTCACTGCCAGCACTATAAAGTCAATGTCATTCCTGCGCAGGCAGGAAGGTGAATTCACGGTTGAAGTGCAACGGCCATCTCGAAAAATACCTCGTCCGGCGTGCGCCAGCCTAGACATTTGCGCGGAGTCGAATTGAGTTTGTGCTGGACAGCCGCAACA
>JBJXDW010000038.1:0-18052 GCA_046154445.1 Fimbriimonadaceae bacterium | reverse complement strand
ACTTTATTGTTTGGAATCCACTCGCCCAACCCCAATTTCAGATTCAAAAGTTTCAAGACACCACCCTAAACAATTACTTTCAAACTGGCGTTCCCGTCAATTACACTCCTACAAGCGAGGGAGATCGAGAGATCCAGTTTGAAATAGACCTGAGCCAGTTAGTGCCTGCGATTGATGTTCCGAACTATAAGTCAATCCAAATCAACTTCCTCACAATGAACAACATAAATACATCGGGTGGAGGGCGATTTTGGGATGCCCTCGGCGACGGTAATCAAGTGACTCAGACCAATTCGCCAATCACGATCAGACTCAATACAAGCCAAATTTACAATAATCAAAACCAAATCTTGACCGAACCGCAAGGTGACACACCTGATCCCGACCTTGACATTGTAGACTGGTCAGTCGAAGTCAGAATTCAATAAAAATGCCTCGAGTTTCAGTTCTTTTCACCTGTTATAATCACATCAAATATGCCCCAATTGCATGGCAAAGTATTTTAGACCAAACGTTCCAAGATTTTGAAATTATTGCGATTGACGATGGGTCAACCGATGGCACCCGCGAATGGCTCGCATCTCAACAGAACGCAACGATCATTTTTAATGAAGAGAACTTAGGTACCTACGGAACTCTCAATGTTGGCCTCGAAGCAGCAAAAGGAGAGTTCATTGCCATTTTCAACGATGACGACGTTTGGATGCCTACAAAACTTGAGAAACAAATCTCTATGCTGGACTCCAATCCTAGAATTGGTCTTGTTCACACCGACGGATTTTTTATTGACGGCGATGGGCACGAAAGACATGATTCTCCACTTGGCTTTGATTTCCCCCGTACAGAAACCGGAGATATTTTGCTGGCCCTCATTTATGCAAATTCAATCATTGCAAGTGCAGTCCTTGCTAGAAAACAATGTTTTGACGAGCTTGGTGGTTTTAATGAATCCTATTTTGGAAGTGGCGATTGGGAGATGTGGTACCGGATATGCGAGAAGTATGATGCCGGGTACATCGCAGATCCTCTCACACTTTATCGGGTTCATGGGGCGAATGCCAGTCATAAATTAGAGCGCATCTGGCGTGATGATGAAATGCTCAGGGAATGGATCAACGAGCGGATTTCCAGCTATGACGGACGTTTCTCAAACGCCCAACTCATAGCGGCAAAAGCTCATAACGAAGCATGTCTCGGCACAGTCAAAGTACTCGGCGGCAAGGCGAAAGAAGGGCGGAACCATTATAAGAGATCACTTAGTCTAGAACCCAGTCGATGGAAGAGTCGGGCCCGCATAATTGCAAGTTACTTCCCAACTTCTATTTTTAAGAAGTTGCTTTAATCTAAGCCAAGATCCGGAGCCGAAATTTTGCGCCCATAAAATCCCAAAAACGCAGTCCACCCTGAAATTGCCACCAGAGCAAAGGCCACTTTAACTGATTGTGGGATGAGCGGATTAAAGCTGAAGAAACCCTCGATCGGAGCAGCAGCGAAAATCATTATAAGAGCCAGAACTGCAAGAACAAACGCGTCTTTGCCAGAATGTTTTAGTGAATCAACTAGGCGGCGCGACCCCGGGAAGAGGAGCCCAAATGCTAAAACATAACCGGCGGCGCCAGCGACAAAAATCCCCCCCATTTCGCTTACTCCGTGAGGCATGATCGAACTGAGGAGGAATCCCAATTTGCCAACCGAGAACATATCGTAGCCCAATGCACCCAGCATTACTCCGTTTTTCCATATAAGAATGGTCGATCCAATTCCTGCCGTCCCGGCTGCAATACCAATTGTCATAATCCCAACTTTTGGATTATTGCTGGCATAAAAACCCGTCATCATCACGCTTTCATCTGCCGATCGACCCTCAAAACCGCCTTTTCGCCACTCCGCAAAGAGCGGTTCCATTTCTTGGCCAACAAAGTAAGATCGTGTTTCTGGTTTGATTGTCATCATTGTGGACGTGTAAAACGCGGCAAATAGAAACAGCAGAAAGGTAAATGCCACGAACCAAACTCGTCGACGAAACGTGTCTGCGGCAAGCCAAAGTCCTTGCTTCAAAACTTTTCCGAAGCCTGCTGTTCGAGTACGATAAAGCTGACCATACGCTCGACTGACGATTGAATTCAAATACGTAACAACTTCGCGGTTACTTGAGTGGGCGGCAAGATAAGCAAGGTCACCCGAAGTTTGCCGATATAGACGAACGTATTCAACAATTTCGGCTCCCGTTAAATCGCGAAACGTACGAGAAGCCTTGTCACAAAGCAAAGCGAGCCGTCTCCAACCCTCGAATCTGCGCCCCAAATACTCTTCTTCGTTGTACACCATCCGAATCTCACTCTATTCTAATTCATAACATTCTCATATTCATCGCAAGCGAGAACTTTGACTGTGAACTGGCGTCAAAGAAATAGATCAAACTGACAATAAAGCTGATCAAGCAATACTGGCACAACCCTTGCCGCATAAAGACTATCACCGAAACGCCCACGGCACGAGCGCGTGATAAGCATAAGCGAAGCAATGCACCGAGACGCTTCTGGACAGGACTCTAGCTTCTCCAGCTACCTGAGCCGCCTCACACAGGCACCGCTCTTGACCGCTGAGGAAGAGAAAGAACTCACAGTCGCCGCCCAAGCTGGTTCGGCAGATGCAAAGGAACGCCTTGTAGAGTCAAATATTCGGCTAGTTATTAATATTGCCAGATCTTATCATTCGCGGCACATACCTCTCGAAGACTTAGTTCAGGAAGGAGTTATCGGCCTCATTACGGCCGTTCATCGCTTTGATCCAACAAAGGGATTTCGTTTTTCAACCTATGCCACTCACTGGATCAAACAATCGATCGGTCGTGCCGTCGACTGTAAAGGAAAGGCAATTCGATTGCCTGCGCATATCAGCCAAGCCTTGAGGCGTATCGAAAAGGCCAAGTCAGAAATTTCATCAAGAACTGGATGTGATCCAACGGCTGATCAGATTGCCCGTGAACTTGGTATGAGCCTGCGTAAGCTTACAAGCCTTATGCAAGCATCACAAGAACTCATTAGCCTTGATATTCGAGTTGGTGATGGCGAGAGCACTACCCTTGGCGGCATGTTGCCAGATCTTTCGGCCTATAACCCAGAATCAGAAATTATGCACAGTGAGGTCATCGAAGAACTGCAGGAATTCCTTACTCTGCTTACAGACCGGGAGCGACGGATTGTAACTTATCGGCTTCGAAATGATGACGGAACGACCAAATTTCGCGACGACCTCAGCGAAGAACTCAAGATTACTCGGGAAAGAGTACGTCAAATTGAAATTCAGGCGATCAAAAAATTACGCCAACTTGCATCCCGAAGAAGAACTAAGGAGTATTTAAGCTAATTCCGAGAACCTACAGTCCCTTTGTCGCAAGTCAATGTCGGACCATACTAGCGGACGCAAACTGAAATGGGCAACTTCCTAGACGTTCTACTTCACGTAGATAAATATCTTGAGCAATTGATTAATCAATTTGGCCCTGCCGTTCACTTAGTCCTTTTTGGAGTGATTTTTCTCGAAACCGGCCTCGTAATCATGCCGTTTTTGCCCGGTGACTCACTTTTGTTCGCTGCGGGACTATTTTCTCACCCGGATCGGAACGGATTTAGTTTCCCTCTCCTTATGTTAGGATTGCCGATTGCCGCAATATTGGGTGACAGCATGAACTTTCATATCGGCAAATTTTTAGGACACCGATTCCTTTTCAAAGCCAAGTTCTTCAAGCCACACTGGCTCGATAAAACAAGGGCATTCTATGAAAAACACGGGGCGAAAACGATTATTCTCGGTCGATTTGTGCCGATCGTCAGAACTGTAGCCCCATTCGTTGCCGGGATGGATGCAATGCCGTTCAAAGAATATTTGCCCAAGTGCATCCTTGGTAGCTTTATTTGGGTTTGGGTCTGCGTCGGTTCTGGCTATATTCTCGGAGAGATTCCGTGGGTCAGACAAAATTTTGAAAAAGTCATTCTCGCGATAGTCATCTTGAGCGTCGTTGCTATTGTCCTCGAAATCCTTCGGGATCGAAAGAAGACTAAAACCGAAAAACTCGCCAGCGAAAAAGCGGACCTTAACGCCGAAAGCTGAATAACGTCATAATCCATACTGTTTGGCAGCCATGGATATTCAACAAATCATGAAGTACCTGCCTCACCGGTACCCCATTTTGATGGTGGATCGGATCATTGAGGTCATACCGAAGAAGAGATGTGTTGGCATCAAGAACGTCTCTATTAATGAGCCGTTCTTTCAGGGCCATTATCCTGGTGTTCCAATTATGCCTGGAGTACTGATTTTGGAAGCATTGGCCCAATGTGGAGCCGTGATTCTATTGAGCGATCCAGAACTCGAAGGCATGATCCCCGTTATTGGAGGCATCGATAACGTTAAATTCCGTCGTCAAGTTGTACCGGGTGACCAACTCAGACTTGAAATTGATCTTCTCAAGCTGAAAGGAACTGTTGGCAAAATCAAAGCCGTCGCTACAGTAGACGGACAAGTTGCCGCAGAAATGGAAATGATCTTTAAATTCATCCCTCGGGAATTCTAATTGACAAACATCCACCCAACCGCAATCATTAGCCCCCATGCGCACGTCGCCGATGACGTCGAAATTGCGCCCTATTGCGTCGTTGAGGCTAAAGCAGTAATCGGTCACGGATGCGTCCTTCAGCCTCATGTAACGATAAAGGGCAACGTAATCATGGGAGAGCGGAACAAGGTGTGCCAGGGAACAGTTTTGGGGGGAGATCCGCAAGATAAAAAATATCAAGATGAGGAGACTTATCTCGAAGTTGGTGATGATAATTTTTTCGGTGAATACGTTACGATTCACCGTGCAACTGGTGCAGGGAACAAAACTGTCGTTGGGAATCGCAACTACATCATGGGATTCGTTCATATGGGGCACAACGGCCACATTACGAACGATGTGACGATCACAAACAATGTAGCGATGGCGGGTCATGTCACGGTTGAAGAGAATGCAACCATTGGTGGAATGACGGGTGTTCACCAATTTGTGCGTATTGGCAAAATGGCGATGGTCGGCGGAATGAGCCGAATCGCTCGGGATGTTCCGCCTTTTATGATCGTCGAAGGGGCCGAACAAACGGTTTATGATATCAATGCGATTGGTCTACGTCGGATCGGGATTAAACCTGACGAGCGCATGGCACTCCACAAAGCCTGCAAGCTCATTTTTAAGTCAAAACTCGCTTTAAGCAATGCAATTGAGATCGTCCGACGAGAAGTGCCCCAGACGAACGAAGTCAATTATTTGATCGCTTTTATGGAAAGGCTCTATCAAGGGAAGAATGGTCGCGGCGACCAAAGGTAAACTCAGTCTCAATGGCATCAATCAAAGAAGGCGACCGCGTCCGAGTAAAAGTTCGGGACGTCACTGAAGAAGATCGAAAAATTCATATGTTCTTTGAGCACATGCAGGATATGGAGGGGACAGTTTCCAATTACTACAACAAAGATGAAGTTGCCGTAACTGTCGACCTAAACGTGCTAATTGATATTCCGAAAGACGTCCATAAGATCGCGACCGAGCGCATTCAAGAAAAATTCGCGGAAAACACTAGCGATGAAGTCAAAAAACTCCTGACAAAGGAAGAAAAGGCTTTTACTCCGAACTACGTTATCCTCGTAAGAGAACAAGATCTCAACAAAATATAGACTACTGAAATCACAACTCGCCGTATAATTTGAGGAATGATAGGCGACATTCTTTCTACTGCTGTTACGATTGCGGCCATGGTGCCGATTTTTGCCGTTTGCGCAGTCATCGTCATGTGGTGGACTGTCGGGGGCGATATTCCAGGATTTGCAGGTGTTTTGACGATATTCATCCTTATCCTCGCCTTGTTCCTTTCGCTGATGAGCAAGAGTCCCGTCGTACAAGGAATTACCATCGTCGGGATGCTCTCTCTTATCGTAATGTTTAAGTTCGCTGACAATTACCTTGATCGCCATGATCTGAGAGAAATCAACGCCGAACACATTGACCGCGCAATTCTTGAACTATCAATCCATCCCGACAACTTCCCAGCCTGGTTCAAATTATGCGAGAGCCTCTTTGAAGCTGGCTATCACGGACATGCCATTGCCCTGGCTGAACAAACGCTTGAGCGGATTCCCAACAATATGGATCCTTTTAACAACCGCTCGATGCGTGATATGTATCGCAACGAGGACTACATGATCAAAAAATGGCGTGGTGATGCGACCGACCCTAAAAGACATCTTCCCATCGCTTGTCCCAAATGTGGTCAAAAGAATCGCCCTGGAACCGTCAACTGCCTCAAATGCGAGGCGCCCTATCTGCTCATGCTTAGCCGCAAAGTTGGTACCCGAACGACCGCATTTGTCAAATTGGTGATTGGATGGGCATTTATTGCGGGCATCATTCCCGCTGCAGCGTACGCCGGCGAGTCTATTGGAGGCGGACTTGCGATAGTCGCAGTAATAGGCGGCATAGCAGGAGTTGGGGTTATTCTCTATTGGATTTTCCGGGATCCCAGCGGGCAAGCTGAACGATTGACTCCGTTTTCTTGAGAATGAATAGTCTAAAATTCGATAACGACGCCATCGTAGCCGATATTGACGCCCATCGGTTCAAAGTGCTTGCGTAATTCGTCGTAAGTTGCCTCTCCCTGGTGGCTGTGGTGTGTAGTCCAAATCTTGGTGTCACCCGTGACCGTTCCTTGTATTTTGAGCTTGTTGAGCACCATTTCAAACTCGTTGGCATCAAGATGACCATCGTATGCAGTGCTTGCAAATCCTTCGGAACATTCCAAAATGAGACAATCTAACTTGACATCTTGGAGCGCTTCCCAAGTTGGCTCATCCCAGATTCCGGTATCTGTCCCGTAGAGCAATGTGCTCGATTCATCGCTAATCACATAGTTGTGGGCGTCTTCTTCATGCAAGTGATGGGCACGGATCGGCAAGATCTCGTAGCCCCCATGCTGAAATCGCTCAAAGCTCTTTGTGGTTCGCATTTCAACGGGCCATTCGGGGAACTTTTCCAGAATACGCCGACAAATTCGCAGGTTGGCATATACAACAAATCCGGCGAATTCAAAATCGTTGAACGGATAAAGCGTATACATCAACTCATCAGGGGCAAAATGATCCGCATCCGAGTGAGTAAAAAGTAACGCGGTCCAATCGCGAGCATCCAGTCCATCTCGCGCCATTTGGCTCCATGTATCCGGGCCCAGATCAATTTTTAGCGTGTCGTCAACCACAGCGCTACTTCGCGATCTAATGTCCCTTCCGCCATGTTTACGAGCGTACTGGCTGACACGAGAATCGCTATAAAGTCCAGGAACGCCATCGGCTCCTCCCGTTCCTAAAAGCCGTATGTTCACGCTTCAAAGTCCTTGAGCGACCACATCACCATTCCGCTCAGGAGCTTTGGGTAGTAGTAGGTGCTCTTTTGCGGCATAAAGTCGCCACTAAGCGCGATGCGGCGCATATCTTCAACCGTAGGAGGATTCATGAGGAATGCCGCTGGTGCGCCGTTCTCAACCGATTCAAGCGCTTCTTGTTCCAATCTAGTGTAAGTAAAGAAATCGTGCCCAGTTAATCCGAGAAGCTTCGCAAACACATATCCATGAAGTATTGACACGTCAAGCCGCTTAACGTCTTCCCCTCCCGCGACTGTCATTTCCGCAACAAGCGCATCAAGGTTACGAATTTCGGCAAGCAAACCAGAACCGCCAGGCATGGCAATTCCAAGTCCTCGACCCCCGATTGCTTCAACCGCTTGTAATTCTCTCATTAGCTCATTGTTAGAAAGGGATCGGACATCAAACTGTTCCGCAAGGCGGCCCTTTAGCTCATCGGCGGAAAATGGCATTGACTTGAGAATACGGTGGGTTGGCAGCAGAACAAGACCAGGATCACTAATGCTACAAAGTGCCATCATCATAAAGTCTTCCGCGATCAATCCAGGTTTCTCACGTAGGTTCTGTCGGAATGACAGTGCAGTTTCGTACCGGTGATGTCCGTCCGCAATCCATACGGATTTTTCCGCCATTGCGGACGAAATTGAATTTAAAGCATCGGGATTCACGATTCGCTCAAATCGGTGCTCAATTCCGTCGTCGCTTGTGACAATGTCACAAATATCTTCAGCCGGTGCCGAGGTCACTAAATTGTGTAATGCTTGATTAGGGTCCTCATAGAGACCGAAAATACATTCCAAGTGGCTTCGCGTAGCCTCAAGAATCCGCATGCGATCCTCTTTGTGCTTAGGGAATGTTTGTTCATGAGGCAGGACAATTTTTTTGTCGTAAGGTTCAACCTTAATCGTGGCAACGAGCTTTGTTCGCTCAAATACTTGGTCAGTGCCTGGTACTGAGAATTTCTGACTATAGCGGTAGTACGCCGGCATATTCTCTAGCTGAATTTCACCGCCGCGGCGCCACTCTTCAAGCTGACTCGCGCTTCGCGCGTACTTGACAAACTTACTCCTATCGTCGGAGTTTTGCTCGGGAAGTGTTAATCGAACGACGTTCAATGGATCTTGATTTGCCAATATCTCGCGCTCTGCAGGAGAAATGACATCATAAGGTGGAGCGACAATGCTCGATAAACGATTTGTATCTACATTGAACCGCAAGCCCTTAAACGGCCGAATCGTTGCCATGATGCTTCGCACGTTACCGCAGGGCCGAACCAAAACAATGGGCCGATTCACCAGGGCTTCGAACCTGAGGGCACCAAAAATGGCACTGGTACACTCATGCAGTGCCTGGCGAACTCATCCTGCAACAATTCCGTGAGCAGGTCGACACGCGACTCAGCGAGCTCCTTTCTCCCGCTGACTTGACGCCATCCGAACTCCATTCGGCGATGCGCTATTCTGCATTGGCACCTGGGAAGCGACTCAGGCCAGGCATGACGATCGCCGCAGCTCAAGCTGTAGGAGCATTGCCAGAAATAGCTTTGGATGCAGGTTGCGCGACCGAACTCGTCCACTGTTTTAGCCTCATTCACGATGATCTTCCCGCAATCGATAACGACGATTTGAGGCGCGGTAGAGCAACTTGTCATAAAATTTATGGCGAAGCGATGGCAATTCTCGCGGGTGACGCTTTGTTTGCGCTCGCATTTGAAGTGGTATCCCTATGCAATCCCGATCCGGCTAAGACTGCGGCTTGTGTAAGAGCCTTGGCTCATTCAACTGGCTCTCATGGCTTAGTTGGAGGCGAAGTTCTCGATATTCTCTCAGAAGGAGTTGAGGGAGACATGGCGCTTTTACAAACGATTCACGCCCGGAAAACTGGGGCATTATTGGGGGCATGTTGCGAAATTGGCGGAATTTTAGGGGGTGCAAACGGGGATTTATGGGTTGTTTTGAGGGAATTTGGGCAAAAAGTGGGGCTGGCTTTTCAAGTAGCAGACGATGTCCTCAACGAAACATCCACGGCAGAACAATTAGGCAAAGCTGTGGGCAGTGACTCTGAATTGAATAAACTTACTTACCCAAGACTGATCGGTCTAGAACAGAGCAAGACGCTGGCGAATACCATTGTTTCTGAAGCATGTGAACTTTTAACTCCTTTTGGTGACGCAGCCGCAAATCTTAGGGGACTAGCCGATTATGCTGTTCAACGCGACTGGTGAGATCATTCCTTAACTTTCTTGTAGTTGCCGCTCAAAATTCGACCAAATGCGCCGCCTTCATACCAGTGCTCGAGTTGCTGAACGCGGTGAACCGGCATCGGGCGCTATGTATTAATGTCATCAGCGGATTCCAGATTTTCAAATATCTCGTCTCCTACCAGTTCCAACATCGCCAATTCCACTATTTTTACGCTTGTTGTCATAAAGTTGATACCCCACGTGTACAACAACATATGAGAAAGTAAAAATTAAAGCTACACGGCATGATACAACAAAAAATGAAAATTGCAATTCCACATCCAATCCATAAATTCGAAGAAACATCGCTGAATATGCAGAGAACAATAAAACTTTAAAAATAAATGTGAATGTAGCAATTATCCAAATGTTAGTTTGTCCTGTCCATTTAATTGCAGAAAGAAATACCGTTCCGAAAATTGCAGATCTAAAAAATAGTAATAAAAGTGATTGAGTATTGAAGTTACTTTGCACGCCTGATAGCTTGTCCACAATCGAACTGACCAATAATTGCAAAATGAAATTCAACCCAACAAAACAAGATATTTCGCACAAATTGGACATTTTTTCACGATTCACTTCTTTAACTTCTCGCCATTATCTGCAAAGAGCATTTTTGGAGTTCTGCCAAGTTGTCCTCCAACGTTTGCCGTATAGTGCCTTCTTGTAACGATAGCAGTGTCGAAAAGTGATCTATGATATATGCCTTCGGAGAACAATAGATCCCTCGGGTCAGTAGGCTTTTTAGAGTTACTCAAGTCAATGAGCCAACCGCCGCCATCTGCTTCCATGATTAGTTCTTTCATCGGACGTGAAATTTCCCATTCTAAGAAACTTCCGTAGCTAAGTTTATATTTAGTTAATCCAGGCGATCGAACTCCATAGTAGTTTCCGGTAACGGCGATATTCCCAAGTCCTTGTCCTGAACTGTCATTAGAATTACTTACTAATGCTGTCGGAACCAGATTTGCCTCTACCAAATAGCGACAGGAATTTGGCCAGCTACCATAGGTTTCCGAGTATATGGCAGCAGCTTGGCCAAGTTGACGCATGTTGCTAATACTTGCTGTTGTTTTTGCTGCGCCTTTTGATTGTGCATAGACTGACAAGGTGATCGCTACAATAAGAACAACGACAACCATGACAACAATCACTTCAATGAGCGTCAAGCCCAATTTTTTTGATCTACTCATCAGGTGAAGTTAACAAGCAGGTCGTGCCAGGACATTCTTGTCGAAAATATGAGTGACAAATTGTAGCTGTCGTATCGTAGCAAATCCAAACTACGCCGTGTTCATAAATTCGTTTTTTCTTAAAATGATTGTGAGCTCGATAGACTTGCTCAGTTTGGGTATCGCAGTTTGAATCATAAGTCGTCGCATTAGTAACTGGACCCCAAATTTCAACGTCAACAAGCTCTCCGCAAGGAGTAGTAGGTTCCTCAAGGTATTCCAGCAATGAAGTATTGGGTTCATACAATGCGTACTTTGTTGCAACCGTACTAGAGATTTCTTCAGGAGTTAGCCCTGAAGTACCTATAGCTCCAATGAAGGAAAAACACAGGGCGACAAGTGGAACATAATTTTCCATATATATATATATATATCACTAAACCTGCTCATTGTCAAGCCTTTTTTGAATAATTTCCAGAAATAATACGACCGTAGGCCCCACTCTCATACCAGTGCTCAAGCTGCTGAACGCGGTGAACCGGCATCGGGTGAGTTGCGCCCATGCCGTAGAACATAAATACCATCATTTTGCCGATGGAATCATAGAAGTTCATGTCTTGATAGGTTCTCGCTTGGTCGAGAAATTGGGCTTCATTTGCTTCGTGCATCAACCGATTTGGCCCGCCTGTCAACATGAGATTTGCACTTGCCGAAGTAGAAAAGTCTTGCGAACAAAGTAATCCCGCACGATCAGCCGTGATTTCGGCTTGCCGAGACCATTCAAAAAACGCTGACATGAGGGCGACTTGGGCAACATCGGCGACTCCAAGGGTTCGACGGCTAATTAATTCAAGAATCGGAATAAGAAAACGTGCAACTGATTTATAAAGGACGTGCCCGGCCTTAATGTGACCTAGTTCGTGGCCAATGAGGTGATAGAGTTGTTCGTCGGTAAGTGTGTCGATGATGCTTGATCTGAGCGTGATGTAGGGTCGATCTACGCCGCCAGTGTAAGCGTTCGGAAATGGATTATTGGTTAAGTAGATTTCAGGAGTCGGCATATCCAGAATCCCGCTGCATTCCTCCGCAATCCGATAGATTGTTCCGTACTGCTTTGGTCCGCACCTCACGCTCATGGCCATATTCCAACAATAGATCCAGCGGTCGAAGCCCGACTCATGGAATTTTGTAATGACGGTTGGGAGAAGAGGGATTCTTTGAAGAGCGGCCAAAGCTTTCCGGTCGGTGTCAGCGACAAATGCCTCGACACTGATGTCAGGAAATTGCTTCCTCATAGTCTTAGTTTCTTTGCGCTGAGCCATGTGATAATCGTTCTTACGGTTGAGCATCGAAAGAGTTGCTCCCCAATGGATCAAGTTATGCCAAAATTCGCGCCATTTGCCTTGGTTGAAGCTTTTTGTTCAGATTCTCCTGGCTCAGGGAATCCAGCGGGCGTAGTTTTGCTCGATGAATGGATTGACGACACGACAATGCAGCAGATTGCAACAACCGTTAACCAGGCGGAAACTGCGTTTGTAGGACCTGATGAGACGGGAAAGAGAATTCGGTGGTTCACGCCAAATGTTGAAGTCGATCTCTGTGGGCATGCAACTTTAGCTTCGGCTGCATTCTTGGCATCCTTGGGAGAAGGTAGTTCGTTGATTTTTCAATCCCGATCTGGCGAGCTATCCGTTGTGCAGTTCGAAGATAAGTTTGCCCTGGACTTTCCTTCGCGACCGGCAGTGCCAAGCGATTCTCAACTCGTTTTAGCATTGGTACCAGATGCAATTGCCGCCTTTCGTAACGTGGATGACTGGGTTGTAGTCTTTCCGGATCAGAAGTCAGTTATTGATTACCAGCCTGAATATGAGAAAATTGCGGCACTTGGTTTGCGGGGTCTTGCGATTACTGCCCCGGGAGAAACGACCGACTTTTGTGTGCGGTTTTTTGCGCCACAATCAGGTGTGCCAGAAGACCATGCCACAGGGTCGGCCCAATCTTACCTAGTTCCACTTTGGGCTGGAGACCTTGGCAAGAATAACTTGACAAGTACGCAACTCTCAATTCGAAAAGGTCACTTTGAGAGTGAACTTAGGGGAGATCGCATCATTATCTCTGGACAATCAAACTTACTTATTACTGGAGAAGTTAAGATAGGAGACAAATCTAGGGCGTGAGGAGGGGGGATTTCCTCACGCTCATTTCTTGTTATTGACTACAATTATGCGGCCTGTAGGTTGCGTTGCCGCAAACTCACTGCAATTTCGAATTCTCCCACTTCTGCAATATTCAGAGGGATTACCAAGGTCGGGATGTCAAAATTTGACATTGAGATGTTTGGCCCTTTGACAATTGTTGGCGGGGTGATATCGGTCTTGAATCCTGATTGGAACAATTGGTTCGAAGAACCACCGCTAATCATGTTGCTAAGTTCCGAAATTGCCGAAGCCGCAAGTTGGTCAAATTCCTTGACCTCTTGCCCACCCAACATTTTGCTCGCCATGTTTTTTGCCGTAAGCATTGACATGCCATAGATGACCTGGCCCTCGATTTCGCCCGTAATACCGCAGACGATATTGACTTGATTTGACGTGAAAAGTTGTGGACGGGCCGAAAGTTTGCCCCGTTCAGCGCTGATTCCGATCAGGGTCTGAATCACGCTTACCGACGCAGTCACAAATGGGGTTACGTACTCAACCTTCATTCAAGCACTCCTTATAGGATTTCACTTGTCTAGGCAGCGAGCAATTTGCTCACAGCCTCCAAGACACGATCCGGCTGAAAAGGCTTTACAATAAAGTCCTTCGCGCCGCTTTGGATTGCTTCGACCACCATGTTTTTTTGGCCCATTGCAGTGCACATGACAACCTTTGCATTTGCGTCTGCGGCTCTGATTTGCTTCAAGGCTTCAAGACCATCCATTTCTGGCATTGTAATGTCCATCGTGACAAGATCCGGTTTGAGTTCCGAATACATTTTCACTGCTTGTGCGCCGTTCTCAGCTTCGCCAACGACTTCATAGCCGTTCGAGCTAAGGATGTTTTTCAATGTGACGCGCATAAAGAGCGCGTCGTCTGTTATTAGGATGCGTTTCGCCATTCTCTGTCCCCCGTGATGGGCTTTTGGTAATAAAACGGCTTTTCCGTTCTAAAACCGATTTCCTCCGATCTCGAAATCCTTTCTGTGCTTCCTACAAAGAGGATGCCTCCGGGCTTTAATGATCGGAAAAACTTTTCATAAAGTTCATCTTTTGCTTCGTCGGTAAAATAGATCACGACGTTTCGGCACATGATGAGGTCATATCCGGTATCAAACCGGTCTCCCAAAAGGTTGCACTTTTGGAATATGAGATTTTTGCGAAGTTTTTCGTCAGCGAAGAACTCGCCTTGTTTTTCTTGCAAATAAGTTTTGTATTCTGCTGGAACACACCGCGTATCGCTTTTGCTGAATTGGCCCGCCTTGGCCTGATTCAAGGCGGCAGTATCGATGTCCGATCCCACGATTCGGTGAGAACCCGGAAATTTTTTATCTAGGATCATCGCAAGGGTAAGCGCCTCCGCGCCGTAGCTACATCCCGCGCTCCAGATTTTAAGTCGAGGACTAGATTTAAGGAGAAGCGGTAGGATTTCTTTCTCCATTTCGACCCATTTTTCAGGGTTACGAAAGAGTTCGCTGACATTGATTGCAAGTCGATCCAAAAACCATTCAACGTTTGCGGGCGATTTTGCCAGCCATTGCCAATACTCATTTAAATTCTCGCAGGATTGCTGCCCAACCATGGAAACGATTCGGCGTTGGAGCTGGTTGGCTTTATAGAGATCCAGATCAAGCCCAGTTTTGCGCTTGAATTGAGAGTAAAACTCTTGCCACTCGGCAGGTTTAGGAAGCACGGGCGGCCCTCCCAGTGAGGTTTGCAACAATCGCAGCTGCCATTTCGTTCAGTTCACATTCCATTGAAATTCCTCCGGCTTCTTTGGCTGCTTTTGGCATTCCGTAGATGACACAACTTGATTCCGCTTCGCCGATAACAGTAGCTCCAGCCTTCCTTAAAGCCACAGCTCCGGCTGCGCCGTCGCGTCCCATTCCGGTTAGAACAACACCGACTGCCCTCGATCCGAGATACTTGGCCCCCGACTCGAATAGAAAGTCTGCGGCGGGTTTAACGCCGTGCACTTTTTCCTCATCGGTCATTCTGAGATGGAGTTGTGGATCAAGGACAATGTGTTGACCGGCCGGCGCAATGTAACCTTGACCCGGAATTAAGGGGTCACCGTTAACTGCTTCTCGGCATGGCACAGTACCGGTTGAATCCAGGCGCTTTGCAAGCGATGCAGTAAATCCAGGCGGCATATGTTGAACAATAACGATTGGTGCGGGAAATCCAACGGGCAGCGCTTCCCAAAGAGTTCGCAGAGTTGACGGACCGCCTGTAGAGCTTGCAATTAATATAACGCGGTCTGTCTTGGTCTTGGGCCGGCTCACTGGGATAATTGGTGACTTCTGTGCTGAACCTCGGATGTACCGAGCCGCTCGAATCTTATCCAATGTCTCTGTTTTGCACTCGACGAACTTGAGACTTGTTGCATTGTTAGGTTTTGTGACGAAATCGAATGCGCCCATTTCCAATGCTTGGAGAGTCGCAATCGCACCTTGTTGGGTAACGGATGACACCATAAGCACTTTGGCTCCACTTTCCAGAAGTCCTGGCAGAGCTTCTAGCCCCGTCATAACTGGCATCTCGACGTCAAGCGTAACAAGATCTGGTCTTAGCTCGCGTGCTAGATTAACCCCTTCTTCACCATTCTTTCCAAAGCCTACGACTTCCATGTCAGGCTGTTCGCCGATCCAGTCGATCAGCATTCTCCGTACAAATGGAGAGTCATCTACTACGAGAATTCTTTGTTTCTTCATGCTGCCATCTCCGAAAACAGAGTTTCATATTCTTCAAATTTATCGACAAATTCGTCCGTCATTGCATCAACTTGGTCAATTGTAATGCCGAGTCGCCCAAGGCTAGACTCATCGAAGCGATAGAGCATTCCGTCGCCTCCTAGTCCAAAACCCATCGCTGAGCAAATGTAATCTCCGACATGTACGCAATCAACAATCCCTTTGTGGCTAGTTGCTTGAACAGGAGTGTGGTGGTGAAGCGCAGCTTCGCAGATTTCTTCTGGAAGGTTCCAATTTGTAGCAAGGTGATAGCCAACTTGGCAATGGTCGTAGCCCAAAACCCGCCGTTCCGCTTCATCGAATGAGATTTCTTCCCGTCCGGCATAGAGCAAAATCGCTCCCATTTTATTTTCGATCCACACGCTGAGAGCCACTTTTCCAATATCGTGCAGCAATCCGGCAGTAAACGCGACGTCTTCACTTGATTTGCCGCTGACTCGCGCAATGATTTGACTTGCTACTGCTGTTCCGAACGCGTGTCTCCACATTTCAGCAGGGCCGAGGCAGTATCCGGTCACCGGACGTTGCATCCAAGGATAAGTTCCTGCCACTAGGGCCAGGTTTTTGACCGACTTCATTCCCAGAACCACAACGGCTTCTGGCAAATCGACAATCCTTCGACTCAGGCCGTAAAAGGCACTATTCGCTAGTCTCAAAACTCGGGCGCTGAGCGCTTGATCTGTGACAATGATTTTCGCCACCGATGCGGCACTTGAGCTTGCGGATTGGGTTTCCCGCATGACTTTGATCGCCGCTGCTGGAATTGTTGGTAAATCGGTCGTTTTTGAAACGATTTGTTCGATAGTGATTGTATGGCTCATGCCGCTACCTTCCGTACCGATCGTCTGAGGCTACAAATAGTTTTCTCTCCTCCGTGGACTGTTCTTACTCGAACTTCACCGTCTTGCGCATTTACAATTACGGTTCTGCCGCTTGATCCGCCGACATCGATAGCAAGGATGCGTGCGCCCATCCCTTTCAAAATATTTCCAACTGCTTCGCCGTTTCTCGCCCCTACGTCGAGTCGGGAACTGCTCTCCGAACCATATTTAAAAACTTGTGCGCCGCCGGCAAACGCCATGATCATTCTCGACTTAGAAGCTCCAAGTTTTTCCATCTGAGCAAGTAATTCGGGTATTCCAGTGTCTGCAAATTTTCCGGGCTTATCAACAGGCTTATCTTTGAACGATTCGGGAAGCATAATGTGCACCATTCCTGTCACGTCTGCTTGCTCATCCATAACGACCAGTCCGATGCAAGAGCCTAAGCCAAGGCATGTAAACGTTGCTGGCCCCTTTGCAACTTTGATTTCGGCCATTCCGACAAGGAGTTGATTCCCAGGCGGCACAGTTAGGCGGCCTCCGGAATACCAAGTGCGTGGAACAGTTTATTAAGCCCATCCATTGTAGGAACGCATAAAAAGTATCCCGTAGTGTCCAAATCATCCAAGCCATAAAGGCGCGTTTCTAGCGCAAGGGCGACAGCGTCATCCATTTCGGCCTCGGCAACGATCGAGGAAGCGATTGAATAGACAATGTCTACAGATACCATCGGCGGTGTTGCGTGGAGTCTAAGCCCTGACATATCTGATATTGCGTTTAGAAAGCTTGAGGAAACGATGTTGCCTATTTCCAACATGGCGGATGCCGAGAGCTCATCCAGCTGATCCGGCGTTTCTGGAGCATATCCAATTAGGAGTTTCCAAAGTTGTTGAGCACTTGGCCATGGGAGAAGGAATGCGGTGTGTCCATTAATATCCCCGTCGATTGGCATACAAATACCAACGGCAAGTTCCTCCGGATTTCCAAACATGAGCGGCACCCGCTCAAGGGCAACTGTTTCAACATTAGGGATTTCCATGTTGAACGCTTTTCCAGTTACAGTTGCTAACGCAGTCGTGGCGTGGCCAAGACCAATATTGGCCATCTCTCGGATGGCTGACATTTCCATTAGTCCAAAACTTCTTTGACCACTTTCCATCAACGCCTCTAAACCCTACTCTGTGAATGTTCGGAGATTGATAGACCCGTCTGCAGATGAGTTCGCCAGATTTTGGGTGTGACATGTAAGTCAAGATTGCGAATTTTTTGCAAAAATATCGATATTGTTGTTTTTTTTTGATCGGGTCCTGTTACAATAGACAGGCGAGTCAAGGATTTCGACAGCTGGATTTAGTTTTCAGCAGGACGAGATTTTAAAGACTCCTCCCAAAATTTGGGACGCAACGTTGCTCCTCTCCAGTT
>JBJXDW010000037.1:0-10339 GCA_046154445.1 Fimbriimonadaceae bacterium | reverse complement strand
GCGACTCGGCGGGATTCGCTGGATGTTTTGAAGGAGTTGAATCGGTCGGCATTGAAATCGAAAGGTGATCCGGAGATTGCTTCGCGGATTGAGCAGTATGAATTGGCTTATCGGATGCAGACTAGCGTGCCGGAGTTGATGGAGATTGATTCGGAGCCGGCAGCGATCCATGAGCTGTACGGGACTGAGCCGGGGAAGAAGAGCTTTGCAAACAACTGCTTGCTGGCGCGCAGGTTGGTGGAGCGGGGGTGCCGGTTTATTCAGCTTTATCATCGGGGCTGGGACAACCACGGCGATCATGAAGGAAATACGATTGATAAACATGGTTTGCCAGAACGATGCCGGGAAGTTGACCAAGCGAGTGCGGCTTTGATCAAGGATTTAAAACAACGTGGCTTGCTTGATGAGACGATTGTGATATGGGGCGGTGAATTTGGTAGGACGCCGATGAACGAAGCACGTGATAACTCTCCATTTTTGGGACGAGATCATCACCCGAGGGCATTTACGATGTGGGCGGCAGGTGGAGGTTTTGCGGGTGGCACTTCCGTTGGTGCGACGGATGAGTTGGGTTACAACGTCGTGGATACGCCGGTTCATGTCCACGACTTACATGCGACGATCTTGAATCAGATGGGGCTCGATCATACGAGGCTCACTTACCATTATCAGGGTCGTGATTTTAGGTTGACCGATGTGAGTGGAGAAGTTATTCCGAGTTTGCTGCGGTAGTGGTTATGTGAATAGTTTTTGGGCGATGCTGAAATAGAGAGGAATGCCGATAGAAAGATTAAATGGGAACGTGATTCCTACGGCGGCAGTGAGGTAGTAGCTGGGGTTTGCTTGAGGAAGGGCAACTCGGACGGCGGCTGGAGCAGCAATATAGCTTGCGGATGCGCTTAGAACGGCCAGGACAGTTGATCCTCCCAGTCCTAGACCGACGAATTTGCCGACAAGGAGTCCGCAGGTTCCCATAACGATAGGAGAAATGATTCCGAGGCCGACGATAAACCAACCGGCTTTCTTAATCTCGCTCAACCTTGCAACGGCAAGTAGCCCCATATCGAGCATAAAGATACAGAGAGCACCTTGGAATGGTTGTTTGAAGAAAGGCTCAACCCCCTTGTAGCCTTGTTCGCCGGTCAAGTAGCCGATGAGCATTCCGCCAGCGAGGAGGAGGATTGACTTACCGGTGACGATTTCTTTTAGGGCGTGGGCGAGGTTTCCTTTGGATTCGCTGGCCTTTTTTACTAAGAGCAAAGCGATAATAATGCCCGGGATTTCCATTACCGCAACAAGGGCGGGGCTGAACAGAGGATATTCTCTTTTTAGGGCATCGAGAAAGGTTATACAAGCGATAAATGTGACGGCGGAGACGCTGCCATAGTGTGCGGCGAGAGCAGCGGAATTGATGCTATCGAGTTTGCCGATTGAGCGGCAGACAGTGAATATTACGACGGGAATCAAACTGCCCAATACAACTGTTCCGATGATGGGGAGGACGACAGTGCTGAGTTCAACACCACTGAGGGCGACTCCACCTTTTAGCCCTACGGCGAGAAGGAGATAGATGCTGAGGGCTGTGTATGCTCCTTCGGGGAGTTTGAGGTCGCTGCGGAAAAACTGGGCGACTGCGCCTAAGACAAAACAGAGAACCATCGGTGAAACGAGGTTGAGGCGTATTAACTCGAGTGCGTCCATGTAGTTCTTGTGATAAATGTTTGACGTTTGCAAATAACGTTGACATAAAAACGACTCGGTGCAGGACTTTTATGCGAAAGGGACTCAATTCTTGAAGACCATTCTTTGTTACACCGGGATAACTAGATTGAATGAGAACCTGGATTATTGCTTGCTCGTCTAACTGGTTATGAGCTTGGTTGGGTTGGCGCTTTTGATGGGGCAATATGGTCGAGCTTCGATTGGCCCGCAGGTAAAAGTTGTTGGGAATCCGGCTGATGTTTTTGTAAGTTCTCGGGCGGGGAATCGGATTGGATTTCCGAATGTGAGGATTCCCGGGTTTGTTTCACTTCCGGACGGAAAATTGGTTGCGGTTTGTGAGGGGCGGCAGGATGGCTATGATGAAAACAGTAATGTGATTTTAGTTTCGACAAGCTCGGATCGCGGGGCGACTTGGGGCGACCCGATTAAGATTGCGGGGGATGGTGTTGACAGCTATAATTCTCCGCTGATTGTAGCGGTGGGATCGAAGATTTTGATTCATTACACGGTATTTCCTAAGGGAACGGATAGTTATTCGTTGGCTGAGGGGTACGAGGGCAAGGCGCAGCGATCATATTATGTTTCGAGTGATGATCGGGGAGCTCATTGGAGTTCGCCGGTTGAGACAACGCGGTCGATTCGGCGGGTTGGGGTGCAGTCGATCAATTTTGGGCCGGGGAGTGGATTGGTTTTGTCACGGGGTGATCATGCGGGGCGGATAATTGTTCCGGCTTATGAACGCATTGGGGGAGCGACGGCAAGCGTGGCGGTTTTTAGCGACGATGGCGGAAAGAACTGGAAAGTGGGCAATAGAGTTGAGGCTCCGGCGGATGTTTTTCCAAACGAGGTGACGATGGTGGAGCGTGAGGACGGTGGTTTGCTCTTGAATGCACGAGCGGCGCGAAACATTGGCAAGCGAGTTCAGGCGGTCTCAAAGGACGGTGGATTGAGTTGGGAGGGGTTTCGGATTGTTGAAGAGTTAGCTGATCCGGTATGCCATGCGGGCATGGTTCGGGCACGATTTGCCAGTGGATCGAGGTTGGGAGTGGTATTGCTTTCGATGCCGGGGGCAATGGGTCGGCGGAATGGCTTGATTCGGGTGAGTACGGATGATGGTCAGACTTGGCCAGGGTCTTTTAATGTTACGAAAGATTATTTTGGTTATTCGGTATTGGTTGACTTGGGGGGCGGTGAGCTTGGTTTAATGTATGAGGGAGCCACGGGCAGTGCAAGCGATCCTAACACCTTTATTCGGTTTATTCGGTTAAAGTTGGTTGGGTAATCGGGATTATATTCTGGAGCGAAATCGCTCTGAAATTTGAAACTGTGGGTCCCGCATCAAGTGCGGGATGACGAAAATCTATAGTAAGGCTTTTGGGGTCATAGCGCTCTGCAAATGAAGAGTCTGGATTCCACTTCCAGGGAGGAACGACAGCGGTTAGGATTTTTCGGGATGACGTAATTTAGGGATTACGGGTGTCGGTGATGCCGCCTATTCCCTGGACGCAGTGCGCGGTGGCTAGGGGGTCGGAAAATGCGCCTCGCTTGGCGATGACAGTTGCCATTACGCGGTTGGTGACTCCGATTCCGGTGCGTGGATCGACGATATGTGAATATCTGTTGCCGTTAAATTCTATAAATTGTTCAGTATCACCGGATGTGCTGATGGCACAGTTTTGGAATGCGCGGGGCGAAGGTTCACCAGGGATTTGGACTTGCCAGCCCTCTTGATTTGGGGGTGGGTTGGAGATGGCAATGTCTCCACCGGCTTGGACGATGGCTTGGGATATTTGATTTTCCTTGAGGATTCTGATGGCGGCGTCGCAGGCGTACCCTTTAGCGATTCCGCCGAGGTCGATGGCGAATCCAGGTTTTGAAACAGTGATAGTCTGGTCGGTGGGGTCGAGTGTGATTTGGCGGTAATCGACAAACTTGAGGGCTTGTTTGACTTCGATTGGACCGGGGAGGCGTCCTGTGGCTCTTGCGTTTCGCCAGAGTTTGACGGCGGGTCCGGCGGTGATGTCGAATGCTCCGTCGGTTTCGGCGCTGATCTTTTGGGCGATCGTGATGATTTCGAAGAGGGGGTCGGAGATTTTGGTTTTGACGTTGGGTTTGAGCTGACGGATTTCGCTGGATGGGCGGTAGTCGCTCATAATTTGTTCGAGGCGTTCGATTTCAACGTAGGCGGCTTTAGCGGCTTGGTCAGCTTGGGACTGGTCGGAGGCGTAAAAAGTGAGGCGTAATTCGCCGCCCATATGGATTTCGGTGTAGGTGAATTTTGCGCTGGGATTATTTATGTTTGGCATTGCATTCAACCTCTCCCTTTTTCCCTCCCCAATCTTTGGAGAGGGGGTGGCAGGGAGCAAAACCCAAGCGAGAAGTACGCCTTGCATAGGTTCTATTCTAGTCGCTTTGAAGCTGTATTTTGCGAGCAATTGATACCGGGTTCTCAACAACCAAATTTGATAGCGTACAATTGGGGGATGTTGCTGGCAACGGCGCTTGCACTCACAGTGATGAGCATGGACTTGGAAACGATGACCGTCAAAATTGACGGGCACTTAGCGGAGTATAAGATGGTCAAGGTGCCGGGCGGAAAGTTTGGCTTTCATCAAGATATGACCGAGGTCAAACCTTTTTGGATTGGAACGATGGAAGTTACTTGGGATTTGTATGATATTTTTGCCTATAGATTGGACTTATCGCAAGAGGCGGCATCAAGCGATGAGGTGATCAAAGCGCGTCCGAGCAAGCCTTATGGGGAACCTGATCGCGGATATGGGCACATGGGGTATCCGGCGATTGGGATCCATATTCAGGCGGCGCAGGCATTTTGTAAATGGTTGAGTGATAAAACGGGGCAGAAGTTTCGGTTGCCAACGGAAGCGGAATGGGAATATGCTGCGATGGCGGGGAGTTCTGAGGTGCCTTCGCCGATTGATGAGTTTGCTTGGAGTTGGGATAATGCGGATGATAAGACTCATCCGGTTGGTTCATTGAAAGCGAATCCTTGGGGCTTGCATGACATGCTCGGGAATGCGAGCGAGTGGGTGACACAGCCGGATGACAAAACTATAACTAAGGGAGGTCATTTTTATACAAAACCAAAGACTTTTGCTTTTTCAATGTCGGAGGCTTATAGGGTGGAGTGGCAAATGCGGGATGCTCATACTCCGAAAAGCCATTGGTGGCTGAGTGATGGGGAGTTTGTGGGAATGCGGCTGGTTTGTGAAGTGGAGTAGGTTATTTTGGTAGATATCTTGCTGTGTGGTCTAAATCCCCTCCCTTAATCCCTCCCCGATCTTTGGTGAGGGGATTGTTTCGCTTTCCAACTATTGGACTGGTTGGGTGCTGCAACGTGTCTAGGATTTTTTGACGGTGATGGTGGCGCGGGTGCCTTGGTTTGGTTGGCTTTCAATTTTGAGGATGCCGCCATGGGCTTTGACAATTGAATCGACAATGCTGAGGCCGAGGCCCGTGCCACCGGTGGCTTGGTTTCGGGCGGAATCGACTCGGTAGAAGCGGTTTGTGAGCTTGCCGAGGTGTTCGGGTGCAATGCCTTCGCCGGAGTCGGTGATTGTAATGGCGATTTGGCCGTTTTGTTCTTCGGTTTTGAGAGTGATCGTGCCGCTTTCGGGGGTATGGCGGGCGGCGTTGGTGAGGAGATTGAGGATCGCACGTTCGAGCATTGGAGGGTTGATGAGGGCGTGTTTGTCTTTTAGCTCGAGTTTGAGGCGGGGGTCTTGGTTGAGATTAGCGAGCTCGACGGCTCGGGCAATAACACTGGTGAGGGAATACGCTTCGAGGTTGGGATTTTCTTTGAGGTTTTCGGTTCGGGCGAGGATGAGCATTTGCTCGACGAGGGCGGTCATATGGTCGGTGGCAGTTTGAATGGTTCGGAATCTGTCGCGTGATTCGGGGTCGATTTCGGGGTCTTCTTCGGCGGAACTCGTGATGATTTTTATGCGAGTGAGAGGGGTTCTCAGTTCGTGGCTGGCATCGGCGGTGAACTGTTTTTGAGCCTGGAGGAGGGTTTCTTTTTCGTTAAATGAGGATTGGAGGCGGGCGATCATGCCATTGAATTCTTCGGCGAGTTGGGTGAATTCGTCGTCACCCTGGGTGGGAATTCGCTGGCTGAGGTCGCGAGCCGATAGACTGTGAGCTGCGGCGGTCAGGTTTTCAATTGGTTTGAGGGCGCGGCGCGTGAGGAAAGCAGCTCCCATTGATGCGAGGAGAAGGACGGCGGGAATAAGGATTGCAAGAAGGATTATTTGCGAAGACTTGATGGCGGCGAGTGGGGCGAGGTCGGAGGCGACTTGAACCACCGCGACGATTTCATTTTGGCGGCGAATAGGGCTGGAGAAGATGCGGATATTTTCGTTGTTCTCATAGATGGTTTTGTAGCTTTGTTTTCCAGTTAGGGCAGTTCGGAAGGCTTGGATATCCCACGGTTCGACAGGCTCTGGATCGAAGAGCGGCGTGCCTTTAACGGAGAGGATTCGGGGGCGCCGGAGGACAAGGATTTTGATGGCGTCTTCATCGAGATTGCGGGGGATTGGTTGTTGGCGGAGTCGGTTGAGCCAGTTGCCAGGACGTCGTTGGTTTGGGTCGTTGGGATTGAATAGTTGGAGTTGGTCGGGATTGTTCGGTAGGTTTGATCCGGATCCGAATCCGGGTTCTTGGTTTTGACCCTGTCCTTGTCCCTGGGCTGGATTGGGGTTTTGGTTTTGGCCAGAGCCACCGCCACGGGGGCCGTTTTCATGGGCGGCAAGGAGCATGGGTTCGACTCGGGAATAGAGCTCGCGGTCGATTGATTCAAGAGTGAGCCGTTGGGTGGCAAATGCCATGAGGCCGCCGAGCAGGAGCATCGCGCAAGTGAGGATCGCGAGATTCCAGAGGGTGAGGCGGGTTCGGAAACTGGCAGCCATTCTAGCTTTCGTCGGGTGGTCGGAGGACGTAGCCTACGCCATGTACAGTATGAATCAAGGCGGGTTTGTTGGGCGGATCGACTTTTTTGCGGAGTGAGGAAACATGAAAGTTGACGGTGTTGGGTTGGGTGTCCATGTTATTCCAGATGCGTTCGATGATTGCTTCGCGGGTGAGGACGTGTCCGGTTCGGCGAGCAAGGGCTTCGAGGAGGGTGAATTCGCGTTTGGTGAGGCCAAGGTCTTCTCCGGCTCGAGTTGCGGAGTGGGTTTGAGGGTCGATTTGGAGGTCGGCTACTTCAATGATTTGGGATTTCTTTTCGGTGTCGCGACGGGTGATGGCGCGGATGCGGGCCATAAATTCTTGGAATGCGAACGGCTTGACAAGGTAGTCGTCGGCTCCGGCGTCGAGCCCAGCAACGCGGTCTTCGATCGCGTCTTTGGCGGTGAGCATGAGAATGGGTGTGGGGTTATCTTGGGCACGAATGGATTTGCAGACTTCAATGCCGTTGGGCGCGGGGATCATGATGTCGAGGACGATGGCGGTGTAGGCGTTTTCGATGACGAGGTCAAGGGCGGTTTTGCCATCGCGGGCGACATCGGCGGTGTGTCCGGCTTTGCGGATGGCTCGTTCGAGTTCGGAGGCGATGACGAGGTCGTCTTCGACGATGAGGATACGCATGGTTTTATTGTGGGCGATGGTTGTTTGGGATTTGTGAGGTTTTGCTACAGAACTGACTAAGTACGTAATGCTCCTCCCTCAATCCATCGCCGGCGACTGAGTTTTATCGAGAAACTCAAGGAGCACGTCGTGGCCGAGGTAGAAGTGGTGGGAGAGGGAGCCAGCTTTGAACCACATGAGGGCGGGGGGGACGCCGGGGTAGATGAAATCGACGATGATTTGGGCTTGGGTGGGGGTGAGGGTTTCGCCGTCGGTTCGGACGATGATGAGGTGGAGGAGGTCTTCTTCGCCTTCGAACTGGTAGCGATAATGACCAACGGTGCCGCCGTATGGATTCGGTTCAATGCCGACGCTGAGGAGGGCAAATTCATCGGATGGGCGGGAGACGTTTGGGTCGAAATCGGGAAGGAAGATGGTTGTGTTTGACTTGATATCGGCGAGGATTTGGGCGATGACTTTGTCTCGGTGTGACTGTTCGGTTGGGGTTGGGGTCATCGGGGATTATTTTACGGCGGTTTGTTGTTGCGAGATAGGCTTTGTTTGATTTGACTTAGGGGGGTGAATTAGGGTTAAACTGCGAGTTCATGGCAAAGCGCGATTTATCTCGACGTGATTTCCTTACGGGATCGGCGGCACTTGGGGCTACGGCAATGATGCCGAACTTCGCTTTTGGTCAGACAAGAGAGACTATGAAAGTTGGTTTGATTGGATGTGGTGGTCGGGGTCGAGATGCGGCGATCAATGTGATTGACTCTGCGGAAGGAGTTGAGATTGTTGCTTTAGCGGACGCGTTTGCGGATCGAACTCAGCAAGGTGCGGACGTTATTAAGCAATATCGCGAGAAAAATTTTAAGGTGCCGAAGGATCAGATGTTTACGGGGTTGGATGCCTATGAAAAGGTCATGCAATGCGATTTGGACATGGTGATTTTGACGACTCCACCTGCATTCCGCGCTGACCATTTGACAGCAGCGATTAAGGCAGGAAAACACGTATTTATGGAGAAGCCGGTCGCAGTTGATGGCGAAGGGGTTTTGAAAGTTTTTGATGCGGCTGATCTGGCGAAAAGTAAAGGTTTGGCGATTGTAGCTGGTACACAGCGACGGCATGAAGATTCTTATCGAGAGGTCATGAAGCGAATTCATGACGGGGCGATTGGGGACGTTGTTTCGATGCGTTGTTATTGGAATCAGGGTGGCCTTTGGAGCGTGAATCGGACTCCGGAGATGACTGACCTTGAGTGGCAAATGCGGAATTGGCTTTACTTCACTTGGCTCAGCGGGGACCATATTTGCGAGCAGCACATTCACAATATTGACGTTTGCCTTTGGGCCAGCGGAAAAACTCCTAAATCAGCAGTTGGTTTGGGTGGTCGTGAGGTTCGTACGGCTCCGGTGTTTGGTCAGATTTATGACCACTTTGCGGTTGAGTTTGATATGGGCGATGACGTGAAGATTCATAGTTATTGCCGCCAGCAAGATGGCACTAAGGGGAACGTGAGCGAATTTATCACGGGAACAAAAGGTAAGAGCAATGGAAACGGACGGATCATGGGTGAGAACGCTTACCGATGGGATGGCGAGAAAGAGAACCCCTATATGGTTGAGCATCGCGATTTGATTGCTTCGATCCGGGCGGGTACTCCGCTCAATGAAGGTCGGCAGGTTGCGGAATCAACTTTGGCGGCAATTATGGGCCGGTTTGCTTGCTATACGGGTCAAGAAGTTACTCGGGAGCAAGCACTTGCTACGAAGGGCATGGTTCCGTCTGAACTCAGTTTTGACATGAAGTTGCCAGTTGCACCAGTTTGTGTTCCGGGTACGACTAAGATGGAAGACTTTTCCTAGACACAACTAATGATGAGGGCGCTGCCCCTTCCTGAAAAGGAAGGGGGCACATTTTTTTCGCGACTACTCTTTTTCGAGCGGCCAGGTTTCGACGGAAAGTGATTCCATGATCGCGGGGTTTTCTTCTTCGGGGTTATCGCGGTGGTCTCGGGGGAGATTGACAATCTTCTCGACGACATCCATGCCTTCGATGACTTGCCCGAAGACGGAGTATTGACCATCGAGGTGGGGCGAAGTTTTATGCATTAGGAAAAATTGCGATCCGGCGGAGTTCGGGTCGGAACTTCGGGCGGCGCTCAGGATTCCTGGGGTGTGCTTGATGTCGTTGAATTCTGCATCGACGTTGTAGCCAGGGCCACCGGTGCCATGCATATGTCGCGGTTGATCTTTGGAGTTGGGGTCGCCACCTTGGATCATGAATCCCGGGATGACTCGGTGGAATCGGGTTCCGGTATAGAATCCGTCTTCGGCGAGTTTCTGGAAACTTGCGGCGTGCTTGGGGGCGTGATCGGGGAAGAATTTTACGACAATTCGACCGTGGTTTGTGTTGATGATGACGACTTTATCGCCTTCGGGAGGGGCGGTTGCCCCGGGCGCGGCGGTGGTGCTGAGTTCACTCATGATATTTTTGTGTTTAGTTTGTGATTGGCCACTTTGCAATGGTGATTTTGGAAATTTCAACGGCGTTGTTGGGCGGCACGGAGCCGTTTAATTGTCGATCAGTCGGACCGGTTTTGACGATTTCGTCGACGATTTCAATGCCTTCAATGACTTTTCCGAAGGCCGAGTATTTGCCGTCGAGACTAGGGGCGTTAGCGTGCATGACGAAGAATTGGCTGCCGGCGCTGTTGGGGTCGCTTGACCGTGCCATGCTGAGAACCCCGCGGAGATGCTTGAGCTTGCTGAACTCGGCGTTGACGCTGATGCGGTTGCCTTTCTCATCTTGGGGGCCACCGGTTCCCCAGAGGTCGGATGCCTCCATTTTGCGGCTGTTGGGGTCGCCGCCTTGGATCATGAATCCGGGGATGCAGCGGTGGAAACGCGTGCCGTTATAGAAGCCTTCTTTGCTGAGCTTGATGAAGTTGGCGACGTGGTTGGGGGCGACTTGGGGGAAGAACATGATTGTGATCTTGCCTTTGGTCGTTTCGATTACGCCGATGTCA
>JBJXDW010000036.1:0-17299 GCA_046154445.1 Fimbriimonadaceae bacterium | reverse complement strand
GGGGGGGCGACGAATCGAATCTGATGGTAACAATTTGTGCGGCGGTATTGGCGGCGTTGGCGGTGGTTTGGATGGGTGGTTCGGCAGGAAAATCTCAGCGAACATCTCAAGTAGTCATTGGAGGCTTGATTTGGATGGGTCTGGCAACATTTGCTTTTGCCCAAGACAAGACTTTCGGACTGACGATGGCGGCACTTGCGGGATTTGGTGGTTTTGTTCTGATGGGACGGGTCGATTTGAGCGCGGTGATGGGACCGGTGGTTGGCCTTGCGGCATATCGCACTTTGCGGGAGCAGTTCCCGGACATTACTCGCGGATTTGATATCGCCCAGCACTATGGGATGGTGGGTTTGATGATCGGGGCGGGGCTGATTGTCCTCTTGTTAGGGACGCCTCGGCTTCAGGAGTCTACGGGTGTAAAGAATTGGGCACGGTTCGGTGTGCTGTCTTTGATGGCGGGTATCGCGGCGGTTGTTGGGCTGTTCTTCTTTGGGGTGAAGGGTAGTGTAGGTTTGATTATTGGTCTTGGAATCGGTGTTTGGCTTGCCGGTGTCACGAGTGAGCGCGGAACTTTTGGACTTGCGCCTCTCATTGGCCTAGCCGGATTGATTGGTTTAAGTTACGGCGAGGTCAGTCAATCGTTTGATTTAGCAAGGGAACCGAAAATGATGATCTTTATATGGTCTTCGGTGGCACTCGTCGTTTTGACGGCCATTTTGGTGTTCGTGCTTTCGGATCGTAAATTAGAAGAAGGAGTTGGTGATGAAGAAGTTCAGTTGGGTTAAGCCGGGCGGATTGCTGAGTGTTGTTTTGGCACTGGCGGTTGCTATAGGGCTGTTTAGTGTTGGGATTACGGCGGAAGTTCCGGTTGGTGCGGTTAGGGGCCACATCATCATGGGAGATCAGAAAGTTGGCTTGCCTAAAGCAGACGTTGTTTTTTATCGCAAAACGCAAGACGGCTGGGAGGGTCAGGATACTTGGCGAGCGGAAACCGATGAGAATGGCGATTTTGACTTTCGAGGGTTGCCGACAGGGGTCTATTCTGCATCGGTATTTGGGAAAGTCCACCGCATTGAATCTCACGCACTGATGGTAACTGAAGGCAAAACCACCACGATGGATTTGACCGCGCCAAGAAGCCCGGATTCACTCTCTTTGAACGCGGGATCGCGAGTCTTCAAACCCAATGAAGAAATTGTTATTCGAGTGAATGGAAGCACATTGGCAAACAAACTCTCCGTAAAGGTTCTCAAGGTTGAAGAAGAATCGTTCACGAATAATCAGAACTTGCAGGATTTTCTCTATGGGGTTGTTACGAATCGGAATCGCCAATTGCCAGAGAAATTGGCTACGATGCGGAAATTACGCGACGTTTCTGATGACTTAAAAACAAAGGATATTGAAGGGGTTTTCGTTCATGAGTCGAAGCTTGATTCGCTCCCATATGGGGTTTATCTTGTTCAGGCAGAGGTTGGTGGACAGTCGGCATTTACGTGGCTTACTGTGACGGATATTGCGCTTGTTACGAAAACTGAAATCAAGAGAGGGCAGGCGTTTGTTTGTGATATTGAGACAGGCGAGCCGATTCAAGATGCAGATGTTTCTCTAGCTCGAAATGGCAAGCAAGAGTCAGTTGGCGGAACGAATACTGACGGACTGGTCAGTTTTGCGCCAGTTGCGAGTGACGAGCGCATGACGTTGGTTTCGGCTCAACGAGGCGAAGCTCGGGCTTACACTTGGTATTACAAACCTTATGTCGAAGGCACCAAGGTTACTTCGCATTTTGTAACAGATCGTCCGATTTACCGACCTGGAGATATTGCTCACTTTAAGGCAACATTGCGCCAAGGTGATCCAGGAGCTTACAAAATTCCAGTTGGTCAGGCGGCAGAAGTCCGGGTTTACAACCCCAATGGTGATGTTATCAAAACCGTTGCGGGGAAAGTGAACGAGTGGGGGAGTATTGACGGCGAAGTACAGCTGAATACTACGGATTTGCAAGGATCCTACAACGTTGAAATAGAGTCGGGAGGTCAGACAGAATACGGCTATATTGGCCTTGCGAGTTACCGAAAACCTCAGTTCGAAATCAAGGTCACGCCAAAATCTCCGGAAGTAGTGCGGGGAGATGAACTCGAATTTACGATTCAGTGCACGAGCTTTACTGGGGAACCGATTGTAGGAGCGAAAGTTCAGGCCGATTTGTTTAAAGGTTATGACTATTGGTCGTCGCCGTTTGACGAGGAGTATTACGAATATGAAGATTCCGGATATGGACTTGAATATGATCGCCAGTATGAAGTTGTCACGAATGAGAATGGCGAGGCAACGGTTCGGATCGATACAAAGCGCGTTAGTGGGAATGGAGAATATGCCGATTTTGCGGATACAAACTTCCGACTGGAGGCTAATGTTTCGGATGAGGCCGGGCGATATTTTTCAGCGGAAGGAACCGCAACAGCTAAGCGGGGCGAGTTTGATCTTGCGACCGAATTTGATCGTTATGTTGCAAACCCGGGCGTTGGCGTTCAGCTGAACATTAAAGAGTCGGTGATCCAAGGAAAATCTGGGCCGACTCAAGCTCAGGTTTCATTTGGAAGGGAAATTTATGCGAACGAGGGCTACACGTTTGTTGAAGAGTCGAAGCAATCGGTGAGTTTTGCAAGTGCCGAAGCGAGCGCGGCCTTTTCACCTAAGAAAAGTGGCAACTATAAGGCAATTGTTACGGCCCGTGACTCGAGAGGGAATGAAGTTAAATCGGAGAGTTACTTGTGGGTGACAGGTTCTGAAGATGGTTCAGCTGATCGGGTCATGAGTTTGGCGCTCGATAAGCGCGACTATAAAGTTGGTGACACGGCTCAAGTGATCATTCGAGCCGGGAGCATCGGGGGTGCGGTTTGGTTTACGGCTGAAGGCGAGGGAATTCTGGTTTCTAAGATCGTTCGATTGACGGGAAGTGAGGCTATAGTTGAAGTTCCGATCACTCAGGATTTTGCGCCGAACTTTACCGTTTCGGTTTGCCGGGTTGCAGATAAGGAATTCACCGAAACGCAGCGCGGAGCAAAAGTTGGTCTTGATGACCATGAGTTAAAAGTCACGATCACTCCTGATCGGAAAGAAATGCATCCGGGAGAGACCGTGAATATGCTCGTTTCGACCCAAGATTTGCAGGGCAAGCCGGTATCAGCTGATGTTGCGCTCAGAGTCGTTGACGAGGGGATTTATCAGATTCGCGAAGATGACGAAGATCCGCTTAGCACGTTTTACCCGCGTCGTTATACGGTAGTTTCGACAAACTATTCATTCCCTAGCATCTACCTTGATGGGGAAGATAAGGGCGGAAGTGAGGTAGCGATCCGCAAGGATTTTGCCGATACCGCGTATTGGTCAGCATCAGTGAGAACGGGCGAAACAGGGTCAATTACGGTTCCGGTTAAGGTTCCCGATAATTTGACAACTTGGCGCGTTACTGGCTCGGCGATCTCCAAAGAGACACAGGTTGGGCGTGGTGTGAGTAGCGTTGTTTCGCTCAAAAAACTAATGCTCAGAATGTCGTTGCCGCAATTTTTGACTCAAGATGATGCGCAAGATGTTGCGATTACGATTACAAATTCGACGGACTCAGAGATGGCAGTTGCTTACGAACTGGAGACTACTGGGCTGACATTTGAAGGGGACAAACGAGGAACTGTAACAGTTCCAGCGCGGTCACGAGAAGTTGTGACTCGACGGGTGCAGGTTTCAGGAGTTGGCAAAGCAACGCTTAAAATGATCGGACGCGGGGGCGCGTTTAGCGATGGGCTTGAGATGTCAGTGAATATTCAACCCAGAACCGAGCTCCGTCGAGATTATTTTGCGGGGTCGATGGATTCCTCGAAAAACTATGCGACAAGCATGGTTTTGGAATCTCAAGCGGTGACTGGAGATTTAGAAATTACGTTGTCACCTTCGCCGTTTGCGGCGATGGAACCGATGCTGGATGACTTGATTGATTATCCGTATGGGTGCGTTGAGCAGACAATGAGCCGGTTTGTGCCTGCGGTATTGATCCGAAAGTACTGGAACGATACAGGTCGTCCCCGGCCAGAGCTGAATTCAAAAATTGATGAAGCAATCAATCGAGGCTTCTCGCGGTTGCGTGAATTGCAATTGCCCGATGGTGGGTTTGGGTGGTTCGCCTATGACCAACCTGATCCACGAATGATGACGCTCGTTTTGGACGGTCTGTACCGAATCCGAGCGGCGGGAGTTAGCGGTACCGATTCGATCATCGAACGCACGCTCAAGGCTTCGGCAGATGTGCTGACCAAAGCGGACATCACGACACCGGAAAAACGATCACGCTACATTTCGCTTGCTTCCGCCCATGCGCGTTACCAAACTACCCCGGGGGTGCTGAGAGTTCTTGATGGTTCGCTTGATAAAGTTGATGCGGAATCGCTGGCTAGGATTTCCCTCGCCTATTCATATCTTTCAGGCCGTGATTCCGGTCGAGCTACCGACTACAAAGCTAAGGGTCAAGCGGCTTGGAAAGCGTTGTTGGCGGAAGGGACGATTACATCGATTTCCGCTGGGTTTGGGGATGCACGAATTGATTCGGCGGCGATTCAAGCAGCGTTGGTTTATGATGTGGGCGGCGAACTTGCTTCCAAATTGGTTAATCAACTGATCAAGTCTCGCAATCCGCGCGGTTGGGGAGATACATGGCGAACAAGTGAGGCACTTAAAGCTGCGGTCGAATACGTCCAAGTAAAGGGATTTACTCCGGCGATTGGCGCGGCTACCGCAGAACTCAACGGTCAAGTTGTTGCTCAAGCCAATTGGTCAGGGTCTGGAGATCGTTCAAAGTCGATCAAGATTCCACTTAATCAGCTGAAATCCGGCGCAAACGAAATTGAAGTGAAATTTGCCGGAACGGGGCAATTGCAATACGCAATGGAGCTGAACCAAGGAGTTTATGCTCAGTCGAGTCAGCCTCAAGCCGCGCCGCCTACATTCAGGATTCAACGAGAATACTTGCCGATGCAAGCGCGCCGTCTAGAAGATGGCAGTATGCGGCTATTAACATCAATGCGTTCTTCTGAGGAATTCAAATCAGGTGATGTGTTCCGATGTCGATTGACGATCACCACGGATACGCCGCTTGAATACGTTGCGGTTGAAGACCCGATTCCGAGCAACTGCCGGATTGTTGATGCGGATTCGCCGGAACCCGGATTTGACTGGGCAAATTGGTGGAGTAATTCGACTTTTGGTGATGCAAAGGCAGCATTCTTTATCTGGAATTTGGAGAAAGGAGAGCACGTGATTGAATATGCGGTACGAGCAGAGGCTCCGGGTACCGCGAATGCGTTGCCAGCAAAGGCTTATCCTATGTACATGCGTGATGTTCTCGCGACGACCGGCCAAAGCCGGGCGGTAGTGAAACCATGAAACCCTGGCTCATCGGATTCTGTATGTTTGGCTTAATGGGGATGGCGTTTTTTGCTCAAGGCCGTCAAGATTCTCCGCGCTTGATCGCAAGTTTCACGACGCCGCTGGATGGGCGGTCGGGGGCGCAGCAGCATAACGCTCAGATCTGCGGCAAAAAGCTCGATGGAACAATTGTCCCGGCAGGAGCGGAGTTTAGCTTTAACAAAACAATTGGGCCCTGGAGCCGGGATCGAGGGTATCAGCGGGCGCCGGTGAGTTATAGTGGTCAGTTGATCGATGCGTGGGGCGGAGGTGTGTGCCAAATGAGTACAACTCTCTATAATTCAGCTTTGCTAGCAGGGTTTCCGATTGAAGAGAGAAACGCCCACCACTATGCTCCGAATTATATTTCGCCGGGTCGGGATGCGGCGGTCGCTTATCCGAACATCGATTTGAGATTCAAGAACACTTTGGATGTTCCGGTAACGATTCATGTTCGGTTAGACGGTGGCCAACTCCGGGCAGAACTTTGGGCGAATACGAGGACTAAACCGAAAGTCGATATCTGGCAAAAACCCCTGACGATTATTGAACCGCAGACGATTCGTCTTACCGCTGAACAAAAGACTTGGCAACGCAATCCGGGTAAGCCCGGTCATGTTGTTGAAACTTGGCGATCTGTGAATGGAGTCCGTCAACGATTGAGCGTGGATTCTTATCCTGTAATGAACAAGGTTCTTGATGGAGCAAGTCGCCGGTGAGAAATCCCCAACAATTCACTGTAGCGAAACAGTAAACTCTGATCATGCTTTCCTTTTTGATGACCGGACTGGGATTAGTTAACGCTTCCCCAGAAATATCGTTTGACTACGCGCCATTCCGTGGGCTGCAAGTCATGGTCGGGGATACGGCGGTTATTGAAGGATCTGGGTTTCAATATTACGAAGCAGGTTGGAAACAAGGTTATTTCAGCTCAGCGTGGAAACCGATTACGATTTTTAAGAATGGAGATGGTTCGACGACGGTTATCGCGAACAGCGACGATGGCCGAGTTGCTAATCGACAAGTTTTTACTCCCACTCCGACCGGTTATAAGGCGTTTGCTGAGTTTCGTTGGCGGGGGGAAAAGCCAGCCATGCTTGAGTACAACGTCGGTCGGCTTTGGGCGCCGTTTGTGGCCCAAGGTTCTTTTTCGGTGGACGCGAGGAAAGTTAGTGGAATTGATACAGCAATGAGCGCGAGCTCTTCGTTTGAATCGAGGCTGCTTGGTTCAGGGAAAGAGATCGTATTTGATGGCCCTTCGGCAAAAGTCCGGTTCCAAAGTGAACAGGTGTTGAACGTTGTAGATGGAAGAAACTACACAGTGGAGTGGGCGGACGGCAAGGAGTTGTTCTGGCTTGGATTAACTAACCAGGAAATTCAACCGCAAGGATCTGTTCGGTTTGACTATGAAGTTTCTATTGAATCCGTGCCGATTCCTGATAAAAACAGTGATACGGTTGTTCTTCCTGTTGCAAAATTGGAGTCGGCTCAAAGTAGTGATGTTCAGTCCCAACCCGTTGTGCCCCAACCGAAACAGATTAAGAAAACAGGCAGTTTTGTTGAAGTAGTGGGTGGTTTTCAATTTAAGTCACCAAAAGAAATTGAAGGTGACATTGCCTGGTTTGATCGCTTTATATTGTCTCGCTGGCAGTGGCTCAAGAGCGGAGCAGCGTATCCGGTTGTTGTAAAGATTTCTCCGACGGTTACCAAGCCCAATGGCTATCAATTGGATGTCCGATCAGATGGAGCGGTGATTGTCGGCCAAAGCGCGGAAGGGGCACGGTACGGACTCAGAACGCTTGGGCAATTGGTGACATCTAAAAATGGATCGTTGGTTTTGCCGACGGTATCAATAACTGATTGGCCGTCGCTCCAATGGCGGGGTGTTCATCTTTTTGTTGGCCCGACGGCTTTGCAGTTCCAAAGCAAATTGATGGATCAAGTTTTGGCTCCGTTGAAGCTCAACAAAGTTGTTTTGCAATGCGAACGAACGCAGTGGGATTCTGTCCCGGGCATCGAGACAGGAATCACGATGAAGAAAGGTGATTTAGCTCAGTTGTCCAGTCGCTACAAATCGGAAGGGTTTGAGGTCATTCCTCTCATTCAAAGCATGGGGCATATGGAATGGTTCTTTGCGAACAAAAAGAATCTTGAGTTAGCAGTTAACCCGGACATTCCCTACACAATAGATCCTCGTAAGGCTGAGTCTCGGACAAAAATAAGCGGAATTTGGGGAGAAGTTCAGCGAGCAGTTAAGCCTAAAGTGGCGCATTTTGGTCTCGATGAAATTGATATGCGGGGCATTGATGACAAAAACCTAACAACACGATTGTGGGAAAAGGGTTTGCCAATGCTCCAATCTATTGCTAAAGAGCACAAGATGACGCCGATGGTCTGGAGCGATATGCTGCTTGCTCCTGGTGAGGCAGTTGATGCATGCCATGCTCCATCCCAAGCGGCAGCCGAACAACGGCGAAAGATGTTGACGAAAGGGACTTACGTCGCGGATTGGCATTACCGGGATGATCCGAAACCCGAAACGTTTGATAAGTCGTTAGCGATGTGGAATTCGATGGGGATGAAGCCGATTGCGAGTACGTGGTTCCGACCAGGGAACGTGCGCGGATTTACATTGAGCGCGATCAAAAACAACGCAGGAGTATTGCAAACGACCTGGGCAGGCTATGAGAGCAATGAGGCGAACTTTGTGCGTGAGTTTAAGCAGTTTGCGGCGTTTGTGATGATGGCAGATTATGCATGGAGTGGTCGAACTGAAATGCCCGATAAACTGGGATACGATTCGTCAGCGTATTTGCAAAAATTGTACTTTGGTGGTCGACAATCAGTAAAACCAGTTGCGGGAATGACACTTGGTAGTGGCACTGAATCATTGAAGATTGGAGCGTATAATTTCCGCCGATTTGATGCGCGCCAACTTTTTGGGATTACCCAATTTGATTCATTCAATTCGCCACATCAATTGAACTTGCCAGTATCTGAAAGTGCAAATGACGTTGTATTAGCGATGGATTGCCTTGCGACAATTAACGAGGTTGCGTTGGCGGGGAACGTTGTCATCCGATTTGAAGATGGCACCTCGCAAAAAGCAGAGATTCGGTACGGGACTGATGTGAGGTCGGTGACGGATACCCGCTCCACAATTGCGTCACCACGGGCCGGTTCTCTCAGCGCGATTCGAATTTCGACCGGAGGCAAGCAGCTGAAATCGATTGAAATAGTTGCTTCCAATTCCGCGGCTGGGTTACGCTTACATGCGGTGACTTTGCTCTGATGTCAGAAACAATTGATTCTGCCCTGAATATGTGGATCGAAAAGAAGGCTTTTCCAGGAGCGGCATATTGCTACGGGAATGCGGATGGATACCAAATTGGGTTTGTCGGTCGGCATAGTTATGGGGCAACTGCGGTCAAAGTCAGCGGAGATACTTGGTGGGATTTGGCGAGCGTGACAAAAGTGATGTCCACGACGATGGGAGCCATTTGTGCGACACGAGATGGATTGATTTCTCTAGATGATCCGGTTCAGAAATTCTTGCCTGAAACAAAACTGGGGTCAGCAACTCTGCGAAATCTGCTTTTGCACAACTGCGGTATCAAGGCCTACGATTCGGTTACGGGGATCAAGGATGCGAGTGAGGCGAGAACGCGGATTTTGACTTCGCTACCGTCAGCATTGCCAGGCGAAAAAACGGTTTATTCTTGTTTGGGTTTTGTGAATTTGATGGCGGTTATTGAAAGAGTGAGTGGCACGAATTTAGGGGCATTTGTGGAAGAGAAATTTTATGGGCCGCTTGGAATTGAGGCATGCTATCGGCCTTCTCCTGGTCTCGTGCAAAAATGTGCGCCGACTGAGGAAACCCCAGCCTGGCGCAGACAGATTGCCCGCGCTCGAGGGGAAGAATGGACGCTTGGGGAATACATACAGGGGTCAGTCCATGATCCAATTGCCTATGTTCTTGGTGGTTTGAGTGGGAATGCGGGTTTGTTTGCTCCGGTCGAGTCATTGGCAAAATTTGGTCATGCGTTAGCAACGAATCATGAGGTGTTCGGTGGATTATTGCCGGAATGGGTTCAAAGGTCGGGGAATGAGACTCGTGCGCTTGGATTTGATACAAAGTCGGCGGAGGGGTCGAGTTCGGGAGCGAAATTTGGGGCAAAGAGTTTTGGGCACACCGGATATACAGGAACCTGCATTTGGGTTGATCCCGAGGCCAAGGTGTTTGCCGCCTTGCTTACTAACCGAGTCCACCCGAAGGATGGCGATTTACAAATTAGCAAAGCACGGCCAGAATTTTTTGATCTTGCTTTTGCAGCGGCTACTTCTTAAGCTTTTCGGTGAGTTCTGGCACTGCATCGTAAAGATCTGCGACTAAGCCGTAATCAGCGATATCAAAGATTGGTGCATCTCCATCGGTATTGATTGCGATAATGATCTTTGAATCTTTTATGCCGGCCATGTGTTGAGTCGATCCACTGATTCCGGCGGCGATGTAGAGATCGGGAGCTACAATTTTGCCAGTTTGTCCGACTTGTAGCTCGTTTGCAGCGATTCCACTGTCAACTGCGGCGCGGGTGGCGCCTACGGCTCCACCAAGGGCATCGGCGAGGCCACCTATGATTCGCTCGAATGTTTCTGCGTCTTTAAGCGGTCGTCCTCCGCTGACGACTACCTTTGCACCAGCGAGATCGGGCCGACCGCCGTCTCGGCTGCTTTGCGAGACTCGTTTGGTCGATCCGGCGAACGCAGGCTTAAGTTGATCGACGGGACTGGCTCCGCTTCGAGTCGCGGGGGCAAATCCAGCCGGACGGAATGTCAGGATGCTTGTTGGGTGGTTGAGTTTGACTTTGGTGAGGACTGATCCTGCCAAGATGGGGCGAATATAAGTTAATTCATCGACAATCTCAACAACATCGGTGATCATCGGCCGATCAAGTAAGCCTGCGAGTCGGGGGAGGGCGTCTTTGGCTTTCATGCTGCTGAGGGCCGCAACTTGAGTGTAATTTTCTGCTATCGGTTTGAGCGCAGCGCAGAGGAAGTCAGCAGGAGGGAAGCTGGGCAAGCCAAAACTGAGCACTTTTGATGCGCCGAGATCGGTTACGGGCGCTTCGGAAATTTGAAGAATGTCGAATGGCTTGCCAGTTGCTTGGCCAAATGCGGCACAGGAAATGGCATCGTTTGCATCGAATGCGATCAGAAGCAGGCTCACGCGAGTGCTCCTTTTGATTTCAATTCGGCGATCAGTTCATCGACGTTTGCGACTTTTTTGCCAGCAGAACGCGTTGGAGGGGCAATGTATTCCAAGATGGAGACTAGTGGTTGATCTATTGTCGCCCGTTCTCGTTTGTGGAGAGGCTTTGTTCGGGCTTTGATTATGCCGGGCAAGGGAATGAAACGAGGCTCATTGAGCCTGAGATCGGTGGTGATGAGGCACGGCGCGGGCATTTGAAGAACTTCCTCTCCGGTGTCGGTTTCCCGGGTGACGATCGCTTTACCAGGTTCTAACTCGACTTTACTTGCGAAGGTCGCTTGCGGAAGATTGAGTCGGGCGGCAAGCATTTGACCGGTTTGATTGTTGTCTTCGTCCGTCGTTTGTTTGCCCATCAAAATGATATCGGGATGAAGTTCTTTTACGATGAATTCGAGTTCTTTGGCGACGATGCTTGGGTCGAGTTGGTCGGTAGTTTCGACGTGGATTGCTTCGTCGGCGCCCATTGCGAGAGCCTTTCGGAGTTGATCTTCAACCTCGGGGCCGCCAATTGACACAACCGTGATTTGAATGTCCGCGTTTTTTTCTTTTTGCCGCACGGCCTCTTCAACGGCGATTTCATCAAATGGGTTGATTTCGTATTTGACGCTGCTGAGGTTGAGGGCTGAGCCATCTTCAAGGGGCTTCACTTTGGCGTACGGGTCGATTACCCGCTTAATTGGGACGAGGATTTTCATATTGGTTTAGTTGCGAAGGGGCTTGTTTGTTTCCACCATGTGCTTGATGCGGGCTTGACTCAGGCCCTCACGGCATAGTTCGACAAAAGCTTTGCGTTCACGGTTGTTGGCATCTTCCCAACTTGTGCTATCAGCGAAAATGTGTTTGACTTTTTCCGCGATCACGACGTCGTGGTTGCTGATGACTCCCAGTTTCTGTAACTCTTGTAGCATTCGGTCGATCATGCCTTTTACGGGCCCGGTCACCTCTTGCCATTCAGGTCGAACGAGTGGTACTGCGTTCAAAGCGAGCGTTTTCGCTTCGGTAAGAAGGCGATCCGGGTGGAAAACCGTAATGTCCTCATCACGCAGAAATCCGATTCGGCGTGCGTCATCGGAATTTGCCGAGAGTGCACCAGTTGCAATTGTTTGAACCACTTCAATGAATCGTTTAGCTCCGCCGGACTGGGCGCGCAATCGCATAACGGCATTTCCGGCTCCGCCGGGAATTAGACCGACCAACGTCTCTGGCAGGCCAATTTGAGTTTCTGGGCTAGCGGCAATGAGCGAACAACCTGCGGCAAGTTCAAATCCTCCACCGATGCAGTAACCCGAAATGGCGGCAACACTTGGTGTGCTCCCAATTAATGAGTTGAGCCGTTGGAAATCTGCGATTGCTTGATCAATGGCGTCAAAATTACCGGACTCTATTTTTTCAGCAAAGAATTTTAGATCAAACCCCGCAGAGAAGATTTTTGCCTCACTAGTGAGTACGAAACGCTTAGATTTGCCCGATTCAAGGTAATCGGCAAGGCTTTTGATGAGCGGCGGGCCAATGACACCCATTTTGGTGGTTGTGGAGATTGCGTGGACGCCGTCACCGAGATCACGGACGTTAAATCCTTCGTGGGATTCCAGAATCGGGAAGTCTCGTATTGTCGCGAATTCCGGTTCGGAAGCAGGAGTGAAGTAGGTTCCGTTGTGACTTTGAATTTCGAGATTTCGATAGAATGGTTGGATATCAATGCCGAGAAATTCTGCGCCAATTGCATCAATTGTTTCGAACGGTCCCAATTCCCAGCCGAACCCCCATTGCATCACCCTGTCGAAATCGCGGACGTCGTGAGAAATTTCTTCGCTTATCGACACGGCATACTTGAGAGCCGGTACCAGATAGAGCCGCAGGAATTCGCCGACTTCCGATTTATCTTGGAGGGCAGCGCGAAGACGTTCGCCGAAGGGAAGTCGTCCGAGTTCTTTTAAGGCCGGAAGGTTGGGCTCTTGACGCTCCCGATAACCGTGGGTTTTGAGATCAAACGAAACGAATTGTTTGCCTTCTTTTTTGTAATAGACTTGTCCAGCCTTTGAACCGATCCATCCTTTTTCAATGAGGTAGGCAATACTTGTTGGGGTCTGAAGCTGTTTGGTTTCCGGGTCGTGAGGGCAACGTTCGATGAGGTTCGTTGCGATATCTTGCATGATGTCGAGACCGACGATATCGTTGAGGCGAAAACTTGCGCTTCGAGGACGACCGATAAATGGGCCGGTGATTTCGTCAACTTCTTCGATTGTGAGGCCAAGTTTTTCAGCAACGTGGACGGCGTGGAACATGCTCCACATGCCGTATCGGTTGGCTATAAACCCGGGGGTGTCTTTCACGACGACGCATCGCCGCGCCGCATGATCGTGGAAGAATTTTACGTATCCTTCGATGACGGCGGGGTCGGTGTCTTGGGTGGGGATGAGTTCGAGGAGTTTGAGGTAGCGCGGGGGATTAAAAAAGTGGGTTCCTACGAATTTTTTTCGGAAAGATTCTGAGCGTCCTTCGATCAATAAATTGATTTCAAGGCCGCTGGTATTGGTAGAAACTTGTGCATCTTTGCGAATAAGAGGGTCGATATGCTCAAAAAGGGCCCTTTTGGCGTCGATTTTTTCAATGATTGCTTCGCACACCCAATCGGCGTTGCGAATCGCATCGAGATCTTCGGTGATGGAGCCAGTTTTAATGGTGTTGACGGTGCCGGAAAGATAGAAGTGAGGAGGGCGCAATTTCGCGGCGGAGGCCAGCTTTTCATCGGCCATCTGCTTGGTTTGCTCTAAAACAGTGACATCAAATCCAAGGTTCGCTAGGTGGGCGGCAATACCCGATCCCATCGTCCCGGCACCAATGACGCAGACGCGGCGGCAGTTCTCAAACATAAGTTGCAAATGATGTTACCCATGGAGCGGTTCGAACCTGGACGAAGGGCTTGAACTTGAAATGAATTGACGACCCTGTTTGACAGCGATGATCATCCGACGATATACTTGATGGTGAAGATGACAATTTTATCAGTGCGTCACGAGGTGCAGAACAATTAGGAAAGGATTCAAACGTGGGCGTCCCCGCCCGGATCCGGGTCCTCCGATCAACCGCCGCTTGCTTCGATACGAGCAGTTACGGGTCATTGATCACGAAGGCAATCAATTAGGGGTTATTACATCACGTGAGGCGCTCACAAAGGCAGAGGAGGTGGGTCTAGACCTTATTCTGGTTGCACCAAATGCAGAGCCACCAGTCGCCAGAATTGTTGATCACGGTAAGTATAAGTACGAGCAAGATAAGCAAAAGAAGGACCAAAAGAAGAAGCCTCAAGAAGTAAAGGGTATAAAGATAAGCCCGGTTATCGCAGAGAATGACCTGAATACCGCCATGCGCAAAGGGAAGAAGTTCCTGGAGGAAGGCGATAAAATCAGAGTTGTCTGCAGATTCCGGCCCCGACAGCTTGCTCACCCCAAAATTGGGGAGGACAAAATGCTGTGGCTTGCAAAGGAACTTGAAGACTTTGGTAAACCAGACAAAGCACCCGTATTAAACGGACGCGAAATGGTTATGGTCATCAGTCCGAAATCAAGCGGTGGGAGCAAAAACAAAAATGCCAAAGCAGAAGACACACAAGACGGCGGCGAAGAGGTTTAAGATTACTGGTTCGGGAAAGATCATGCGACGAAGCTCCGGCAACAATCACATGTTCTTTCACAAGAGCGGTAGCCAAAAACGCCGATTGGATCAAGCACAACAGTTGAGCAAAACTGAGTTGCCTCGCATTAAGCGACTTCTCAACCTGAAGTAATTCGGGAATTGTTCAACCACGACCTCTACCATCACCGCCTTAATCGGCTGGGAAATGGTGAGAAAAAAAGAAAACGAGGAATCTAAGAAAAAATGGCAAGAATTAAGCGCGGTTTGATGCGCCACAAGCGACACAAGAAATTGTTGAGTCGCGCCAAGGGTTATTACGGCAGAAAGAAGAACGTCTTCAAAAATGCCCACGAACAGGTAATGAAAAGCGGCCAGTACGCTTTTCGTGACCGTAGAGCTAAGAAGCGCGAGTTCCGCAGATTATGGGTCGTTCGGATTTCGGCGGCTTGCCGGAATGAAGGCGTCAAGTACGGAGATTTTATTCACGCAATGACCATAAAGGGCATTGAAGTGAACCGAAAGATGCTCAGCGAACTTGCGATCAACGATCCCGCGGCATTCAGCACTTTTGTCAAAACAGTAGTTAGCTAAGCGAACTGCGGATTGAAAGAGCCTCTGGGTCATATAACCCAGAGGCTCTTTATTATTGTGGTTCTTGCCAGATAAGGATTTTGTTACCGAATTCGTCGCTATAAGATGCGTGCCACATGTCTGTACCTTTTGTGACATCTGAAATTGATAGACCAGTCAATTTGATCTCTGCGATGTCGCTTTCGATTGATGTGCTTTTGAAGGCAATCATCGGAGCAGGGAATGGCACATCTGACTTTGGTTCATGTTTCATGTATCCCACCCTTCCGTTGCCTGGGGTACGCAGAAGAATCCATGAGTCGCCAAATCGCTCGATTTCCTCCCAGCCAAGGGAAACTTTCATTTGCATCGCACTCTGTTCTGGGTTGGCACTAAACAGCACAATTTCACTGTATTCGAGGGTCATTGTTCGACATTACCTAAAGCATATTTTGATTCCTACAGTCAAAGACGACATTTTTGTCCCGATTATGGTTCGGATTGACCTGAGACCAAGAAACATCAACAAATGTTTGCCAGTAGAATTAGAATTGTATGTCCCAAACCATTATTGAGGCTGGTCGCAACGATGCGATCATTCCAAACATCAGTGACGAAGATGCAAAATTCATTCAAAGCGTCCGCGAATTTGTTGCGAAAGAAGTGCTGCCAAACACCCGTGTCTGGGAGGAAAACACTGCGTTCCCGGATGAAATCTGGGAGAAGTTAGGGGCAATTGGAGTTTTTGATACGGTTGTTCCAAAGGAAATAGGGGGTTCGGGCCGAAGTTGCCGCGCTTACACCGAGATGTGTTTGGAACTTGCCAAAGGTGACCCGGCACTGTCAATGAATGTTGCCGCCGTCAATGCCCTAGTTATCGGGCACCTCGTTCATTTTGCCAGTGACGAGCAGCGAGATAAATATTTGAAACCCGCGATGGCAGGGAAACTGAAACTTGCTTGGGGGCTGACCGAGCCGGATGCAGGTTCGGATGCGCGACGAGTTCGCACCGCGGCAACGCCGATTGATGGCGAGGAGGGCTGGTGGCACATTAACGGCGAGAAGATGTTTATTACGAACGGCGGCAAAGCTGATCTGATTGTGATGGTTGCGCGAACCGGGGAAAAGGAGCTATCTGCATTCCTGATGGAAACAGATCAGCCAGGTTTTGAACTCACCGAACGAATTCATACAATCGGTGTTCGGGCAAGCAATACAGTACGGTTCAAACTTACGAACGCTCGGGCCTGGCACACGCCTTGTACATTTGAGCAAGCGATTTCTTTGCTTTACCGAGGTCGGCTTGGGATTGCGGCGATGGCAGTTGGTATTGCAGAAAAGGCGTTTGAATTGGCACTTGAGTATTCCCAACAGCGCGAGCAGTTCAATCGTCGCCTTTGCGATATGCAGTCGGTTCAGAACATGCTTGCAGATTCGGGAATGGAAGTAGAAGCGGCAAAATTGCTCTTGCTGAAAGGTGCAGGCATGTTCGACCAGGGAGAATCAATTGTTCTTTCATCGAGTTACGCCAAGCTCTATGCGAGTGAAACCGCCAATCGCGTGACCAATCGTGCGATCCAGATTCACGGCGGTCGCGGGATGACCTTTGAATACTTGGTTGAGAAACTTTGGCGCGATGCAAAACTCACCGAGATTGGAGAAGGATGCAGCGAAATTCAAAGGCTTGTTATTTCAAAGCAACTTTTGCGTGGCTAAGACGTTAAAATACTTAAGCAATCATGATTAGCACCCTTATCGCAACCGCTCTACTGGCTCCGGCGGAGCCAGTAGAGCTTTATCGTACGTTCGAAAAAGGCAAAACTTATAGCTATGCGGTTCGTACTCACTTGCAGTCTGAAACTCGGCAAGTTGGTCTCAATACGTTTATCCCGGAAGATGTCGACCTGAATTACGACTTCACTTATAAGATTTTGGACGTTCAAAGTTCAGGGATGGCAAAAGTACTTTATCAACGCCCCGCAATTACTCAAATAGATGGTGAAACGGCCGATCGGGGTTCTATTGAGACCAAGATTCCGCTTGGCTGGAAAATGGAACTTAATCTGTCTCCAGTAAACGCGGTGACTGGAATAAAAGATTTGCAAGATAAGGGCAAGAGCGGCAATTGGTTGAGGCCGATCGTTCCGATGCGCAAATTTGGTGAAATGTCGATGGGCGAACGCCAGGACATCGTTTCACAATTCGCCGGTGAACTTCAGCGGCTCGTTCTCTTTATTGGGGGACTTGATTCTTCGCTCGATTTTTCGCCTCGATTGCCGCTTGGTGAAGTTGAAATCGGTGAGAAATGGCGTCAAACCATGAGCTATCAGCCTATGGAAATCAAGGGATCAGGCGGACAATTTGAGGTTC
>JBJXDW010000035.1:0-14935 GCA_046154445.1 Fimbriimonadaceae bacterium | reverse complement strand
GGGGGATTGGGGTCTATAACTTGCATCACAATTCGGGGGCGACTTCTCAGACAGCGATTGCGATGATGCTGGCAGTGACTCGGCGGATTGTTAAGATGGATCGAGAGTTTCGGGGTGGGAGTTGGCGGGCGCGGTTTGAGGGGGTCGATACGATGACTTTGGAGGGGAAGACGGCGGTGGTCTTGGGGTTTGGGGAGATTGGGAAGAAGGTGGGTGCGGCTTGTGAAGTGATGGGGATGCGGGTGATTGGGGTTTCAAGGTCGAACGGAGTACTGCTCGACGAGGCTTTGCAGCACGCGGATGTTTTGCATGTTTGTTTGCCTTTGACGGAGGAGACTCGGGGGCTCTTGAGCCGGGAGAAATTAGCTTTGATGCCGGATGGAGCCGTGGTTGTGAATGTTGGCCGGGGGGCGATCATTGAGGAGCATGCGCTGTTTGATGAATTGTTGAGCGGTCGGTTTTTTGGAGCGGGGCTGGATGTTTGGTGGAAGTATCCGGAGGAAGGGGGGCCGATTGATTTGGCACCGGGAGATTGTGATTGGGCTTCTCTCGAGAATGTTGTGATGACGCCGCATCGGGGAGGAACGGGGGTTGGGGAGTTGGCTCGGTGGAGGGCGGTTCGGGAGATTTTGGATGCGATGTTGGCTGGAGATTTTGAGATGAATCGGGTGAATTTGGAACTTGGTTATTGATTGACCGCTTTGGATTAGACTAAGAGAATGGTTGGCGAAATATCACCGAAGATTGCGGTGAGCGATGAGTGGGCAGCAATTGAGTTAGGAGAGTTTCATGAGTGGGAAGGAAAGATTGGTTAGGCAGAATTTGAATTTGGTTATTCGGAAATGATGATTTTGGATGCATTCCTTGAGCACAACGTGACTCTTGGAAGATTAGCGGGTCTCCGGTGATTATTTGTTTGACATTGGGTGGTACGGATGCTCGGTGGGCGAAGGCAATAGGGTTGGGAGCACTCCATATTCAGGAGGCGATTGACCAGCCATTTGTACGGGTTGCAAAGATTAAGGACCCGATCGTGCATATATGGTTTTTGAACTCACAATAAAGTTCTCCGCCCCCGTTAGAAGGAAAGGCGGAGAACTTTTGTGGCAATTATTCCGCATAAGTGACGCGGAGTTTCCAAGGTCTTGCGGCCTGTTCTGCTTTGGTTTGTGCTAGCAGTTCTTGATAGCGCGGTTCAGCGGCTGCAGGGGAACTCCAGTTATACCAAAGACCACCCGTGATTCCTGGTGGGTTAATGTTGACGGCAAATCCGGGGCAGTATTCGTTTTCTAAGAGATTGTTTGCCTCGAACACTTGGCGCCATCTTCCGATATTGATTTGTGGCCAGTGGACGTTGGCGTCCCATTCATATCGCTTAGAGCCGCCACCATCGAGGATCATATAATGAGTAGCGTTTGTTCGTTTAAATTTGAAGTACGCAACCATGACGCATCCATATGTCGGTGGGTTTGTATTGTTGATTGGGAAGTCCTTATCGTAGGTGAAGTTAATGATTTCATCGCCACCCTCGATGTTGATTGGAATGGTCTTGGTATGAAATTTATGCTGTCCACCATTTATTGCAAGGAAGCACTCAACTTTCAGGTTAACCATTCCTGAGACGTCTTTTGAGCTGAAAATGACATTCGGGTTTGTCCCGATATTGGTGCGGTCGATTGTGCCGTAGTCCGGGGATTCGAGGCTGAATTTATAGAGCGGGGTCTCTTCACCTTGATAAGCCATTGTAATTGTGACGTCATCGTTTATGGCGAGGCTTACAGGGTTGGGAGAGAAGGTTGGGACATGGACGAATCGGTATTCCAGTTTTGGGCTGTCGACGGGACGTTTTTTGTTTCCTTCCATCCGGAAGACCTTGCAGGAAACGGTTGCCGTTCCTGGCTCATCGGTTTCTGTACTGATGCGAGCAAAGTCGTCGAACGAATCAATTACGCCATTGGGGGCTTGATTTGTTGATGTTTCACTGGTTGTGAGTCGATAACCTTCACTCACGCTCCACTCGAATTTGTAAGTGGCGTTGGGATCTCGGTTTTGAACGACAGCTTTGATAAGGGTGGTATCGAATACGGAGACTACAGCATCGTCGGGAACCAGCGTTGCTTTCCCGCTTGTGGTTTGAATTGTGAAGATATTGGCTCGATCACTCAGACCAATATCAATTCCGAGTTTGACAATATTGGCGGCGTTGAAGAAAATATCTACATAGCCGAGAATGACTAATTTTTCACCAATCTGCTCCGAGATGTTCCCAGAGTTATCAAAGAAGATATCAGATCCAAATTTTTCCCCAAAATCGATCATGAGTTGGAGGATAGCGGGAAGTGCGGAGTTAAGGGTGAATCCCGTTGTCCAGAGAACTTCGATGGATTCTTTAATTTTGCCTTGACCTAGGAGATCGATGATTTGCGGGAGAGTGTCTTTGGTCAAGTTAATGAGGTCTGACATGATTGCGTTGCCGCTGGCAAACTTAACAAACTCGTCAAGGCCACCTCCGCTTAAGGGAATAACAAAATTTGCGATGACGGGCAGAATGGCATCAAGAATGAGAGTTTTGAGGGCGACAGAAATCAGTTCATCGTTTTCTTCGGCAGTGAGTGATACAAGATTTCCGGCCTGGGCACCCATGCCATACGTCCGCAATTCGTACTCGGTTGACCGGGCGTCGGCCGGGTAGAGAGGAATTTCGTATGATCCAGAAGTTCCGGGTGTCCAGAGGGACTCACCAGTAATAACACCCTTAAGCGTGTTTGCAAGTCCACCATAGGGAACCGCAGTTGCGAGATCATATTTTTTATACTCTCCAATTGATTCGCGTTCAATTCCGCCGGCATCGACGTATGACAGACGGCGGATCCAGGCTCGAGTTCGCCTTAAGTAGTCATTTCGTATTGATATCTGACCGTCGATAAGCGTATCGAGGGTGAGACCAGATTGCTTTGTGGGCTCGGCAATTGTTCCTCTACCCAGTGGGGCAGGTGCGGTGACATCATCAATGATGACTTGAATGTCTGCTTGTAAAGTGCCCGTCTGCAAGGAGACATAACCTTGAGTTTGAAGTTGGTTTCGTATTTCGTTTGCGACGTCGGCAAATCCAGGAAGGTCAGGTACTCCATTGAGAACGGTAAGCGAATCATCACCATGCTGGGCGGCGCCGCCGAGAGCAAAAAATATCATAGCCTGTGCGGTTGTTTCAGCGTTGAGCTCGGTTTTGTCTTTTGAAAGATAGGTGGCCAGAACTAGGTTGCCGGCTGCATCACGGACGTCGGCATATTGCGGGCCGTTGTTAAAAATTGTGATATTAGTTTGGCCCGAGGAAGTTGGAGCGGTTGCTCCGCCTGACGACCATGGAATGAGGGCGGTGAGGTTTGAGATTGGCGTTCCGGCTGGGAGTTGAATTTGAGCTTGGATAGGAGTTTTTGTAAGGGTGAATCCGGTCGTTATATTGCCCCCATTTGATCCGCCGCAACCCGGAATGATTAGGGCACCCAAGATGGTGAAAACAAGAATGCAGAGGAGGGCGAAGCTCTTGTTTGCGGACGTCATTTAGTTATCTTAATGAATTGACCATTACATGGGCATTACATAGCGAAAAAAAATCAGATGAGTGTGCCGCTGAGGCCCCAGAGTTGGGTTTCAGTGGGATTGATGTTGACAATTTCGCCTCGAAGTAGGATAGGACAAAATCAATGGATTTTAAGAATATTCAACATGACCGAGTATTCTAACTCTTGTGCCACTGCTTGATTTCCTGAAAAGTAATCCTACAACAGTCCACAGCATGCCTCTGAGACAGATTATTGGGAACTGTGGAGACGGTGTATTAAAAGATGGTGCAGAGTCAGCAGCGGAATTTCGCAGCTATTTAAGTGAGGCTCCTCCTGATCGGTTAATAGAGTTAATCCAAGAGTGTGTGAGACCTGAGGAAAAGTCTGGGTTCGCGCTACAAGACTTAATAAATGAGCTAGGTAGAAGGCTTGAACTGAAAGTTGAAAATGGTTTGTATCAGGGGCGAGTAAATTCCATCGGGTTTGACGGCCTTTGGGAAACATCTGATGACTGGGGGATTATTATTGAAGTCAAAACTACAGATGCATACCGAATAAATTTAGACATCCTGGCCAAATACAAAGCGAAGTTGATTGAGTCTGAAAGAATTTCTAATCGGTGCTCAATGTTGATTGTCGTGCTCAGGGAAGATACGGGCGACTTGGAAGCTCAAGTTCGAGGTTCAAGGCATGCATGGGATATTCGCTTAATAAGCGTGACAGCGTTAATAAAACTTTTGAAGTTAAAATTGAGGACAGATCAAGATACACAAAGTCAAATCGAAAAGCTACTGGTTCCGTTTGAATATACGAAAATCGACCCAATCATTGATATCGCTTTTACGGCTGCGGTTGATACGGAAGAAGTGGAGAATAGTGAAATGGGATCAGAGGACACTGATGATCACAAGAGGCAAGTCCAAAATCGGACACCCAAAGAGACTTTAGATGCAATAAAGAAGACAGTTCTAGCTACCCTTGAAGATGTTTACGGTATTAACTTGCGTAAAGTGAGTAGAGCTAAATTCAGTGCACAACATGGGGAAAATGAAATCCGCATAGTCTGCTCAATTTCCAAGAGATATGTTGATGGAGGATATTGGTATGCGCTCCATCCCGGATGGGAAGACTTTCTTTCCAAAGTGAATACTGGGGTTTTCGTTTTAGCATGTGCCGAATTGGATGCATGCTTTGCAATCCCAGTTGTAGATATTAAGCCTTATCTGAACTTAGACCAAATGTGGAGAACTGAGCGAAATGGAAGTGGCTATTGGCACATTGTTTTGCGCGAAGTGAATGGCAGATGGATGATCCAGCGACGTGGATCGTTTGAGCCAATAGATATGGAGAAATATAAAATCAAACTTCTGAAATCCTAACATAGTTTGCCGCTGAGGCCCCAGAGGTGGGATTCTGCGGTTTTAATGTTTACGATTTCGCCACGGTATTTTTCGGCGTCGCTGGGGAATTGAATGAGCCGGAAGCAACGGCTGAGTCCCTGGAGCATTTCTGGGTGTTTTGCAGAGGGGCCGTCGACCAGGACTTCGTAAGTGTTGCCGACGCATGACTCGTTTTTGGCAAGGGTGATTTCTTTTTGAACGGCAATGAGTTTGTTCAGGCGATCTTTACCGAGTTGGGTGGGGACTTGCTCCATTTCGGCAGCGGGGGTTCCGGGTCTAGGTGAATAGCGGAACGTGTAGGCGTTGTCGAATTGGAATCGCTCCATGCAAGCGAGGGTGCCTTCAAATTCTTCTTCGGTTTCTCCGGGGAATCCGACGATGATGTCGGTGGTGAGTCCGACGTTTGGCATTTTTTCGCGGAGCTCGTCGACAATTTTGGCAAATGATTCGACAGTGTAGAGTCGTTTCATTCGTTTGAGGAGGTCATTGTGACCGCCTTGGAGTGGCATATGGCAATGCTCCATGACTTGGGGGACATCGCGGATGACTTCGATAAGATCGGTGCGGAAATCGCGGGGGTAGGGGGAGGTGTAACGGATTCGTTCGATGCCGGGGATACCGCTGAGGAGTTGGAGCAGTTGGCTGAACGGGACATTTCCTTCCTCAAGGTTTTTGCCGTAGGAGTTTACGGTTTGTCCTAGAAGGGTGACTTCTTTGGTTCCGAGTTCTGCGAGTCGGCGGACTTCGGCGACGATGTGTTCAGTTGGCCTGGATCGTTCGCGTCCTCGGGTTGTTGGGACGATGCAGAATGTGCAGAATTTGTCACACCCGTATTGGATGGGGACGTAGGCTTTTGTTTTGCCCGTGCGTTCGAGGTTGCGCTGGGGGATTGAGGTGACAATTTTGCCTTTTCGTTCGGGGAGTTCGAGTCGGGATTGGAATCGGCGACCTTGAAGGGCTTCTTCGACTAGTCCGGGGATTTGACTGATTTGGGCGGTGCCAATGACGAAATCGACGAGAGGGTTTTTTTGCTTGATTTCTTTGGCTCGGAGTTGAGCCATGCAACCGGCGACTCCGATGACGACATCGGGTCGGTTTTGTTTGATGATGTTGAGTTCACCGAGGAGGGAGAATGCCTTATCTTCTGGCTTTCGGCGAACGCTGCAGGTGTTGAGCAGGACGACTTGAGCTTCTCTCCATGATTGAGCAGGTTGTAGGCCCAATTCTTGCAGGTAAAGAGCCATCTGTTCACTATCTTCTTCGTTCATTTGGCAGCCCCAGGTTTGGACGAAGTAGGTTCCTTTTTGCGTAGTTTTCGTTGGACGGGAACCAGGAGTGAGGAGTGTGACGTTGCTCATAAAAACAGGTGGAATTGGAGAAATATGATGGTACCAGGCGATGCAGTTGGAGTTGAGTCCGAGAGCGGTAGGGTTCGGGGGACGTATAATCACGACGTGAAGGCCGTTTTGTTGAATCGAATCGCGATGGTTTTGTCGATCGTCGGGATCTATATTGCGGGGGTATTGGCTTACTCCTCGGCGCGCCATGTTGAAGTGCCTTGTAGCATCAATGCGACTACGAACTGCGCTTTGGTAACGAATAGCGTGGCGGGGAAATTGTTTGGGATTCCAGTTTCTTACCTTGGATTGTTGACCTACGCTGTGATTTTGGGCTTAGCGATTATGCGTGCTCGGGCATCGGGCAAGCAATGGGATTTGTTCTCAAAGCTCGGTTTTTGGTTGACTGGTCTGGGGTTGGCATTTAGCCTTTATTTGCAGACGGTTTCTATTTCGCAACTTGGACAGAAGTGTGAGTGGTGTATTAGCTCGGCGGTGACGATGCTGGCGTTGTTTGTTGTTCATGGCATGATTTCTCAAATTGGACGACCAGATGCAGTAGAGGAACCCACTCCTGGACTGAAGAAACTTCCGAAGACGGAGATGACACTCGTTGCGGGCGCGTCGATTTTGGCGATGGCGGCACTTGGATTTACTGCCAGCGGCATGACAAAGGAAGCGAGCGGAGTGTTACCTGGCGTATCTGTGAAGGGAATTACGGTTGAGCGGCTTTTGTCAAACAAGGCGAAGGTTATGGGAACGCCGGGTTCTAAAATTGTTGTCGTGGAAGTTGCGGATATTTTGTGCCCAGCTTGCCGAAAGACATTTCCTGATATGAAAAAGCTCTATGAAGCAAATAGTGGAAAGATGCTTTATTCGTATGTTGCGATGCCGCTGTTTAATCTTCCCGGTCACGAGAATTCGATTGAAGCGGCGATGGTTGCAGAATATGCAGCGGAGAATCAAAAGTTCTGGGACTATATGGAAGCGGCATTTGATCCGACAAACGATGAGCGCGTCAAAACTGTTGATGGAGTCGTTGGAATTGCGGGTCAAATTGGACTTGATACGAAGGATTTGAAGAAGCGTATGGACACCAATTTGGACACCAGTTTATTGGACAAGGTCAACGCCGATTTCAACTTTGCGGTTTCTGATTTGAAGATTAATGGAACGCCTTCGTTCTTACTTAGTGTGAACGGCGGTGAGTTTAAGGCGTATAACTTTGAGGGGCTAACGACTGCATTGAAGAGTCCGGATGTTGCGCAGTACCTGAAGTGAATTGATGGGAAAGAAACCGACGATATGCGTCGCGATGAGTGGCGGAGTTGATAGCAGCGTAGTTCCGATTCTATTGAAGAAGCGGGGCTACGACGTTATTGGCGTTACGATGCAGATTTGGCAAGAGAGTCAGACGGATCCGCGACATGCTGGGTGCTGTTCTTTGGGAGCAGTTGAGGATGCGCGTCGGGTGGCTCGAATGCTGGATATGCCGCATTATGTGATCAATTTTAAGGATCAGTTTAAGGCGACGGTAATAGACGAATTTGTTGATGAGTATTCGAAGGGTCGGACGCCGAATCCTTGTGTGACTTGTAATCGCAAAGTCAAGTTTGATGCTCTGTTGAATACGATGGAAGAGCTGGGTTGCGATAAGTTGGCGACGGGCCATTATTCGCGGATCCGGTTTGATCGGGCGCGGAAAAAGTATCGGTTGATGCGTTCGAAAGGTGGGAATAAGGATCAAAGCTACGTGCTTTATGCGACGACTCAGGAGCAGTTAAGCAAAGTGATGTTCCCGCTTGGTGAGTTGGGCGATAAAGCAGAGTGTCGCCGAATTGCGCGCGAAGCGGGGCTACCGGTTGCGAATAAGCCGGATTCTCAGGAGATTTGTTTTGTCAGCGATGCGGGCGGATATCGTTCATTTATGCGGAAGAACAAGCCGGAGATTTTCGAAGAAGGGGAGTTGGTCGATTCGAGCGGAAAGGTCGTTGGATCGCACTCTGGGGTTGCTGACTTCACGGTTGGTCAGAGGCGCGGACTTGGTATTGCGACGGGTAAACCTCTGTATGTCATTGGGTTGCTGCCAGCCGAGAATCGAGTTATCGTGGGCGACGATGAAGATTTGCTCTTGAAGGAAGTTTATTTGGAAGATGTGAGTTGGAGCGCTTATGAGAGCCATGAGACGCCGATGAAAGTCATGGCCAAGATCCGTTACAACATGGATGCGCGTCCGGCGATGCTTTATTCTTACCCTGAGCCAGTGATTGTTTTTGATGAGCCGGTTCGGGCGGTAACTCCAGGTCAGATCGCGGTAGCATATCGTGGTGAGACGGTTGTTGCCGGAGGACGGATTAAGTAATTGCTGAATTTTTTGTTGTTCTTTAACATATTTCTGGCAGTGGTTTTGTTGGTTGGTGTCGTTCTGATGTTGCGAGCAACATTAGAGATGCGCAAGGCGATTAAGCTGATGGATGACCGTTTGGGGAAATTGGATGCGCGCTTGGCGATGCAGCAAAAGCAGGTCGATGATTTACGACGGATGCTGGCGGAGCAACCTGATGCATTGCATTCGATCATGAATCATTTGAGTGGCTGGAAAAAAAATGGTCCATTAAAGACGTTTGTGGCATTGGGATCGAGCTTATTTGGGGCATACTTTAAACAGAAACGCACGAAGGCTTTGCCAGCGCGCGTGGATTCAAAGGATCAGAAATGAGTGGAAACGACGACAGAAATGGTTTGATTTATCTTTTGGCCGGGTTCGGCCTTGGTGCGTTGATTGGCGCAGTTGCAGGATTGCTTTTTGCTCCAAAGCCGGGCGAAGATATTCGACACGAACTTGCAGACAAGTTGAAAGATGCGAAGGGCAAAACGGAAGAATGGATCTCTGAGCAGCGCTCCAAGCGTGGCGGAAAGGCAATTGAATCCGACGAAGTCGGTGCTTAAGCTGAGTTAAGATTAGGATGCGCCCTGCATGAAGAGCTGGAGGATATTCCTATGGGTGGCCGTTGTTTTGGTCGTCGGGGGTTTTCTTTGGAGTGTGCGGGGCGTTTTGTTACCTTTTGTATTGGCTTGGTTGATTGCGGTTCTGCTCGAGCCTGTCATAAAGACTTTTGGGCGATTTAAGTTGCCGCGCCCTGTGGCGGTGTTGGTGATTAGCGCTTTGTTTTTCGGTGGGATTGCGGTTGCGGCAATGATGATTGCTCCCAAGATTGGCCAGCAGGCAAACAACTTGCGAGTGAATCTCCAGGGTCTGATGTCAAAACTTTCCGAAGAGTCGGCCGATGATAATCCGTTTGTTCGGTGGAATCCGGCGGTTATTGCAAAGCCGGCGGGTCCGCTTGGTTCGCTAGACAAATCTTTAGAGACCTATCGCGGGACGCTGGATCAGTTTGGGTTGCCGACAACGCGGCGAGCGTTTACGGCGCAGTATGTTGACCCCTATCGAGATCGACTTGGTGGAGGGATTCAGAGAGCATTCAATGGAGTTATTGCGTTTTTAGGGAGCGCATTCTCGCAGGTAGTTCTTCTTGCCTTTACGCCACTGTTTACGATATTTTTGATGATGGACTTGAAGGACTTTAGGGCTCGGTTTGCAAACTGGATTCCACCGGGGATTCGAAGCGACGTGATGGGATTTTTGGAAGATGTTGGGGATGTCTTTCAGAATTACTTGCGTGGAATAGTGATCAATATCTCGCTTTATGTGCTGGTTTTGGGAACGGTTTTGACGGTTATGGGTGCACCCTATTCGATCATATTTGCGGTGATTGCCGGGCTTTTCTATTTGATTCCAAACCTAGGAGGGTTGATAAGTGTGACGATTTTGATTTTGATGACGGGTTTGAGTGGGGTGAAAGATAATTGGTTTTTGCACATGCCGAACAGTTGGGCGTTTGCAGCGGTTGTTGGAATTGCGTTTTTCTGTATCACGACGACCTGGGATTTGGTAGTGACTCCACGCGTTGTTGGTAGCTCAGTGAAGCTGCATCCGTTTGTTGGGATGTTTGTGGTTTTTTGTGGCGGGGCTTTGTTTGGTGTGATTGGGATGATGGTTGCATACCCGGTTGCGGGAGTTGTGAAATTGGTATTGGAGCGAGTTTTGAACGTGACGCACCGCCCCATCGCGGCGAAAGGTGGGTTGCCTTCTGTTCCTTTGCGTCATCGCGAAGATTTGTCGGGTTAGGGTTTTTGGCGTTTGGTCTGATCTTTGGTTGGAGTTAAGGCGTCAAACTAGATGAATTATGGTGAGTTTAGTTGCAGCCGCGGCATTGGCGTCGAGCGCGTATCGATTTGAGGCGGAGACAAAGCTTGATTACGATGTGAATGTAGTGTTTGAAGGATTTTTGCCGCTGCTTGGTGGGAATGAGGGTAAAGCCGATGTGAAAATGGGGGTTCGGGTAAATGGGCTTGAGCCCGATGATTTGGGGATACGGTCGACGAGTGAGTTGACGGCGTTTGAGATTAGCTTTAATGGGGGGAAGTTGCCGCTGGATGTTGAATCGGCAAAGGTTTATTTTCCAAAGACAACAGTGACTTCAACGAATTTGGGGAAGGTGCTGAAATCAAATGCGCCGGAATTGAACTTACCGGTTCGGTTGCCGGGGCTGGATGTTAGGAGATTCCCGGACATTACTTATTTGCCAATTGAATTGAGCGGTAAGGAACTTACGGTCGGTGAAAATTGGAAATTTGAGCGGCTTTTCGGGGATGCGCCGATGCAGTACGACTGCACGGTTTTGCAAGTGCGTGATTCAGGGCGTGTGACAATTGCGGTGAAGGTTCACCAGCAGTATGAGGTTTGGGAAGACGAGACACTTGAGGTTGTTCCGGAAGAGAAGGGCGCCACGGCGCGCGTGAAGACAACGCTTGATGGATCGGGCACAGTATTTTTTGATGTATCGAAAGGTGTGGCAGTTGGGGCGGACATGAAGAACGCGACCACCAGCGATGTTCGAGATATTAAGTCGGGAAAGACGACAACTCGGAAGTTGAATTCGACTTTAAAAGTACGATTGAAGGGTTTTGATGACAAAGATGGTGGTGTTGCGGTTAAGGCAGCTCCGTCGAAACCTGGGACTTTGATTGATCAGTCGGTTGGTTTCTTTAGAAATGTTTGGGATTCGGGCAAAGATTTGTGGAGTCAGGGGGTTGGTTATACGACTTTGCTCCGGGCGACGTTGGGATTCTTTTTGTATCAAATGCCGGGCGGATCGAAGTTTGCTAAGTTTGTCTTAGGCGCATAAGCGAAATTCGGTAAATTTGGGTCATGGATATTCAGGCCCGGATGGATTATTTGCAGGCGGAGTTGAGCCGGCATTCGGAGCTTTATTACCAATTTGAGAAACCAGAAATTAGTGATACGGAATACGACTTGTTGTTCCGTGAGTTAGTTAAGTTGGAATCGGCTCATCCTGAGTTGTCGCGGGTTGATTCGATTACTCAGCGAGTGGGGGCGGCTCCGATTGAGGGGTTTGAGCAGTTTCGGCATAGGGTGCCGATGCTGAGTTTGGATAATGCATTTGGGGCAGGGGAACTTGCGGATTTTGATGCAAAGTTAAAACGATTTTTGGGAAAGGAAGTTGCGATTGAGTATTTGGTTGAATTGAAATACGACGGGTTAAGTCTAAGTTTGAGCTATGAAGATGGCGTTTTAGTTCGAGCAACGACAAGGGGAGACGGAACGACGGGAGAAGTTGTGACGGTGAATGCACGGACAATTCGGGATATTCCGTTGCGGTTAAAGGACGGTATTTCTGGTGAAGTCAGGGGAGAAGTGATCATGTTTAAGTCGGTTTTTGGGGCTTTGAACGAGGAGCGGATTTCGCGAGGGCTTTCACTTTTTGCGAACCCGAGGAATGCGGCGAGCGGGGGAATGCGGCAGTTGGACTCGAAGCTAGTGGCGGAGAGGCGGCTGAACTTTTTTGCTTATGGGTTGGGAGCTTATGATGGCAAGTTGCCGGAGACTCAGCGGGGGATTATGGAGTGGTTGGGCGAGCTTGGGTTTGCTCGGCAGAGCGAACACTGGGTTTGCGCATCGGTTGAGGAACTGGTGGCGATTACTGAAGAGATTTTATCGAAGCGGGCGGGCTTGGATTTTGGGATTGATGGGTGTGTTGTTAAGGTGAATTCGATTGCTTTACAAAGGGAGTTGGGGAATACAGCGCGGGGGCCAAGGTGGGCGACGGCTTATAAGTTCCCAAGCGAGCAGGCGTTTACTCTTCTTGTCGATATTGGGGCACAGGTGGGCAGGACGGGTGTGGTCACGCCGGTTGCGCATTTGGAGCCGGTGTATGTGGGCGGCGTGACGGTGAGCCGGGCGACTTTGCACAACTATGAAGAGTTGGCGAAGAAAGATGTTAGGGTTGGGGATACGGTTATTGTTCAGCGTGCGGGAGATGTTATTCCCGAGGTTGTTGGGCCGGTATTGGAAAAGAGGATTATTGGAGCATTACCGTTTGTTGAGCCCGCTCTGTGTCCGGAGTGTGAAACCTTGTTGGTTCGAGCGGAGGGTTTTGTGGCACTAAGGTGTCCAAATCGGAAGGGTTGTCCAGCCCAAATTGCTTCGAAGTTGATTCACTTTGTTTCGCGGAAGGCCATGGACATTGAGGGGCTGGGGGAAAAACAGATTGTCCGGTATTTGAGTGAACCGGAGGTGAATCCGTTGCTTACTGATGTACCGAGTATTTATGGATTGCATTTGCGGCGGAATGAGCTTTTGGGGCTCGACCGGATGGGCGAGCAGAGCGTCGAAAATTTGATCAATGCGATTGATGCTAGCAAGACTCAGCCGCTGGCGCGGTTCGTATTTGGGTTGGGAATTCCTCTGGTTGGAGAAAGAACGGCGGCGGATTTAGCGCGCGAATTCCGGACTTTGGCGGGGATCCGGGAAGCAAGCGCGGAAGAGTTCGATGCTGTTCAGGACATTGGGCCGCGGACGGCGGAAGAGATTTTTGATTGGTTCCATGAGCTAGAGAATGTTGAATTGATTGATGCGTTGCTTGCGGCTGGGGTTTCGCCGGTTGAGGGTGAGGCACCGAAAGGTGATCAGTTTGCGGGAAAGATATTTGTTTTCACCGGAAAACTTGAACGTTTTACTCGCGAGCAGGCAGAGGCTTGGGTGATGGATTTGGGCGGCAAGGCAGCTGGGAGTGTGAGTAAGAATACGTCGTTTGTTGTGGCGGGGCCGGGGGCTGGGAGTAAATTGGCGAAGGCGGAGAGCCTGGGGGTAGCGGTTTTGACGGAAGATGAGTTCGTTGAGATGTTGCCGGTTGGGATGCTACAGTGACGGTTTTTTTGGTGACACCCCACCCGTTCCCCTGCCCTCAAGGGGAGGGATGGTTTGTGGACTTGACACCATTTGCAATTGGTTGCTCACCTCATGTTTGAATTTGAAGTTGATGGTCAGGGGATTGATTTTGGGCTTTGTGTAAGTACGGGTCAGGTTTTTCGGTGGCGAGAGGTTGAGCCGGGGGTATGGGAGGGTGCAATTGGTGGCGGATGGTGGCGGGTTTCGATTCCACAAACCCATTCCCCCAGCTCATTTTTAAGAGTGCAATCGAATCAGGAAGTTGATGAGTTTGTGCAGGTTTTTGGCGTGGATCGGGATGATGAAGCGTGGTTTGCGGGGGTTTTGGGGGGTGATCCGGCCTTGGGGGAGGCGGTTCGGGCGTGTCGGGGATTACGTTTGATTCGGCAGGATGATCCGGTTGAGGTTTTGTTTTCATTTTTGTGTTCAGCGAATAATCATGTGAAGCGGATTGAGGGGATGGTTGGCTGTTTGGCAGAGTTTGGAGAAGGGTATGCGTTTCCGAGCTTGGAAGTATTGGCGGAGGTTGAGGGGCAGTATTTGAGGGAACGGGGATTTGGTTATCGAGCAGAACGGATTCCGGTTTGTGCGGCTCAGGTTTTAGAATTGGGAGGGTTGAACTGGTTGAATGATTTGAAGGGTTCGAGTTCTGGCGAGGCGGTCTTGGAGTTGCAGAAATTGCCGGGAGTTGGGCCGAAAGTAGCGGAGTGCGTGGCGTTGTTTGGGCTTGGTCATGGGAATGTGGTGCCGATCGATACGCACATTTGGAATGCGGTGCGGCGTCGTTATTTTCCAGACTTGGCGGGTGGGAGTTTGACTTTGGGTCACCGGCGGATGGTTGGTGATTTTATGCGGGATCGGTTTGAGGGCGATGCGGGACTAGCGCATTTGGTTTTGTTTGTGGATGAAATGCGGAATTGGCGAAGCCGGCGGTGAGTTCTTGACAAGCGATATTGTTTTCAGTAAATCTGGGAGTGACTTTGATTAGAGGGATGGTGTCAGATTCTCGCGGGGCGTAGGTGGCCCTGCTTGAGCCGACGAGGGTGTTGCTTTAGGAGCGGGGCAAATTGGTGTTTTGAAACTTTGAACGCATCACATATTCGATTCACACTGTTTCGGATTGGGGGGTAACCTGGACTCGATGAACTATCGAAAGTTAGGCAAGTATGGGATCAAAGTGAGCGAAGTGAGTTTGGGGGGGTGGTTGACTCACGGGCGGAGCTTGAAGGATGAGACGACGGAAGATATTGTTAAGAAAGCATTTGATTTAGGCGTCAATTTCTTTGATACAGCGGATGTTTATAATGCTGGGGAAGCGGAGAT
>JBJXDW010000034.1:0-43805 GCA_046154445.1 Fimbriimonadaceae bacterium | reverse complement strand
AATCTCTCACGAGACTCGGGCAAAGAAAACCAGGACGCTATCACTTCCGGGCTAACTAAAATGGAGGAGGATTCCCTTTTTGCGGCTCTGATTTAGGAGGAGTCAGAGTAATTGGAACTTCCATATGAGCCATCGCATCAACTTGAACCCTCAACATAAAAATCGGAACTGTCTCCGAAGACTTCACTTTGTAGTTGCTCAGTTTCCCACCTCGTCCACCCATCCTTGGCAGAACTTGATTGATTTGATTCTTTTCTTCTTCGGATAATTCCGTACTTCCGTTCTGGTAACTTCCTTGCGAGGCAACAAGTTTCTCAAGCACTTTGCATATCCATCCGCCACCGCAAGCGCAATTAAGTCAAAGTCTCTATCGGCTTAGTCCCAACCCTTCCTTCTACCGGCGGGGTTGGAACTAACTATTACCGCAACTGATAGAAACATAGTTAATAATCAATTACGGTCGTATCAGTTTGTGTGAACGGCCTGCTTGGTCGAGGATCATCATCGGAATTTCGAACGTGGAATAGTGCTCATCTTTTCTCCGTACGAATTTGATACCGATTGCGGGTGATGACATTGAATCAATTATTTTCACATTGCGGCTAGTAAGGCCTTGTCTTGAAAGAAACTTATCGAGTTGGGCAACCTCCTCTTGGCTTAAAGAACTACCTCCGTCCTTATATTTTGGGTCGGCTGTGCTTAGGTTCTGGATAAATTGCGCTCTTAGTTCACGCAGTAAATCAGCTTCTTCTTTAACCATTCTACCGAGATGGTCGAAAATGAATCGGGAGGCCAGGAGCTTATCTTCCGAATTTGCCATCGACCAATACTCTACTGTCAATCGATCCGTAAGGTTTGTTGCGATATTTTCTTTGCTTGGCGGCTTTTGTCCATCCCACTCAATGTCTGTTAATTCCTTTACATCGATAAGCCTTCGATCAGAGAACATAAAAGAGCCTTGGCGGCCATCTGGATATTCGAGCGTAACAATACGGGCAATTGCAATGGCACCTCTCTTCCCGGCGGCACTGTCTTCTGTAAACCCGTAATTCTCTCGCAACATTGCCTGCCCGTTACTTATAGCTCCAAACACATCTCCTAAATCCACTGTGTCTCCTGACTTGAGTGCACCGCTACAAAGGTCTCGCCAAATTTTTATCCTTTTTGCTGAGGCCGAACTATCGTAAATCTCCTTACTCCAAATATAAATGCAATTCTGCGTTCGCAATTCTTCCAGATGCAATTCCTTCAACCTTGGAGAACCCGCGCTTTCCGAAACTGTGGCACCCCACTCAGACATAGTTTCCTTACTACTTGATAAGGAAATAAGCACCACTGGAAGGGAGGATTTTTGCACCAGGGTTAAACTTAAAAGGCAAGAAAAAAAGGTAATCAATTTGCTATCACCTCGCCGTGGTTATCCCCTAATACCTCCCATTCTCTCCATCGAGACCAAGTGCCATAGTTTCCACCAGAACCATATTCCCAGGTGTTTTCTCCAATCTCAGCTTCTACCTCATAAAAAATTGTTAAATGGCTATGGGCAGGTATCGGTACATTTGAATAGCTGATTCCAGTCTGATAAAAGCCAGACGAAAGGGTTGTAAATCCTGACTTCCAATTTGGACTAGTGGGAAAACTGCCCGGCTGGAAATTATTCCACATCGACTCATTTACATTCCGCACCAAATCAATGTTAATTGCGCCCGACGCATAAACAAGCGAAGATCCGTTGTTTCGAGACGCTTCTTGGTTTAAAGTTACTTTTGCAGTACCTATATCGTAAATCAATTCGGTCCATTGCGCCTGAGCGCAAGTCGATGCAAAAACGGCTGTAGCGACGAACAATTGTGTGAGTAGTAATTTCCTCATGAAACCACAGTACACACACACACACACGTGAAAGTCAATATCTAAAGCAAAAAACTATACAAAACAATGCAAAAAGCCCGAATCTCTCACGAGACTCGGGCTTACTTGAAGCTTTAAGTGAAGACAACAGTCGACCTGAGTGTATGTGCGAACCTAAACTTGAGGTTCACAGTGCTTACTCTTTAAGGAGGTGATCCACCCACACCTTCCGGTACGGGTACCTTGTTACGACTTAGTGCTCCTTACCCCCCGCACCTTCGGCCGCTCCCTCCTTTGCAGGTTAGGCCACGGACTTCGGGTGCAGACGATTCAGATCACTTGACGGGCGGTGTGTACAAACCCCGGGAACGTATTCAACGCAGTATAGCTGACCTGCGTTTACTAGCGATTCCGCCTTCATGTAGTCGAGTTGCAGACTACAATCTGAACTGAGGGCGTATTTTTGGGATTAGCTCCACCTCGCGGTATCGCTGCCCTTTGTTGCGCCCATTGTAGCATGTGTGTAGCCCCAGGCGTAACCGCCATGCTGACTTGACGTCATCCCCACCTTCCTCCGGTTTACACCGGCGGTCTCTAACGAGTTCCCGACTTTAATCGCTGGCAACATTAGACGAGGGTTGCGCTCGTTGCTGGACTTAACCAAACACCTCACGGCACGAGCTGACGACAGCCATGCAACAGGTGTCTTCTGGTCTACCTTGTGGGTAGAGGGCCCTCTTTCAAGGGCTTTCCGTCGATGTCAAGCCTGGGTAAGGTTCTTCGGTTAGTATCGAATTAAACCACATGCTCCACCGCTTGTGCGGGGTCCCGTCAATTCATTTGAGTTTCAACCTTGCGGCCGTACTCCCCAGGCGGGATACTTAATGCGTTAGCTGCGGCACCAAGGGGGTCGATACCCTTGACGCCTAGTATCCATCGTTTAGGGCGTGGACTACCAGAGTATCTAATTCTGTTTGCTACCCACGCTTTCGCGCCTCAGCGTCAGGAAAGGCCCAGTAAGCTGCCTTCGCTATTGGTATTCCTCCCCATATCTACACATGTCACCGTTACACGGGGAATTCTACTTACCTCTACCTTCCTCCAGCCTACCAGTATGCGGTGCAGTTTCCGGGTTGAGCCCTGGAGATTTCACACCACACTTAATAGGCCGCCTACGCGCCCTTTACGCCCAGTAAATCCGGACAACGCTTGCTCCCTACGTATTACCGCGGCTGCTGGCACGTAGTTAGCCGGAGCTTATTCGCTAGGTACCGTCCTAAGTCTTTCCTAGCAAAAGGACTTTACAGGCCTAAACCCTTCATCGTCCACGCGGCGTCGCTGCATCAGGGTTTCCCCCATTGTGCAATATTCCCAACTGCTGCCACCCGTAGGTGTGTGGGCCGTGTCTCAGTCCCACTCGGGCGGATCATCCTCTCAGACCCGCTACCCGTCGTCGGCTTGGTAGGCCATTACCCTACCAACTACCTGATGGGTCATGAGCCGCTCCCTATGCGAATAAATCCGTTTAGTTATTCCAAGATGCCATGGAATAGCCACATCCGGTATTACCCAGAGTTTCCTCTGTATATCCCAGTCATAGGGGCACGTTGCTCATGTCTTACTCCGCCGTTCGCCACTAGATCCGAAGATCTCGTTCGACTTGCATGTTTTAGGCACGCCGCCAGCGTTCGTCCTGAGCCATGATCAAACTCTCCGAAGAAATTGATTTTCTTCCAGAGAAGCCTGTTTGGCATTTCTGAATTGTTTTGTTACAGGACACACAAATTCTCTTGTGGAGTTATTTGCATGTTGCTCGGAACTAGATCGAAATCTAATTCGTTGCTACTGAATGCTGCGTCTTCACTTTTATAAAGCTTTCAAGTTGCTGCCTCTGTGAACAGGGGCGAGTGAAATTATAGGCGGTCCCCACACCAGAGTCAACGGGTCCCGGACTATTTCGTGAAAAAAAGCACCAAAACTGTCCCCAATGCCGTCTTTATGCCTGTATTAACTCTGTGTGCCCTGCCAAAACATCAGTTTCAATAGGCACAAACCCATTCTCCGCAATCTTAAAGCTCGCTCACAAACGCCGATAAACCCTGAATAAACGGCCGCCAAAGCACCCAACAAAGAACGCTTAACACGTTTTTTACAATAAATCCAAACCCCAAGACATCGAGCTGCGCGCTCACCGGCCACTATGTCGCTGCGATGATCAAGAAACAACGCAAGTAAAAAAAAGGGCAAGGTCAGCTAGAAAAAGTGACCTTGCCCCATTGCCCTTGGTTATTACTTAAACAACGCGGTATCAACCATGCGCTTAAAATGACCCGCCCATTCTTTCTCCGACTTCTGATCCGGAATCTTGACGCTCAGTGCAAGAAGACCCTTGGTAGGCTCCTTAATCATCATATAGCGTCTCTTCGCAAAACCTTCCTTATCCAAAACACTGAACGAAGCAGCCTCATAGCCACGCTTTGTTTTAACCTTTTCATATGGAGTCGCAGTACCCTTCTCATCACGCATGATGAAATAGAGCGCTGTATCGTAGAGTTCATCCCAACTCTGTTGGCTAGGCGGAGCCGTCATCGCTCCAAGCTCACCACCACCAGATGGAGCAATTTTTCGTTGTCCCCAACGTGTCTCGGCCTCAACGACCCAACCCTTTGGAACTTCCATAGAGTAAGTCTTCGCCTCGACTCGAACATAACCGTCTGCCAAGTCAATAAGCTTGGCATCAGGCGTCGTCTGGCCAAATGGAATTGAGAGAATCATTGCTGCAATCATGCTAGGTACCACATCCATTAGAAATGTCAGTTCGTTAAGTTAGTTCGCAATTTAAGAAAAAGCCCCACACCCAATACCTATAACCTTCAAAATCTAATAATGGCGACATCCTCGAGACTCGAAACTCTCGATACATTACGTGTCGCCAATCTCGACGTCGCTTTTGCCACCGCATTCGGAACCCTTTTTGGCGGTTCCCTCATGGTCGGATTCGTCAATCATCTCGGTGGCAACGACTACTGGCTTGGACTTTTAGGTGCAATACCCGCCCTCATGGGTCTGGCTCAAATCCCGGGTGCCGCGTTTGGGCGAGGACACGCCAGTTTCAAAAAATACGTTCGCCGAGGTGGACTCACTTGGAGACTCCTCTACCTCCCAATCGTTTTTCTCCCGTTTCTCCCCGTTCCAACCGAAGTACGCCTTCTTCTCTTGATCTTAATGCTCGGCATTGCATCGTTCGCGGTCAACCTCGTTAACCCTATATATACAGAGTGGATCGGAAAAATCGTCCCCGAACGATCAAGAGGTTGGTATTTCAGCCAAAGAACAATCATCGCCACAATCACCGGCATGATTGTCGGGCTCATCGGTGCCCGCCTCCTTGACGGTTTTAAAGGCACTACCAGCGAAGCCACCGGATTCGCACTCATTTTTGGATCCGGATGGGTGTTCGGAATGATCAGCCAGTACTTCTTCGAAAGAATGTCAGATTCAACGCGAGAAGAAGTGGTCAGGCCCTCATTCACGTCCACACTCGAAGTCGTCCGCGAACCCATGCGAGACAAAAATTTTCGCCGAATCATGGGGTTCGTCGCTTGGATCGCCGTGAGTCAAGGATTTGCCGGCAACCTATTCTCTGCATTTGCCCTCGAAACACTCAAAATCAACTTCACCGTTCTCCAAATCACCAGTGTCGCCTCTGCAATCGGAGTCCTCTTAAGCGTTAAAATCTTCGGGTTCTTGGCCGACAGATACGGTAACAAACCCCTCCTACTCTTAATGGCAGGGGGCGTCACTCTTACACCCCTAATGTGGATCGCATGTATCCCTGGCAATGTATTCCAAAACGTTTTAGTCCTCGGAATCGGCCACGTGTTTGTCGGGATTTTCTGGTCTGGCGTCGGAATCTCGCAAATGAACCTTTACCTCGCCTCATCCAATGCGTCCAACCGCGCTAACTATCTCGCGGCTGCCCTTACCGTGAATAGTCTTGCCCTTGCCATCTCACCCCTCCTCGGGAGTTGGATGCTCGCATCGTTAAGACCTCTCCAAGGGGCAGAAGGAGCCTATAAATTAGTGTTCCTAGCCGTAACCATACAACGCATTATTGCGGTGATAATGCTCACCCGAGTCAAAGAAAAAGGAGCCCAGTCATTATCAGAAACTGTCCGACAGCTCACAGAAGTCCGGCCAAAGTCTTTCGCCGCCCTACGTGCAGTTCGTCGCGGCTCAGATGAACAAACACGTCTAGGAGCAATCCGTTCCATGGGTGAATCAAAAATGAGCTTAGGAACGAGCGAACTCCACGACGCCCTATTCGATACCTCACCACGTATCCGCCGAGAAGCAACCGTGGCCCTTGGGCGACTCCGAACCCTCGCTGCCGCCGAAGCCCTCCTCGATTATGTCAACTCCCACCCCGAGCATGTCGATGAAGAAGCCATAGAAGCACTTGGAGAATGTGGACACGTTGCCGCTCTGCCGTTTCTCACCCAAACCCTCCAACATCCTAGCAGTATCCTCCGCCGGGCGGCTGCAAAATCACTTGGACGTATCGGTGATCCACGGGCTATAGAATCTTTAAGACAAGCCGCCACCGAACCCGGCGACCCCGATATCCGCCGCGCCGCCCTCCAGGCCCTGCGCAACCTCCAAGCTACCGATCCCACCCTTTATGAAGATGCACTCTACGAAAACCATCCGAGCGTCCGCATCGCCGCCGCCGAAGCCGTCAGTGAACTCAACATAACCTCCCTTGCCGATAACCTAAGAAATTCTCTCGAATGGTTCCAAGATGAAGCTGCCAGCGAACTTGCCTATGCCCTCGGCACCGTCGGCGAAGAATCCGACCTTCGACCAATCCTTCAGGCCGCAAGCCAGTCCGTCAGCTCAACAAAACAACGCCGTTGCCTCCTCGGAGCTGCAAAACTTTTCGATCTCGACCGAGAACTTTATCGCCTTTACGCCCTCGAAGAAGTCAACCGCGACTCTGAACTCCTTCGCCATTACCGCACTCTCAGTCGTAAAAATCCCACATTCGCCAAAGCTCTCGAATACTACTCATCTGGTGAAGAATCCCACGCCCTCGCCGCCCTTGCAGAATCCGACCAAACTCGATTTTCAACATGGGCAGAGTTCGCTGTGCCAGAATCATTCTTAGTCGCCGCACTATTGTTCGAAAAACACCACGCTGGCGACTAGCCTATAAATGACTTGGTCGTTCCGCACTGCCCTCCTCATAAGATTCACCATCGTCCTTCTGATCGCACTCGGCGTCGCCGGACTCTACACCTCATGGCAAGTCGGCAAAACCGCTAACGAACTAAGCGAACGTGTCATTACTCAAACCAGTAGTCTCATCGATCAAAGAGTTGATGCCCTCCTAACCGATACGGAAGACCAAGCAAAAATAGTCGCTGGAATCGCCAGGCCTACATTCGCTGGTCCGGGGGAAGGCGCTTTCGATTCAAGACAATTCCTCAAACTCGCCCCAGAAATCGTCGAGCTAATCCGGGTCAAACCCAAGTACGCCGCAATCACGATAACCTTGAACCGCACCGGTGAAGACCTTCAAGTATCGCAAACCCCAAGTGGAGGAATAAGTGTCCGAACAACAGAAATCACGGGAGCAAAACAAAAAGTGCGAAGAGCATATTCTCCCTACGGGGATCGACTGCTTGCTGGCCCGGAAGAGATCGGTGATTTTCCCGACCCGCGTGGCCAACAGAGTTTTGTTAAAGCCAAAATGTCCAAACAAGTCTCTTGGACAACCGCTGACCTTCTTCAAAACCTGCCCTCAGGAGCGGAACTAGGCACAATTTGCTCCGCTCCCATTTTGGATTCTGAAGGGAGATTCCTTGGAGTTGTCAGCATCTCGATCACACTCACTGACCTTAGTCGGTTCCTCCAAACCGTTAAAGTGAGCGAGAACGGATTTCCAACCCTGATCGAACTTCTCGGTGACCGAAGTAAAGTCATAGCCGACCCACAACCCCAACGCCTCATGACCTCTGATGCCGGAGGACCAAGGCTTATAACAATCGATGAACTTTCCGATGAAAAACTCAAAATTGTCGCTAAAACCGTAGAAAATATCCCCCGATTTGCCGAATCAGAAACACGCATCAGTAAATTCAAATACAATAACGAAGTCTACTTTCTCGGCTTTCGGCGCATCTCCGGAGCCCAGCGCCCACCCTGGGTGCTCGCCGTCGCTCTCCCCCAAAATGATTTTCTCAACTGGTCTCGAGAAACAAACCTATTCTTCCTCACTTTCACTGCCCTCGCCCTCGCTGTCGGAGCTGGCGTCGCTCTCCTCCTCGCCAACCGAGTCGTCCGCCCGCTCCAAAAACTTGTCGCCGAAACCGTCAAAATCAAACAGTTTGAGTGGTCCGAAACAAAACCTCAAGACTCCCACATCCGCGAGATTGACGAACTTTCCCAGTCGTTCGAGACTCTCAAATCCGGACTCCGCTCTATGGAGAAACTTGTTCCCGCCGACTACGCCAGATCACTCATTGCGAGCGGTCAAGAAGCCAAACTTGGCGGCGAACGCCGCCACATCACCACCTACTTCGGCGACATTATCGGGTTCACCCGCCTTAGCCACGAACTCCCACCAGAAGACCTCGTAGAAATCCTCGCCGAATACCTCGACGTCCTCAGTGATGTCGTCCTCAACAACGACGGCACCCTCGATAAATTCAATGGCGATGATGTCATGGCTTTCTGGGGCGCCCCCACCCTCACCACCGACCACGCCAAAACCGCCATATCCGCCGCGCTCAAAAGTCTCGCCGCGATCACCGAACTTCACATCGAACTTCGCCAAAACAATATGCCTATCCTTTCCGCCAGCTTTGGCGTCGCCACCGGCGACGTCATCGTCGGCAACGTCGGCAGCAAAAAGCGCATGACGTACACCGTCATTGGCGACAGCGTCAATCTTGCCAGCCGACTCCAAGGCCTCAACAAGTTCTATAGCACGCACATACTCTCAAGCCACGGAACATTCCTCGAGTGCGAAAAAGACTTCGTCTGGCGTCTCGTCGACTCAGTCTCCGTCTTCGGTCGATTCGAAGCCGAGCAAGTCTACGAACCTCTCGCCTTCATCGAAACCGCAACTCCCGATCAAATTAACCTCGCCAAGATTTCGAACGAGGCCTTTGCCCTCTATCAAAACCGCGATTTCGCTGCCGCCGCCAAAGCATACGAAGAAATCCTCGCCGTCCATCGAAGCGATGGCCCGAGTTCTATCCTCCACGCTCGATGCATCAAGTTCTTGAAAAAACCCCCTGAAAAAGATTGGGACGGCAGCTACCAAATGAGCCTAAAATGAAGACTCAATGCACAATTGGCAAAATCTGACGACCATCACCACCGGAAAGTCCCGAAGATCCTCAAGCTACGATAAATCCGGCGGAAACCACGATTGCGTTCAGTTCGGCCCAAGCGAAACCCACACCCTTCTCGATTGCCAGTGCACTGGTGTGATCCAGCATTTATGGATCACTATCCACAGTTTTGATCCCAACTATCGCAAAAACCTCATCCTCCGCATGACCTGGGACGACCACTCCCACCCCAGCGTTGAGTGCCCAATCGGCGACTTCTTCGGTAATGGATTTGGACTCAATTACAACTTCAGTTCGCCGTACTTGGCCTGCGCCCCCAAAGATGGCCGCGCCCTCGTTTGTTACTTTCCAATGCCCTTTGCCAAATCCGCAAAAATTGAGGTCGTTAATCAATCCCCCGAACACGCCGTCGAACGACTCTATTACTATGTCGACTACGAAGTGATAGAGTCACTCCCCGAAAACACTGCCTACTTCCACGCCCAATACAATCAAGAACTCACCCAACCCGAAAACGCCGAACAAGACGAAAACGAATGGGCCATCCTGCGGCCATACGGCAACAATCCATCCAACAAAAACAACTATCTCATCCTCGAAACCGAGGGCGCCGGACACTACATCGGCGTCAATTATTACGTCAACAACCCGGGCCCCATATGGTACGGCGAAGGCGACGATATGTTCATGATTGATGGCGAATCCTGGCCCGGACTCCACGGCACCGGCACCGAAGACTATTTCAACACATCTTGGTCCCCAAACGAACGATTCGACCACCCCAACTTCGGCCTTGCCCGAATCCCTGGCATCGACAACGACGAACCGTTCTTCGGCTGGATGGGTCGCACCCACTGCTACCGATTCCACCCCACCGACCCTATTCGTTACCAAAAATCACTGCACTTCAGCATCGAACACGGACACGACAACTGTCTCACCCTCGATCTCGTCACCGTCGCCTATTACTACCAAACCCTCAGCTCAATACCCCAAAAACCACTCCCACCAATTGAAGAACGAATCCCCCGCCCCGTCCCCACCGCATCCGATGTTCACCGATGGCGCGCCGCTTACCTCAAGCAAGAAAACGCAAACCCCAACTGGGGCACCGGCGTTCAACCCTAATGATCTCCCAGTAATGTCACTAGCAAAAGGGCAATCGAACCATGAATACGTATACAAACTGGTATTTATACTTGCCCAAAACCCTTGTGAATACGTAGTTTTCCTGATACGATAGTCTTGTGGTTGGGAATAACTGATCCAACTCAAGTCATAGGAGACCAAAGAAAACAATGTTGAATTCAAAAACTCTGCTTATCGCAGGAGTATTGCTTGTAGCCGCAAGCGCAAACGCGACGTTTTTCGATGATGCAAACGGAGACCAAGGCCCAACCAATGGTGGCGGCCCTGGCTTCACGCACCTCGATATCGATTCTGTAACCGTTACAAACACGGCAACAACAATCACCTTTGCATTTGCAATCACAGGTGACATAGCTGCTACCAACTGGGGCAAATATGGTGTCTTCATTCGAGACACCAACAATGCTGTAGTCGATACAAACACCAGCAACAACGGATGGGGACGCAACGGAACCCTCGCTGGCGGAACAACTGCATGGATTGGTAGCTGGGTTGACGGCGGCGGCGGTGCCCAAAACTGGCTCTACAATGGAGCTTGGTCGACGACCACAAACGCATCTGTCACGCTCGGACAATTCTCAACCTCGATCACCGCAAACCTCGCTGATCTTGGTTTGGTCTTCGGCGACACAATCATCTTTGATGCCGTGTCAACCGCAGGCGGTGGTACCGACACGATCACCGACTCACTCACTGGGGCAACGCCAGCTGAATGGAGCGACAACGTGGTCATGCAAGGCCTCACATACAGCACAAACCCGGTTCCCGAACCGGCAACCATGACAATCCTCGCTGGAGCCGCTGGCCTCGCCGCTCTCCGACGACGCAAGAAGTAATCTCACTTCAAGCAATCCAAGAATCCCTCTGGCCCAAAAGCCGGGGGGATTCTCATTTTCAAGTAACCTAATTACCAAATGAGCCGATCCAACATCGCCATCTTTACCGGATCAAAAGGACGCGGCTCTAACATGACCGCCCTTATCAAAGCAACCCAAAACCCTGAATTCCCCGCTGAAATTGCAGTCGTGGTCACTCCAAAACCAAACACTCAAGCAGAAGAAGCCGCAACAACACTTAACACTCCTGTTATAACTCTTGACCCCAAATCAGAAACCTACGCCGAAGAAATCGAGTCCCTGATCAAAGAACACAACATCAAATTCATCTGCCTCGCAGGATACACCACCCTATTCCCAAAAGAAGTCATCACCAAACACCCACTCCAAGTCCTTAATATTCACCCCGCCCTCCTTCCATCCTATGGGGGTAAGGGCATGTACGGCCGGTACGTCCACGAAGCAGTGATTGCTAGCAATGATGAACAATCAGGATGCACTGTCCACTACGTCAGCGAACGATACGACGAAGGCCATATCATCCTCCAACGCACTTGCGCCGTATTGAAAACAGATACTCCCGAAACCCTCGCCGCTCGCGTTCTCGAGCAAGAACATCTCGCCTACCCCGAAGCAATCTTTAATCTCCTCACCGCCAAATGAGCCAGCACCCCCTCAGCTTTCGAATCATCTATCCATTCCTCCGCGCCTTCGCCTGGTGCCTATTTCTTTGCCTGGGTGCCCCAATGCGCCGAAGACGAGCAAGAAACGTCCCCATGTCTGGCCCTCTCTTAGTTCTTTCCAACCACATGTCCAACACCGACCCCATTCTGGTTCAATACTCCAGTCCCCGCTTGCTCCACTTTATGGCCCGCCGCGAATTATTCGACTGGCGTTTCCTCGGCAAATTTCTCAAGTGGTGGCGCGCTTTCCCTATCACACAATCAAGCGCCGATACCGAAGCCATCCGCCGCGCAATTGAACTCATTAAAGAAGGCAACGCCGTCTGTCTCTTCCCCGAAGGCCAACTCAGCCCGGACGGCAAACTGATCGAGCTCCTCCCTGGTGCTCATCTAATTGTCCGCCGTACCGAATGCACATGCATCTGCGTCGGGCTCAAAGGCACCAACAAGCTCATGCCCCACCCTAAACTTACTCCCCAATTTGCAAAATCCTGGTTAACCGCAACTTGGGGAGAACCGCGCAAGTTCACCAAAGCGGATTCTCGAGAAGACTTTATGACCTGGCTCGAAACCGAACTGAAACAACTCAGCGACCAATAATAAAAGTGGGGCCGGTTCCCAGTGCCGACCCCTTTTCGCCCAGTTAGTAAAGGTGGTTATTCGGGATTCTGAATTGTATCCCTCGGTAAAGCCGAGCTTGTCTCTTTCTCCCAACCAGGAACCGGTTCCATCGGTCGAGTCGTGTAGTCAATCATCATGATAAAACAACATCAAGAACCAAACAAACCCACCATAAGCAAAAATCTTGATGAGCCGTGTCCCAAACTTAACTCCCATGTAGTAGTAAACAACCAAGGAGGCCTTTACGACCGCAATCAAAAGTGCCAAGCATTGCATCGGAATTGTCCACCCCTTATAAGGCTCCGGCATGTAAATCGCCGCACCAATCGTCAATGCCATCAGGGCAAACAATGCACCCGCAATCATGATAATCGTGCGCTGAGGCAAGATGTGATGCGCATGCGCCCCACCTTTCGTAAATTCGTGATCGTGTCCGTGTTCTGCCATTGTCTTACCTCGGAATCAAGTAGAAGAGCGGATACAAGAAGATCCACACCAAGTCAACAAAGTGCCAATAAAGCCCCACCATTTCGGTGGGAACGTAATCTGTTATAAGTGGCGACCTAATCTTAATCAGCACCATCAACGATGTAATTGCAATAATCCCAATAATGACGTGCAACCCGTGCAAGCCCGTCATCGTGAAGTAAATGCTGTAGAACAGCCGCGCATTCTTTGGATTCCCTTCCTGCTCGTGTTTTTCAACTTTGAGCAATGGACTAAGTGAATCCTCCCAATAGCTCTTCGCCTCGTGGTGGTTCGGATCCGCAAAGCTAAACGAATGGTTAGGGAACAAATGGTGATCAAACTTTGCCCCGTATTCGTACGTTTTGATGACCAAGAACCCAAATGCGCAAAGCAAAGTTACGCCCAAACAAGCCAACTGTTGGCCTGTTTTTCCTTTCTGCGCAAAGTGAACTGCAAAAGCAACCATCACCGAGCTAAACAAAAGAATCAACGTGTTTAAGCCACCCATCTTCCAGTTCAACTGCTCATGCGCACCAAAGAATGTCCCGTGGAACTTCCAGCGGTAAAGCGTGTAAATCAAGAACAACGCCCCGAAGAACATCACCTCGGTAACCAAGAACGACCACATCCCAACAACGTAGGTTTCCTGTTGTTGGTCAATGTCTTCGTACTGGAAATAAACTTCTGGCCCATCTCCACTTTTAGCCGCATGATCCGACATTAGTAGCCACCTCCCAGCATTCCTGAATCTTCATTTTCATAAAGTTTTGAGTCTTCTTCTGGGTTGTAGTCGTAACTCGCACCCGTAACAATCACCGGCTCTTCAAAGTTCTCAGTAATCGGTGGCGAAGCACATTTTTCCCATTCAAGACCCTTAGCGCCCCAAGGATTCGGACCGGCCTTCTTACCCTTAAAGATCGCATAGGTCAAGTAAATCCCAGGCATCAAAAATCCTAGCCCAAGCACAGATGAACCCGCCGTCGATAAAACGTGATAAATCTGCCACTCCGGTGCAAAGTAATAATAGTGGTACCGGCGAGGCATCCCGAGATAACCCACCATGAATTGAGGGAAGAACGTCAAGTTAAATCCAACGAACACGATCATCGCACTAATGCGACCCCAGACCTCACTATAGGTTCGCCCAAACATCTTGGGGAACCAAAAGTGAATCCCACCGAGGTAACCCAAAATCGTCCCCCCCACCATTACATAGTGGAAGTGAGCAACGATGAAGTAGGTCCCCGTCACGTGGATGTCCGTATCCAGCGAAGCAAGGTGCAACCCTGTCAGTCCACCGATCAAGAAAAGACCCATGAATCCGAGCGCATAAAGCATCGGCGTACTAAAGTGAACCGAACCTTTATACATCGTCGTTGCCCAGTTGAACATCTTAATCGCCGAGGGAATTGCAAGTATCCACGTGATGATCGAGAAGACGATCCCTTGGAACGCCGACTGGCTTGAAATGAACATATGGTGTCCCCAAACCGCAAAGCCAAGGAATGCAATCGCCAAACTCGAGTAGGCAATAAATCGGTAACCAAAAATCGGACGACGACTAAAGCAAGTAATGATCTCACTAATAATCCCGAACGCCGGCAAAATCATGATGTAGACCGCTGGGTGGCTATAGAACCAGAACAAGTGCTGGAACAAAACCGGGTCTCCGCCAAGCTCCGGCGAGAAAATCCCGAATCCAAACCCACGCTCAACCACAACCAAGAACAGAGTAATCGCAACCACCGGAGTACCGAGGATAACGACGATCGCCGTCGCATAGTGTGACCAAATGAACAGCGGCAATCGATACCAAGTCATCCCTGGTGCGCGCATCTTATGGATTGTCGCAATAAAGTTGACCCCAGTAAAAATGGAACTAAACCCAGTAATGAAAATGCCAACCAGACAAAGGCTGATCTGATTCTCCGAGATCGTCGAAAGTGGAACGTAGAAGGTCCATCCTGCATCAACGCCACCAAGAATGAACGACAATGTAATCAGCAAACCACCGGTAACAAACATATACCAAGACAGCAGGTTCAGCCGAGGAAAGGCCATGTCCTTTGCACCAATCATGATCGGAATCAAGAAGTTTCCAAGCACCGCAGGTATGGCAACAACCAGAAACTGGAAGACCATGTAGATGCCGTGCGCCGAGAACGTCTTGTTATAAACTTCACTGCTCAACAAAATTCCTTTTGGTGAGGTCAATTCATACCGAATCATTGCCGCCGCAACCGCACCGATAAAGAAGAAGAAAGTGACCGTAATGAGATACAAAATCCCAATTCGTTTGTGGTCAACTGTCAACAACCACGACTTAAGTGTATGGTCTGCATTCAGATAATTCTTCTCTGAATGCGGCTTTTCAACCGTTCCTTGTTCAATTATTGTTGAGCTCATCGTCTTCCCTCGGAAGTTCGGAATTGTGCATTTCCTGCACTGCCACCTTTGTTCGCAATATCCACTGGCGATCCATCACCATCAGATCCGGGCGTACTCAGTTTTAGGTCTTGGCGTTCGAAATCGCCCTTTCCTGGAGTCAAAGTCTTAATAAATTCGGCCAACTGCAAAACCTGCAGCTCGGTCAACGTTCCGCCATAAACTGGCATCGTATTTTCCCATCCTGATGTCAATCGGTTATGCGGCATTTTAATTGATTCACGGAGATACTCTCTGTCGGCAACTGCCGATGTCCCATCAGAAAATTTCCGAGTCTTTTCAAAAATTCCCGCCAAAGTCGGAGCGCGTGGATTGTCAACGCCAGTATGGCAGTTGGCACAGCCTTTCTCCTTGTAAATTTGTGCCCCTGCTTCCTGAATCGTTAGCGGCTTTTCTTTATACTTATTACCACCCTTATCAACCCATTCCGCATACTCCGTGGGATTCATAACATAAAGCTGACCAACCATTTCGGAGTGTTGCGTTCCGCAATGCATCGCACACAAGATCTTATAACGACCCGGCTTTGTCGGCGTAAATGCCAACTCCGTATAACGACCTGGCACAACCATATACTGTGCTCTCATTTCAGGCAAGTAAAGGGCGTGGATAACGTCCTGGCTGATCATTGTCACTTTGACCGGTTTACCAACTACAACGTGTAATTCGTTATTCTCTCGAACCCCGCTCATATGCTGGAAGTGCCACATCCATTTTTTGCCAATGCAGAAAATTTCAGTCGCATCCTTCGGCATCGTCCGAACATTCATGTAGTTCTTCGTGCTCCAACCGAACATCAAAAACGCCAAGACCAGCGGAACCCCCATCCAAATCAACTCAAGGCCGGTATGGTGAGTCAAAATATTCTTTCGATCAACTTTTGTTCCTCGCCTGTATTTCGAAGCGAAGAAGATTATCATTGCGACAACAATAATTGTAAAGAACACCGCCAAGCCTGTAATCGTCATAAACAGCGTGTCGTAATACGGAGCATGCTCCGATGCCGGTTCCGGCATGATATTGTATTGGAACGGTCCCCAACCCATTACTCTTGACCCTCCTTAAATGCGGTCTCCATCTGTTTCTTAGTTGATCGATTCATCGAAAAAATCCAAAATGCCAAAACCAAAACCGTCGCCACACCCGCAGTCCGAACAACATTCATGATGTTCAGCGAGCGCTGCCCGGTTAATGGATCAACATTCACACAAGCCAAGAAGAACGGCCGGTCATCTTTCTGACCAACCCTCTCATCTCGGGCATCTTTGATCGCTAAAAGCGAAGGTTCGGCTTCAAATTCGTCACTGATAAAATAGCGCGTTATGCGTCGCTTCGGCGAAATCACCGTCAATCCCGCCGGGTGCGTAATCCGATTGTTGGCCGGATCACGATAGTAACGGAACCCAACATTGTCCGCCAAACCCTCAATATTCTTTTCATCCCCAACTAAAAAGTGAATCCCAGCTTCCGTACCCGGCCGCTTGTAATCATCCAAGAGTTCTTGGCGTTTCTCTTTCGCCAACATCGGTGTTTCTGTCGGATCAATCGAAACCACGACGAGATCATAAAGCTCACCGGCATCATCCTTCTTCATGCCCCGCAATAGCTTCTTTACGTTTGAAAGTTCCGTTGCACAAACGCCTGTGCACTTGTAAAAAATCATCAACAGCAACGTCGGACGCTTACTCATAAGTTCGCCTGTCGTTACATCTTTCCCGTCTTGATCCTTAAATTTCCAATCAGGAGAAACCACCGCATTCAGTTTCTGATCAATCCGAATCGAAGTGGGCGCTGCCGACGGAATTCGATCCGATCCTGGCTGCAAATCACGACTAGGAGGCGAATAAAACTGCGCCGAAGAAAAAGCAACAATCGCAAGTCCAAATCCCAAGAAAAGCGGCTTTAATCTCACTTGTAATCCTCCGGAACTCCAGCATTGGGACGCGTCGGCAACCCTCGCTCCACAACAATGTGCATCGCTTTATCAATCGGCACCTTGTAAGTTCCATCCTCTTTGTTCTTAGCATAAGAATTCAGTTTGGCGTGCTCCTCTTTTCGCAAGGCGTACATATCTTCATGCGCCGCAATGTTCCCTTGCAAAAGCGGAGTCCCTTCTGGCGGCATTTGCCGTGCCTTTCGCTCTTGCTTAAACTTAAAGCCATCAACCCGATCCGCAACTGTGAAGAACGCCGCTGAAAAAACGATGGCAAAGATGATAAAGCCAAAGAGCCAAATCGTATACTTCCCGACCGGACTACTCGCCGCTTCGTCCGTCGTTTCGTAACCCATCTCCTCCAAGACGTCAAGCGGGCGATCGTCAATTACATCGTGATCAGACATGTGCTTCCTCCAATTCCGTTGATCCGTGTGCTTGGTAAGGATGCGCAAGCACCATGAGCGGTGCGCGTCGCAAACCTACACTGAACAACACCATCCAAATTCCACCAAATAACAACAGCATTCCAAAATCTGCCGGTGCAAATGTAACCGATTCGCGGAAGTAAGGCATCACCAGCCAGTACATATCCACAATCCGCATCAGCAATATGATCGCCGCAGTGGGAATCAAAAGCGCACTTGTCCGTTTCAATCGCGGTGAAAGCAATAGCAAGAACGGCCCCAAGAACTGACCAAACACCAAGAGCGTTCCAATCACGCTAAAGTTACCAACGAGCCTCTTCAAGTAGTAAGGAATAAACTCTTTCAAATTCCCTGACCAGATAATTAGCAACTGGCTAAAGCTGAGATATGCCCAGAGCATCGTCAGCATCAACAGCAAGTTGCCAAAGTCTTTGGTCATTAAGTTGTCAACTTTGCCCGCATAAGGCGCTTTGTCACGCTGCGAAACCACAATGATCGTCGCAAAACTCATAGCTGAAAGTGCAGCACCAATTGCAAACAAAAAGCCCCAAACCGTGCTGTACCAATGCGGATCAACGGACATCAGGAAGTCCGTAATAAACAGTGTGAAGAACAAAAAGAACAAAACCATGCTCGGTGCCGCAATGTTGTTGCGCATATCGCTCAGTTTCTTGTCCCCGGTTTTCTCTTCTTTGCTCATCAAGTTGCTCAGAATCAAACTCATCCCGATAAACAAAGCAAAGTAAATCACTTGCCGAGCAAGGAAGAAGTTGTAGTTCAGATAGGCCGCTTTGTTCAAAACAAGCATGTCGCCTTCTGCCGGATGAATCCAAGTTCCATAAAGCGGCTCCTTGAAAACCGTTGCTGCCAAAATCACCAAGCCAAAGCAAAAAGCCAAATTGAGCGGACTTGCTCCCGCTTCAAAAATACGCAGTACCGGAGTTCCCCATCGTCCACGCGTGATATGGAATAGGAGCATCAATCCAAGGCAACCAATCGAAAGCATGATCCAGAAGATCGCCCCAAACATGAACGACGACGCCAAAGCATCTGCATTAAAGCCGCCTCCAATTCCCATCGCCGTAAGCGCGCCGCCCGCAAGCAACATCGCCCCACCAATTGCTCCAAAGCTCATCGGAATCTTCGTTGCTTTCGCTTCCACTACTTCACTCATTCTCCTGCCCTCCCGTTCCGAACTGGTCGTTGCGGCGGCGTCACCCCGTCAACTGGCCCCGGATTAGGAACCGTTACCGGTGCCGTGACCGGCGGTACAAAAAGCGGGCCGCTGTTCAACGACGCCTTGACCCCAAATTTAGCTTGAGTCTCTGCATCCATGTCGCTCGCCAAAACTGATTGACTAATCTGCAAAGCCCGAATATAAGAGACAATCGCCCATCGATCATAAGGATTGATCCGACTCGCATGACCATACATCGTCCCGTAACCATTCGAAATTACATCAAAAAAGTGACCAACTGGCATCTCGCGCAATCGCGGCGTATGATAATTACCGACCGGCCGTGCCAATTCAAAGCCGCGCTGAGCAATCATTCCTTTGCCATCGCCCGCCGCTCCATGGCAATGCTGGCAATAAATGTTAAATCGCTCCTGACCGCGCTTGACTACTGCTTCAGTCACCTTAATCGGCATCTCGGTTACTAACCGACCATTTGCCTTATAACCCGTAAAGAACTCAACGTCCTTCTTGGGCTTACCAAACTCAATCGTGCCCGCGACTGGCAAACGGGTTCCTTCCCCATCCGCATAAACCTTGTTCTCACTTTGCGACTTAATCTTCGGCTGTTGGTACATATCCAAGTGGCAACCTGTTAGCACAACGAGCGAGGCCAAACCAATCGGAACAAACTTCCAAACCGCTTTCATTAGTAGCCCTCCGTGGTCATAATCCGCTCAACCGACAAAGGATTAAGCCCGCTCATAAAGGAATAAACCTCATCTTCATCATATCGAGGGTCACTCGCTTCCACGCAAAGCACATAGCGATCGCTACTCGCCCTGGTCATCATCGCCGCATTCGCAATCGGATGATGTGGTTTCGGCAGCCCGTTCAAACCCAACATTCCGAAAACCGCCCCAAAACTTGCAAGCAAAATCGTGATCTCATAAGCCGGAGGAAAGTTTGCCGGAAGACTGAACTGTGGCTTTCCGCCAACATTCATCACATAAGGCAACAAACCGTTCATCTGCAATGCTGTATTGCTAATGTCCGGCCCGGCACTGGTCCACCACTGTATGAAATAGCCCGCTAAGAATCCGGAAATTCCCGCGAAAAAGACAACCCAACCCAATTTGTCATCCTTCCACTCCATCACATCCGTCAAACCATGCACCGGCAAAGGCGTGTATGCATCCATATCCCGATAACCGGCTTCTTTGACCTTCAGCGCCGCTTCCAAAAGCGAATCCGCATTGTCAAATTCAGCAACGACTCCGTACTGCTTAGGTGATGTATCGCGACCGTGACTCACTGTCCGTTCTCCTCAGTTGCGGGCACCAATTTCGGCTGACCAGCATGCTCTTTCGCATGCTTTTCGTCGTGCTCAATCTCGTGCAGCAGCTCTTTCATTTCAAAAATGTTGATCAGTGGCAAGAATCTTACAAAGAGGAACATCAAGAAGATGAACAATCCAATCGTTCCTAAAAACATCGCGAAGTCCCACAACGTTGGCGAGTAAAAACCAAACGCCCCTGGAACATAATCACGCGTCAACGAAATCGGAATAATCACGTACCGTTCGAACCACATCCCAATCGAGACACTTGTGGTCACCACGAACAACACGCCCATGTTCTGTCGAAACTTCGGCACCCACATCAACTGCGGAATAATCCCGTTCGTCAAAATCAACACCCAGAACGCCCAACTATAAGGGGCCTCTGTGAACTTAATGCGGTTATGCAACAAAGCCGTTTCTGCCGGAACTCCACTGTAATAAGCATAGAAGACTTCAGTGAAATAACCGTAGAAAACGATCAAACCAGTGGCAAGCATAATTTTCGCCATCCAGTCAATGTGCTTCATCGTGATCAGATTTTCGAGCTTGTACCACTTCCTCAGCGGAATCGCAAAGGTCAAAACCATCGCAAACCCCGCAAAAACTGCCCCCGCAACAAAGTAGGGCGGGAAGATCGTGACGTTCCAACCGGGGACAATCCCCATTGCAAAGTCGTAACTAACAATCGTGTGAACCGAGAGAACCAATGGAGTCGATAGACCCGCTAGCATGATTGAGGCGTGCTCGTAGCGGTGCCAGTGTTTTGCACTCCCGCGCCATCCCATCGAAAGCCCCGCAAATGTCAACTGCGCAAACCGACTCTTCGCCCGATCGCGCAAAGTCGCAAAGTCCGGAATCAAACCGACATACCAGAACAGAATCGAAACCGTCATGTAGGTCGAAACCGCAAAGACGTCCCAAATCAGCGGACTACGGAATTGAGGCCACATTCCAAGCCAGTTCGGATAAGGAAACATCCAATAAGCCAGCCAAGGGCGACCCGTGTGCAAAAGCGGATAAAGCCCCGCGCACATAACCGCAAAAATCGTCATGGCTTCCGCCATTCTGTTGATTGCATTGCGCCACTTCTGCCTGAGAAGTAGGAGAACTGCCGAAATCAATGTCCCAGCGTGACCAATCCCAATCCACCAAACAAAGTTGACAATGTCAAAACCCCAACCAACCGGCTGGTTGTTCCCCCAAACCCCAATCCCATTCCAAATCAACATCCCGATGGCGAGCAACAGCACGTTGAGGAACAAGAAGCCGACCCCAAATGCGATCTGCCAAGGACTCGTGAAGAGCCCATTTATCGGCGTCTTGATCTTCGGCTCGTTATGCGTAGCCGGAACAAGAACAATGTCCCCAATCGTCGCATCAAGCGATGCATTGGTATGTTCTCCAAGCAAGAGATCCTTATCAACCGGCGTATTGTTAGCCATTAGTGTGCCTCCTCCAATGTCGGGTTAGGATTCGTAACTCGGCTCAAGTAACTTGTCCGAGGTCGAGTGTTCAATTCTTCAAGCATCAGATAATTCCGTGACTCTGATCGTGTTTTCGCAACCGCATTTTCCGGCTTACGCATATCACCAAAAATGATCGCGCCGCTCGGACAAGCAACTTGGCAAGCCGTCTGAACTTCGCCATCTTTAATCAAGCGATCTTCTTTCTTCGCCGTTATCCTGGTCTTGTTAATTCGCTGAACGCAGTAAGTGCATTTCTCCATAACCCCGCGGTACCGAACCGTAACTTCCGGATTCTGGAGCATCTTCAGCACCGGAACGTTATCCGCACGCTGACTAAAGTGGAAGAAGTTAAATCGACGCACTTTGTAAGGGCAGTTGTTAGAGCAATACCGAGTTCCAATGCACCGGTTATAAACCATTTGATTCAAACCTTCATGGCTGTGAACGGTCGCCGCAACCGGACAAACCGGTTCGCAAGGTGCTTGCTCACAATGCATACACGTCACTGGTTGAACAATAATTGGTGGATTATCCTTGTCGAGCGTATCGCCCGTGCCCTTGTAATACCGGTCAACCCGAATCCAGTGCATCTCTCGACCCCGCATCACTTGTTGCTTCCCAACTGTAGCAATATTGTTTTCTGCCTGGCAAGCCGTAACACAAGCATTGCAACCCGTGCAAAGACTCAAATCAATGGTCATCGCCCATTGATAGTTATCTTTAGGGTTATCCTTAAACTCTGTTCCTGGGAAAATTGACGCGTCGTGACCTTCACCAAACTCGTTATAGTCACGCGCCTTCCCATGCCCTTCTTCATGAGCATGTTCCCCAAATGGCTTGCCCGCTTTGAGCGCGGCCAACGTCGTCCCTTTATAGATCTCCCGATCGCGATCTTCTTTTTTATAGTCAATCGTGTTGTGGTGCTGAGTGTTCGCTAAAACATACTCATTCGGCGATTTTTTAAGTTGAACCCCGCTCACCCAAACCGGATTTGCTGAGGTTCTCAATTGATTCGCATCAAAACCGCCACCCTTCTCTTCGCTGTGCTTCGTCCCAAAGTCACCTGCAACCGAGCGACCGTAACCCATATGCAAAATCGCAACATCGTCGGCCTGACCTAGATTCACCCAAACCGGAACTTCCAGCGATTGGTCGCCGACCGAAATCGTGACCATGTCTGCCTTTCCATAATAAGGCGTTCCTGCGAACGTCTTTTTATCGTACGGTGCAACAATCCCGAGCGAATCTGCCGTCTTCTGACTCAGCAATAACGCATTGTCCCAAGTCAAATTTGTAACTGGTTTCGGCGTTTCTTGCAACCACATATTATTTGAGTTGCGACCGTCGCCAATCATCGGATCCGGCAAGATCAAAAGCTCAATTCCCGAAGCTTGCACCGGAGCAAGAGATCCCATCAAATTTGCCGTGACCGTTACTGGCCCAGAAATCTCGCCATTTTCCGCAAACCCCTTAGCGAGCAATTCGTTCCAATCACCCATCCCCTTGGCCGTTTCTTGCACCAACCCATGGGCATCCGCCGTCGCTCCAACCAACTTGCTTAACACCTCAAGCGAAGTCCGACCTTCATAAAGTGGCTCAATCAAAGGTTGAGTGATCGTATAGGCTCCATCAAGCGCAATTCCGTCGCCCCAAGCCTCAAGAAAATGAGCTGCAGGCAACGCATAGTCAACCAGTTTCGAAGTCTCGCACGGATGGCTCGTCAAATGAGCCTTCAAATTCACCTTAGCAAGGGCTTCCGCAAATTTAACGTCACCCGGAGCCGTGTAAACCGGATTCCCACCAAAAATAATCAAAGTCGAAACTTGGTTCGCATTCATCGCTGTCACCAAGTCAGTCAAGCTTTGACCCATATCAACCGCTTGGGGCTGAGGATCAACTTTGTAATCGACCGCCTGGCTTGTTCCACCGCCAAGGTAGAGATTTATTGCGATCACCGCGGCCTGCACCTGTGCGGGTAAATGAGCCCCCGCAACCAAAACTCCGCGAGGCCCCGCCGCCTTCAAATCGCCAACAACCGCATCCAGCACTTTCTTCTCGACGGTGCTCGGCAAGGTCGCCGATGACGCGCTTGCCATTCCCAATCCACTTGCAATCGCCTGAACCAACGCCAATGTTTCACTGGGCTTCACCCGAATCCGGTGGTCAGATGTCAAACCAAGGGTCGTCGGCTGAGACTCAAACGCATAAATCCGCGACATTTCGCCATTCGGATTCCGTCGGCTCGCTACATCTCGGCTGTATCGGATGCAATAAGGGCCCTCATGAAGGACATCGGAATCTACCGAAACCAATACATCTGCATTTTCAAAATTGTATAGCGGCGCTCGATTCTCACCCAGTGCCATCCGCGCCGCCGCCCGGATAGAATCACGATTAACCGGCTCATATTGATACCATTTCGCACCCGGATATATGGCTTGAAACTCGAGCGCCATGCGCCAAAGTGTTGGCGAATTAACCGCTTCAGAAAGTATCGCCACACCAGAGCCCTTTTCAGATGCCACCAAGGCTTCTTCTAGCTTAATGAAACAATCATTCCAACTCCGTGGATCCCCCCGATACTCAGGATTCTTCATCCGATCAGGATCATACATATTCAGAATTTCCGCCGAAGTCTTCGAATCAATCGACCCCAACGTCGAACCATGTAAAGGGTTCCCATCAACGCGGATCGGGCGACCATCAATCTGATCGATCAAAAGTGAAACAGAATAACCATCCTTAACCATCGCCGAAGCGTATCGCTTACTGGCGCCCGCAACTGCACCCTCAGGCTGTTGAACAAACGGAACAATCTTCCGCGCCGCTTGATAGCGACATCCAACGAGACCCGCTAGCATCGCCGCTCCACCCATCAACTTCAAAACATCGCGCCGGGGCAGTGCCTTCAGGCTTTCGCGATCCGGAAACTCGTCTGCCGCCAAGGGTTCAAAAACCTCTGGTGCCTCAAAGTGATCAAGACCCTTATAGATCTTCATCTCTCCGTTTCGTTTACTGTTGCTCGACTTACCCATGTCTTGAACTAACTTTCCTTCCTCAAATTTGTCCATTAGCGGTGACACACCCAGCAGTCACTAAGCTGCGTCACGTTAATCCCTTTCTCTTCCATGCGCTTGTAACCCGCATGAACCTGATCATTCGGTAAATGCTGCGTATGTCCACGACTCAAACGCCATTCCATTTCAGTGAGCTCCTCGCCCGAAGCAATCTTTCGATAAAGCTCAAAAACTTGTTCACGAGGCGTCAAAATGTTTGCGCCATGATCTTCGCCGTGTTCATCAGCAGGCACATCACCATGCGCCACCGCCTTAGAGGGCTTAATGTCGAGCATATATTTCTCCGGATGCTTGTGGCAGTCTAAGCACCAAGCCATGCTAAACGGTCGCCCTTTCCACGTAATTGCCATTTCTTGAACCGCGCCATGGCAAGTGTTGCAGTTAATTCCACGAGTGATATGAATCGAGTGATCAAAGTAAACAAAATCTGGCACCGCATTCACCTTCGTCCACTTGATCGGCTTGCCCGTTTCGTAGCTATTCCGCACCGGCTCAAGCATTGGCGAATTAGTCCAAATTTGCGAGTGGCAACTCATGCAAACTTCCGTAGACGGAACGCTCGCATTAGCCTGCTCCTCAACCGTGTTGTGGCAATAACGACAATCAATACCGAGCTCCTTCGAGTGGTGCTTATGACTAAATGGCACCGGCTGATCAATCGGAACGAGGGCCTTCGTATTGGATGGCGACCGAGTAATCAACGATCCCGTCACGATCAGCAAGACGGGAGTTCCCGCCGCAATCAACAAACTCATGCTTGCAATCGAGTTCGCGTAAGGTTTAAAGAGTTGTGCCATTCGAAATTTGACCTCCTAAGTGTTGCATGTTCGAGCCGGTTTTTTCCGGCTGGGAAACTGGAAAGTTTGGTCGTGATTTCATATCGTCCACACTCTATCCACCGCGATCACGACAAAAATCAACGCAAGATAAACCATCGAGTACTTAAAAACCGACCGAGCCTTGTCTTTATCAAAGTTGCGCCAAAGCCCCGCACATTGAACTAATAACCCAAGGTTCAAAAGGCCCGCTCCGACCGCATAAATCCATCCCGCTTCCCCCTGAACCAGCGGAACTATACAAAGCAAAACTGTAATCACCGCGTACAGTCCGATCTGCATGACCGTCACCCGATCACCCTTCACTACCGGCAACATCGGCACCCCAGCTTTTGCATAATCATCCTTGATCAAAATCGCTAGTGCCCAAAAGTGCACCGGCGTCCAAGTGAATATTAGCGCAAAAAGGAACCATGCGTATGCACTCAGGTTCCCCGTAACCGCCGCATAACCCACCAAAGGCGGGAATGCCCCTGCCGCTCCTCCAATAACAATGTTATGCCAAGTCCGGCGCTTCAACCAGAGCGTATACACAAACACATAACAAAGCAATCCACACAGCGCCATAATCGCCGCCAAAGGATGTGCCCCAAACCACAGCAAAGCCGTTGATCCAATTGTCAAAATTGCCGCAAAAATACTTGCCGCTCGATCAGTAATGACGTGGGTAATCGTGGGTCGCGATGCCGTTCGCTCCATCGCCACATCCAAATCTTTCTCGACCAACATATTGATCGTATTGGCGGCCCCCGCCGACATATAGCCCCCAATCATCACGATCAATATCAGCGAAAATGGCGGCACTCCCTTCGCCCCAATAAACATCGCCGCGACCGTCGTGAACAGCAAAAGAGAAATAATCCGTGGCTTCGTCAAGGCAACGTAAGCCTTAATCAAGTCCCGGTTCGAGACCATTACTCGCTCTTCCGCCTTCGCGCGACTTTCATCCAGCTGCCTCGGCATCGCATAGACCGCCAGCATGACCAGCGCAATCCAGTTCGCCAACGCCAATGCCAAATGGGTCAACTGCATCCAGATCGGCGCACTCGCAACCAGATTCATCGTCCCGAACGCCATCTGACCAAGATAAAGCCAAATTGTCCGGCGACTCCAAGTCTCAACTTCCGCGTTCCCCGCGCGTTGATCCATCGCCAATCGACACGTAAATAAAAGCACCAAACCCGCCGCCATCGCCATCAGCGGATGCAATAAACCACCCTTCAAAAGCGGACTCGCATCGCTCCCCACGTGCATCTGCACCCGCTCCATAAACGTATTGGCCGATGCCAATTTCGTAGCATAAGCAGTCTTCCCCATCGCCGAAATCGCGCCCGTCATCCCCAACGCAAAAAACGATCCCATCGTCCACTTAAAGGCCGACCCCAAACCGCCGTGGCCCCCAAATCCAACGACCCGTCCACCTTTCGCAAAGTAAACCATTAAGCATAAAGCCGCCATCAAAGCAAAGGTATTAAGCAAGTGCATCGGCATCGTGATTGCCCGCGCTAAAGAAGTATCGTGCGTCACCAATTTAAAGATCACCAAGATCGCGCCGATCAACCCAGAAATCGTCGTAAAGACAAACGCTCCTAGAGTCGCCTTTCTCGCCGGATGCCCCTTTTCAAACAATCGATACGCCCAAATCAAAAACCCGCCAACTATTAGCCACAAAATCTCAGTCGAAATACGGTGCGACGCTTCAATATAAGTTTTAAGCTGAGCTCCAACCGGGACAAAGCTATTTTCACACATCGGCCAGCCCGTTCCGCATCCATCACCACTCAATGAAGCTCGAACAAATGCACCGAACAATATGACCACAACTGTGAGAAAAAGAAGGGCAATGGAAGCCACTGCGAATCGATTTCGACGAATATCTAGCACCCCAATTCCCAGACCATTTTCTGATCTCGAATCAATTCCGGCTCGACGGTCGCTGTCTGATGCCATGGGTACACCCCCATCTAACTTCAAAGTGCCCTGGTCTGTCAAGCAAGAAAGGGGACCAAACGACAAAAAAGGCCAAAAAGTTCCCTACTTGGCCCATCAAAACAACGTTTCAGAAAATGTAAAAAAAAATCCAGATTCATTTGAACCAGTACAATTATCTAAAGAAAATTCCTAGGCATTCACCGATAATAGTATCCTATGGTCGTGAAAATTCTGTTAACGGCCGCCGCGATGGCTCTCGTAGTTGCAGCAAATGCGCTCTCCACTGTCGCCGATGGTGCCGCCGCCCACTACACTTTCCAATATGGTAGTGCCGGTTTTCACGCGATCCTTGCCGACACAAGTTCGCCTTCAATCACCGCAACCGCCCAATTTCACCCCAGACTCACAAATGTCTGGAACATGATCGCTGAAACTCAACCAATCGCTGCAATCACCGGAACATTTTTCGCCTACGAGAATCAACATCCCGTCGCCGACATCGTTATTAACGGCGAACAAAAGGCCACCGGATACCGAGGCTCAATCCTCGCCATCGATTGGTACGGCAAAGTCAGCATCCAAAACGCAATCACCCGAAAGCCATTTGACTACCTCGGTTACCGATATGCCATGCGCGGCGGAGTTCGTGTCGTTGATAAAGGTGAGGTTAAACCAAATCCACGCTCCCAAGGCTTTACCGACCCCGCAATCTGGGGCTCCGCCGCTCGCACCGGCGTTGGCATCACCAAAAGCGGAAAAATTATCCTCGTCGCCACAACAAATCGAGTCTCTCTCTCAACATTCGGTAAAGCCTTGAAATCACAAGGCGCCGTAGATGCTGTATCCCTCGATGGAGGCGGATCAACAATGCTCTACTTTAATGGCGATCTCAAAATAAGCACCAGCCGTGGACTTTGCAACCTATTCCTCATCGAAAAAAAGAGTGCCTTCGACGACGAATTTCGCTCCTACCTCAACAGAATCTCAGAAAGCCAAACAAAAGGCGCCCTCCAAAACGTCCTCTCAACCGCCAATTCGTCACGCTGAAGGTAGACTCCCGGCGCATTGGATCAACCGTCCCTTGCCGTGATTATTCCGGCATATAACGAACAAGAACGTATCGGCCCAACCCTCTCCCGAGTCGCCGAATACTTCGCCAATTACACTGAAACATGGCGCGTCTACGTCATCAGCGATGGCAGTAGCGACAACACCAACCAAGTGGTTGAAGACTTTGCAAAATCAAACCAAAACTTTGAGCTTATTGCCTACTCCCCCAATCGAGGCAAGGGATACGCCGTACGTCACGGAATGCTCCAAGTTCAAGCCGATTACATTCTCTTTTCCGACGCTGATCTCGCCGCTCCAATCGAAGAAATTACTAAGCTCCAAGCCGCCCTCAACAACAAAACCCCCATCGCCATCGGCAGCCGACCACTCAAAGAATCCACCCTCGAAATCCGGCAACCCTGGTACCGAGAAATGCTCGGACGCGCCTTCAACAAAGCCGTCCAAATCCTCGCCGTCAAAGGCATCGATGACACCCAATGCGGATTCAAAATTTTTCGTAACGACGTCGCTAAAGATGTCTTCTCGCGATGCAAATTGGACGGATTTGGGTTCGATTTCGAAAGCCTCATCATCGCCCGCGACCTTGGCTACCCCATCGCCGAAGTCCCAATCCGATGGTCACACCAAGAAGGCTCAAAGGTCATCCTTCTCCGCGACGGCCCCCGCATGCTACGCGACCTCATCAAAATCCGGATGTGGGGCAAAACCAAGAGGCTTCAAAAGCGCGATGAACCTTAACGAATATCGAAAAATGCGGGAACTAGAAGACCACTATTGGTGGTTTATCTCGCGCCGTGAACTCGCACTCACCCTACTCGATCAAATCCTGCACAACGCAAACCCCACCCTTCTTGATGTCGGATGCGGCACCGGAGCCGTCCTCAACGAACTCGAAAAGCGCGGTCAAGCCGTTGGCATAGATCTCAGCCACGAAGCACTCAAGTTCTCAAAAGAACGGGGGCTTAACCATTTGGTTTACGCCAACGCCGAAAACCTCCCCTTCACAGACGGCCAATTCGACGCTGTCCTCAGTCTCGATACTATCGAACACGTCCCCAACCACCAAGCCGCCGCCGCCGAAATTTACCGCGTCCTCAAACCCGGCGGCGTCTTTGTCATGAATGTCCCCGCTTTCAACTGGCTCTGGGGCCCCCACGATGTCGCCCTCATGCACCAACGCCGCTACACTACCGGAAAAGTCCGAGATCTTCTCGAAATCCAAGGCTTTCAAATCCAAAAAATTTCGTACAGTGTCTTCTTCCTTTTTCCCGCCGTTATGCTCCGCCGACTCACCGAAAAATTCCAACGTGGCGAAGCAAAAGTAAAACTTCCTCAATTCAGTCCTTCAACAAATCAGAGACTTACCAAGCTCATGCGTGTTGAGGGCAACTTGTTCCAAACCACCAACCTCCCGTGGGGGTCCAGCGTCGTCTGTGTGGCCCAAAAGCCAAACATCACCACCACCAAAGCCGTAAAATAGACAAATGCCAAAATTCCGAGTTGGATGCGTCCCCTACGTAAACGCCGCGCCACTCATTTGGCACTTCGTGAACCAAGGCAATCAAAGCCCCATCGAAGTCATTTTCGATGTCCCGAGCAAGCTCCCACACCTCCATGAATCCGGGAAAATAGACGCGATGCTCGTTAGTAGCATCGATTCGCTCAAGCAGCCAAGCGCCGAAGTAGTCGCCGGAGTCTGCATCGGAAGTAACGGCCCCGTAGAAAGCGTCCGACTATTCAGCCGCGTCCCGTTTGAAAGAGTCGAATCCCTTGCCCTCGATCAAAGCTCAATGACGAGCAACGCACTCGCCAAAATCATCCTCAAAGAACAATTCGGGATCACGCCAAAATATTTAGCTTTAGAACCAAATCTTAACGTTATGCTCGACCTCTGCGACGCCGCCGTCATCATAGGCGACAACGGTATGGTCGCCGAATATCCCGATGCCCACATCCTCGATCTCGGCCAAGCTTGGACCGACGCCTACCATGCACCATTCATTTGGGCACTCTGGACAAGCTACCGCCCAATCAACCCCGAACTCGCATCCCTCCTCCAACAACCCATCCTCGACTACCCAGAAACAATGCACCAAGTGTTCGATTACGCCGCCGAAACCGCCGGCTGGGATTACAACCTCGTCAAACGCTATCTAACAAATTGCGTCCGTTTCGAATTCGGTGAGCCACAACACAAATCTCTTCAATTATTTGCCACCAAACTTGTTCAAAACAAAGTCCTTCCCGTTACTCACTTTCCAAAAATCGTAGATGGTCTAAGAGAAATTACCTACCCGTAAAGTAGTCTGCCAAGTGCTTGCAAGTGACTCCCCTGCCTAGGAAAGGATCTGGCCGCAATCCCTATTTCTGCCGACTCGGAACCCAGGCCGTCGTTCGCCCACCCACCGGCTCCCGCACCAATGGCTCACCCAAAAAGAACTCCTCACCCTTAGCCCCGCCCCACCTCGAATGAAACAACCAATCCTCCGGAAACTGCTCCTTATCTGCCCCAACGCCGACCGCCAAATCAAGTATCCACCAGAGTTTCTCGCGCAAGACATCAACTTCCGTCAAACTCAAGGAAGCCCCCAAACGCTTCGGCGCAATCCCCGCATGGTAAAGCACCTCGTCCGCAATCCAATTCCCAACTCCACAAAACACTTTCTGGTCTAGCAATATCGACTTCATCGGTGCCTTCCTCTTCCGCAAAGTCTCAAACAACTCTTCCGGCGAAGGCAGATTAGTCCAACAATCTGGCCCCAACGCTAACAATTTCTCATCAGAATCCGCCGAATCGCCTGCCCAGAGTCTCGCCAACCGCCGCCCATCCGTCATCACAACTTCCCGTCCATCATCCGCCCGCAATCGTAATTTCAAAAATTTTGGCCGACCAGTCTCATCATCAAGCGGTGCCTCACCATGCTCTCTCAACCGAATGGTTGATTCACCTATTTCTCGCACCCAACCCGCCATCCCTAAATGACCAAACAGCACGCCCCGATCACCCAACTCAATCCAAAAATACTTTCCCTTCCGGCCCGTACCTGTCACCTCAGCCCCCATAAGACGCAGAAGCAAACTCTCCGCCGAAGCCCCCTTCAAAACGATCTCATCCGGCGCAACCTCTGCTTCGACAATCGTTTTCCCCGTCAAAACCCGATCAAAGACCCGACGAACCGTTTCAACTTCTGGTAACTCTGGCATTTTCGTTCTAGTCTACTAAAATCAGCCAACAGACTCCTGCCCCTCGCCCACTTCCGAGCCACTTCGAAAAATCACCGCCACAAGCTGAACAATCCCCAAAGCAATCACAAACCAAACATGATCATGAAGAAAATGCAGACTCCCAAATTTCCCCGATCCCCCGGCATCACAGGCCACATAAAGCACAAAGCCCGAGAAAAACCCAAAAGCCGATAGTGCAATGGCTGACCACCACTTCCCAATTCCTGCCAAGATTCCAACTGGCCATATAAACCACATCCCACAAAACAAAGTACTTATGACGCTTCCTTGAAGTAGGACATCGATTCCCGGAGTTGCATAAAACAACATCGCCAAAATTGCAATAATGCGATCAAACCAATTCTTCGGCCAAAAGCGCATGCCAGTTAATACGCATTTATAATGACTAACATTACACCTAAACCCGCTCCAACAACCAATCCCGATCCGGACAAAGCGAAGCCTCCGCCGCCGTCCGCGCAAAACCCCGCAACTCCTCCTCCTCCCACCCAAACGCCGCAGAACACCGCGCAAACTCATCACTCAAAGTCGTATTAAACATGGGTGGATCATCACTGTTAATCGTCACCGCTAACCCCATCTCCACCATCTCCGCAATCGGATGATGATTCAAATCAGGAATCGCGGTCAAACACACATTCGAAGATGGACAAACCTCCAAAACCACCCCCGAAGAACGCAATTCCTTAACCAAAGCCGCATCTTCCAGGCACCGAATCCCATGTCCAATCCGCTTACACTGAGTTGCTTCTAAACAATCTCGAATTGAAAATGCCCCCTGCGTCTCCCCAGCATGAGGAACTATTGGCATCCCCACCGCCAAAGCAATATCAAACGCTTCCTGGTAAAGCTTGGTCTCGTTAACCCCCTCATTCCCCGCCAAGCCAAGCGCAACCACGCCCCGATCACGTCCGCCAACCACCCATTCCGCCGTCTGAAGGGCTTCCTCGATCGGACGCCCACGCACAATATCAATTATTAAACCCATCCCCACACCAAGTTCCTTCTGACCCCACTCCGTGGCTCGATTTAACGCATCAATCTGCTCATCCCAAGGAATCCCCGATTGCCGCGCAATCGTCGTCGCCGTATATGTCGCCTCACACCACAAAATATTCTGCTCTGCCTGCCCCACCAAAAACTCCCGAGCAATAAACTCTATGTCTTCCGGAGTGCGAATGCACCCGCTCACCGCTACATAAATCTCAACAAAATGCGGAAAATCCCGAAACGTATACCACTCCGCAAGCCCCTCAACCGTATCCGCCGGCAACGCCACCCCATGTCGCTCTGCCAACCGCAAAACCGTTTCCGGCCGAATCGAACCCTCCAAATGAACATGCAACTCCACTTTGGGCATCACCCGGCAAACCTCAATCGGAACCATAACCAATCTTAACCTAACTCCGGTTCAGTGCCCAAATCCTAAAATTCAAAACACTCGCAAAACTCACCCAAAGCAGATAAGGCACCATCAATGCGCCTGCCAAAACCGAAATCTGCCAAAACGCAACAATGCATGCAACGATCGCAAACCACATCAAAATAATATTCATCAAAGCCCAATCAAGCCGCTTCATTCCAAAGAAAATCCAACTCCATATCGCATTCAAAAGCAGTTGAACGCCATAAAACCAAACCCAATCACCCGCAAATCCGACCGATCGCCAAACCAGCCAACTTGCCACCCCCATCATCAAATAGAGCAGGCTCCAAACCGGACCAAAAATCCAATTCGGTGGATTCCAACTCGGTTTCTTAATCTCGCGATACCAACCCGGAATCGCCTTCGCCGTGACAACTCCGCCAACCCCACCAAGAACCATTGGCAGAGCAACCAAACCCATCAAAAACAAGAAATCCCTCATGTACTTAATCCTTCTACACCTAATGCCCATAGAGAAAGCATAAATTAAGTCCTGCGTTGTTGCATATTTTGCATATTATGTGCATAATATGCAACATGAATGAATCCCGTGAGGCACGATTAGTCGAAATTCGCCGAATAATCACCGAAAAACCGATCCCTAATCAAGCAGTTCTCATCGACCAACTTACAAAAGCCGGATACGAAGTCACCCAAAGCAGCGTCAGCCGCGACCTCACCGATCTAAACATCACCAAAAACCAAGGGAAGTACATCCTTCCTGATTTAGAACTCTTCCAAGAACTCGGCATTCGATCCGCTTCCTCCGCCGGACCAAACCTCCTGGTCCTCAAAACCGACGTCGGCGCGTCCCCGCTCATTGGCGTCAAACTCGATAAGCTCAACCTCCCCCAAATCGTCGGCACCATCTCCGGCGACGACACCATCTTCATCGCCACGGTCAACCAAAAAGATCAAGAAACCATAGTCAAAGTCTTAGGAATCCCATCATGAAAGTCGCTCTCGCCTTCAGTGGCGGGCTCGACACCTGTTGGTGCATTCCCATCCTCAAATCCCAAGGCTACGAAGTCACTACAGTTACCGTCGATGTCGGGGGGTTCTCCGACGAGGAACTCACCCAAATCGCCGAGCGAAGTCAACAACTAGGAGCCGCAAACCACATTCTCATCCCCGCCGCCGAGATGTTCTTCAACGAAATCCTTCGTTACCTCATTGCTGGCAACGTCCTCCGTGGCAACCTCTATCCCCTTTGCGTGGGAGCCGAACGCTCACTCCAAGCCCGAGAAACGGCCAAAATCGCCATACAAATCGGAGCCGAAGCAGTCGCCCACGGTTGCACCGCCGCCGGGAACGATCAAGTCCGATTCGAAATCGCTCTCCGCACCCTCGCCCCATCTCTCCAAATCCTTGCTCCCGTCCGCGACCTCGCTCCCTCAAGGCCAGACCAACTCCAACTCCTCAAAGAAAACAACCTTGATTTCCCCGCTAACAAAGCAGCCTACAGCGTTAATTCTGGGCTCTGGGGCGTCACAATTGGCGGCGAAGAAACCACCGGCACTGAATTCTCAATCCCCGAAGATCAATGGCTACGTACCAAAGAAGCATTCAGCCTCCCAAATCCCCCAGAAACCTTAACCATCACTTTCACGCAAGGCATCCCCACCCACCTCAACAATCAAAAACTCAACCCCGTCGAACTCATAAAACAACTCGATAGCCAAGCCGCTAAGTTCGGCATCGGACGCGGAATCCACCTCGGCGAAACCATCCTCGGCATCAAAGGCCGAGTTGCCTTTGAAGCCCCCGCCCCTACCATCCTCATCCAAGCTCACCGCGAACTCGAAAAACTCACTCTCACCAAACGCCAAATCGCCCTCAAAGATCAAGTCGCCGCGAGCTATGGCGAATGGGTGCACGAAGGTCTTTTCACCGATCCCGCCGCCCGAATGGCCGAAGCCCTCTTCGACGAATCGCAAAAATCTGTGAACGGCACTGTCCACCTCACCCTCAACCCCGGTCACGCATTCGTAACCGGAGTCACAAGCCCCAATTCCCTCCACTCGGCAAGCCGAGCCGTATACGGTGAATCCGTCGGAGAGTGGACTCCCGAAGACGCCAAGGGATTCAGCCGACTTTACGGCCTCGCCGGAATTCTCCACGCCCGCGCTAACCAAGGGGGGACCAATTGAGAGCCCTCATCCTCGATAAAATCGCGAGCGTCACCCAAAACGCCTCTCTCCGCCGAGATGTCCGTATCAACGACAAGTACGCCTGCCAAGAAGGCGATATCATCGCCGTCCGTCTGCTCACCAACAAAGCCACTTATAACGCCCTTGAACTCACAACCGGCCGCATGAGCACCCTCAAACAAGGTGACATTTTTGCCGGAGCCCTCGGCCATCGCAACGCCCTTCAAGGCTACGCCGGCCACATTCCAACATCTATAAAGACCGGCGACACAATTAACCTTCTCAATATGGGGGGAGTCCTTGGCACCTGCACCTCCCACTCCCCTCTCGTTGGCCCACCCCATCAATGTGAAGTTCTTGGCTCAATCCTCAGCTTCCCCACCCTCGGTTCTCGGACCGGCGTCCCCGCCAACATCTCTTCCAACTGCTTACCCCTCCAAACTGAACTCACAACAAAGATTCCCCCGATCATCGCCGTCTTCGGCACCTGCATGAACTCCGGCAAAACCGAAGCCTGCCTCACCATTGTCCAGCAACTTGTCCGCCGAGGACTCACTGTTGCCGCTGCAAAAACCACTGGAGTTAGCCTCCGCCGCGACATCCTCGCGATGGAAGATGCTGGAGCCACCAAAACCCTCATCTTTACCGATCTCGGCATCGTCACCACCCAAGAATCCAACGCCCCCGCCCTCACCAAAACACTCATCAACCAACTGGCCAAATCCAATCCCGACATCATCATTCTCGAAATGGGTGACGGCCTCCTTGGTGAATACGGCGTCGCCGCCATCCTCAACGATCCCGAAATCGCCAAATCTCTCACCAGCGTCGTTCTTGCCGCCAGCGATCCTGTCGGAGCATGGGGTGCTGTCGAGCTTCTCAACCACCGCCACAACGTCACTCCGACTCTCATCACCGGCCCCGCCACCGATAACACCGCCGGAAGCGATGTCATCTTCCGCGAAACCAATATCCAAAGTCTAAACGCTCGCCACAATCCGGTCGAAATCGCCGACCTCCTCACTCAATCCATCACCAAAGCTCATGTCTAAACACATCCCCACCATCGTCCTCGGCGGAACCGGATACGTCGCCGCCGAAATAATCGGCCAACTCTTCAACCATCCCAGTTTCCGCATCGAAGCCGTCGTCAGTTCCTCACAAGCTGGAACCCGTATCGACGAAGTTTTTCCTCACCTCACTGGCCCTGCCGCTGATCTCCAATTTAAATCTCTTGACCAAATAACCGAGCTCTTGAAGTCAAAACGCCAAACCGCAATCTTCTCTGCGTTGCCTCACGGTGAAACTGCAACATTTCTTCAATCTCTCCTGACCGAGACCCAAACCAACGCCAACATCGTCGACGTCAGCGCGGACTTCCGCTATCGCACCAGCGAAGCTCACGAAGCTGTATATGGCAAACCCCACCCCGCACCTGAGCTCCTCGATTCGTTCACATGCGCTCTCCCCGATATCACCAAAGCAACCCCCGAAGGGCACATCTCCCATCCCGGTTGTTTCACCACATGCATCACCCTCCCCCTCGCCGCTCTATTCGCAAATGATCTCATCGAACCCCATATCAACGTCAGTGCCATCACTGGTTCAACCGGTGCCGGACGCCAACCCGGGCATGGCACCCACCACCCCCACCGCCAAAGTTCAATGTGGGCTTATCAACCTCTGACCCACCGTCACAAGCCGGAAATGGAATTCCTCGTTTCTCAATACGAGCCCAACGCCCAAATCAACTTCGTCCCCCATAGCGGCCCGTTCGCACGCGGTATCCACGCCACAATCTTCGCCACTCTCAAATCAAAAACCCAAGCCGAACAAGTCATTGACAAAATTCAATCGTTCTATAGTCACTCCCCGTTCATCAAAGTCAGCGCAAAAATGCCAGAGCTCAAGAGCATCGTTGGCACAAACCGATGCCATATCGGCATTGCTGCCACCGGCAATCAGCTCGTCGTCACAAGCGTCATCGATAACCTCGTCAAAGGAGCCGCTGGAGGCGCCGTGCAATGGATGAATCGACTCTTTGGCTTAGAAGATTCTGAAGGACTCATGAACGCAGTACCAGGTTGGATTTAAGATGCACGATTTCCTCACTCTTCGCACTCTAAAACCCTCTCAAATCCAGGAACTCGTCAATCTCGCAAAAGATCTAAAAGCCAACCCCATCAACGATTCCCTCAAAGGCAAAGTCATCGGCCTCCTATTCATGAACCCGAGCCTGCGCACCCTCGCCAGTTTCCAAGCCGGTATCGGGCAAATGGGCGGTACAAGCGTTGTCATCCAACCCGGAACCGGAACATGGACACTTGAAACCCGTGACGGAGTCGTTATGGACGGCCCCGAAGTCGAACACATCCGCGAAGCCATCCCCGTCCTCGCCAGCTATTGCGACATCCTCGGAATTCGCTCATTCGCCAACCAAACCAGCCTGCAAGAAGATCTAGCCGATGGCCTGATGCACAAGTTCGCCGAACTCAGCCCCAAGCCGCTGATCAATATGGAGTCTGCAAGCGACCACCCCTGCCAAGCCCTCGCCGATTGGCTCACTCTCGACGAACTCAACATTCCCCAACACGGCAACTTTGTTCTCAGCTGGGCTTGGCACCCCAAACCCTTGCCCTACGCTGTCCCCCGCGCCGCCCTCAGCATGGCAAGTCTGCGCGGCATGAATATCACCATCCATTGCCCTGAATCTCACCAACTCCCTATAGAACTTTATCAAGAAGCCGAGCAACTCGGCGCTTCATCCCTCCGCTACTCCCACAACTCCGCCGATGCTCTTGAAAACGCCCAAGTCCTCTACTGTAAATCCTGGGTCGCGCCTCAAAACTACGGCAACCCCGAAGCCGAGCAAAAATCCCGCCAAGACCTCCGCGACTGGTGCGTCCGGAAGGATTGGTTCAAAACCGCTGATCCCGATGCCAAGTTTATGCACTGCCTCCCCGTCCGCCGTAACGTCAAAGTCGCAGACGAAATCCTTGATGGATCCCGCTCCGTCGTCATCCAGCAAGCCGAAAACCGACTTCACGCCCAAAAAGCCATCCTCCAAACCCTCATAAAATAACATGGAAAAGTCCCCCGTCCAAGCCCTCCGCCACGCGCTACCCTATCTCGAACACTATCGAGGCAAACTCTTCGTGATCAAATGTGGCGGTGAAGCCCTCGAGCACCCCGTTCACCTCGCTAGTCTTGTTGAACAAATCGCCGTCCTCCATCAACTCGGCATCCGTATCATCCTTGTCCATGGCGGCGGCACTCAGGCCACCGAGCTCGCCAAAAAACTTGGCTACGAACCTCAATTCGTCGATGGTCGCCGAGTCACCACGCCCGAGACTCTGGAATCCACCATCATGGCAATCAACGGCACCGCCCAAGCCACAATTCTCGCCGCCTGCCGAAAACAAAACCTCAACGCCGTCGGCCTCTCCGGAATCGATTGCGGCATCATCCAAGCCACAAAACGACCTCCCGTCAAGACCAGCGCAGGTACCACCGACTTCGGACAAGTCGGGGACATCCTTGCCGTTAACAAAACCCCAATCGAAAACCTCCTCCAAACCGACACCATCCCCATAATCAGCCCCATATCCGCCGACGATCAAGGCCAAATCCTCAACATCAACGCCGACGATGTCGCCGCCCAAATCGCGATTAACCTCGAAGCAACAAAGTTCATCCTCATCACCAGCCCCCGAGGAATCCTAAGCGACCCCACCGACCTCAACTCCCTCATCTCTCAACTCACCCTTTCCGAACTCGAAGCTTTGCAAACCGACGGCACCATCTCAACCGGGATGCTGCCCAAATCAAAAGCTATTCGAACCGCCCTGGAAAGCGGAGTCGAACGCGTCCACGTCATCAGCTACCAATTCCCCGACAGCCTCCTCACTGAAGTCTTCACCAACGAAGGCTGCGGAACCCTCATCCTCAATGACTAGCTTCTATCCGACACTTCATATTCACTGTCATTCCTGCGCAGGAGGGAATCTCAATCTCGAACTCCACCGCAATCAAAATTTCCCTCCCCAAGTCTGGGGAGTGTTAGGAGGGGTTGTTCAGAAACCCGAAAACAATGATTAGCAAAGAAGAACTCCTCGCACTTCACGCTGACTTAATCAGAATCAACTCCGTCAGCCACTACGAAACCGAAATCGCCGACTTCGTATTCAACCTCCTCACTCAAAACGGCATCACCCCCACCCGAATCGGCAACAACATCATCGCCCAAACCAGCGACAAACCCAAACTCCTCCTCAATTCCCACCTCGACACCGTCCCTCCCAACGACGGTTGGACGCGCAAACCCTGGAACCCCACCCAAATCGGCGACCAAATCTTCGGCCTCGGCAGCAACGACACCAAAGGATGTGTCGCCGCCATGCTCACCACGTTCGTCAATAATAAAAACACCCCCGGCCTCGCCCTCCTCCTCAGCCCCGAAGAAGAAACCGGAGGACAAGGCACGGAACACGCCTGGCCAATTCTCCGCGACGAGCACAACTGGAACCCAGAAGCCATCATCGTCGGCGAACCGACCGAACTCCAAATCGGCACCGTCCAACGAGGACTGCTCCTCCTCGATCTCGTCGCAAAAGGAACCGCAAGCCATGCCGCCAATGCCGACCCATCCGGTAAAACCAACCCAATTTTCACCCTCGCCCGCGACCTCGCGAAGCTCCAAAATATCAAGCTGACCCCGCATCCCCTCCTCGGTGAACCGACAATCCAACCCACCACTCTTCAAGGTGCTGAAGCCCGCAACCAAGTCCCCGCCGAAGCCCGCGCTTCCCTCGATATCCGCACCGTCCCCAACCAAACTCATGAAGAGATAATCGATCTACTAACGGACACCCTCGAATCCAATATCGAAATCCGTTCAAAGCGTCTCGCCCCTTTCGCCTGCGACCCCAATGCCCGGATCATCCAAACCATCCAATCCCTCCTCCCAATCGCCAAACCCTTCGCAAGCAAAACAATGTCCGATCAAGTCCATTTCGCCGGATTCAACGCCATCAAATTTGGCCCCGGAGTCTCTGCCCGCTCACACACCGCCGACGAATTCATCCTCGCCAGCGAAGTCATCGCCGGTGCTAACGCCTACGACCAAATCATCAAGGAATTCTTATCATGAAAGCAACCCGCCTCTGGGATAAAGGCACTCCAATCAACCAACAAATTCTCGAATTCACCGTTGGCCAAGACCACATCCTCGACCAACGCCTCATCCCCTACGATCTCACAGTCAGCATCGCCCACGCGCAAATGCTTGGCGAACAAAACCACCTTACCGCCGACGAAGTTCAAAAACTCACCCAGGCTCTCGAAGAACTCCGAATCGAAGACATCCAAATCTCAATCGAAGAAGAAGATTGCCATACCGCCATCGAAAACCGGCTCACTCAAAAGCTCGGCGACATCGGCGGAAAAATCCATCTCGGCCGATCGCGTAACGATCAAGTCTTGACCGCACTACGGCTCTACTATCGCGATGCGTACAAAGAAATTGCCAAAATGACGGAAGACGTCAATGCTTCACTTAGTACGATTATCTTTGAACAAGGGGAAACAAAAATCCCTGGTTACACGCATCTCCAACAAGCAATGCCAAGCTCCGTTCGACTTTGGGCCGAGGCATATCAAACTGAAATCTCGTTAAGCGCATCCACTTTCTGCGCCACCGAAAACCTAATCAACCTGAACCCCCTCGGCTCTGCCGCCGGTTACGGCACCCCTGGCCTTACCCTCGACCGCGAATCGACGACCAAAAAACTCGGATTCGAAAGAGCCCACGAACCCGTCACCGCACCCCAACTCAGTCGCGGAAAAGCCGAATCCGCCCTCGCCTTCAGCCTCTGCCTCATCATCCAAGACCTCGGCCGCATCGCCGCCGACATCTGCCTCTATAACTCCCAAGAATTTGCCATCGTCACCCTCGCCGATGACATAACAACTGGGTCAAGCATCATGCCTCAAAAGCGCAACCCCGATGTCTTCGAACTCATCCGCGCCCACAGTGCCCAAGCTCCCGCCGACCTCCAAGCCATCCAAAACATCACGCTCAAAATGACCTCCGGCTACCACCGCGATCTCCAATTGATCAAAGAACCGCTCTTCCGACTCATCGACCGCACCCACCAAACCCTGCAAATTACCGCTTACGCCCTCACCAGAATCACATTCAACGCCGATCGAGCCACCCAAATCACCGACCCCGGAATCCACGCCGCCGAGGCCGCCTTCGCCCTCGTTCAATCCGAAAAAATCAGCTTTCGCGAAGCCTATCGCCGCATCGCTGCCCAGAAACCGAATTAGCCGCGCGTCATTCCATACTTGATCTGGAATCCACCCTTCGTTTACTCCAAGCCATGTCATTCCTGCGCAGGAAGGAATCTAATTGCAAACGTGCAGTGGTTGCTCCGGTCTGTAACGCCGAGATGAAAAGGTGGTTGTGATCTGAACTTGATTTGAAAATAGGCACTCCGTCAAAAGCGAAGTGATGCAATAACTATGTCACCTTTTGAAACATCTGAGCCAGAACAAAAGAATTGTCCATGACATTAAGTTTTTGTTGCAAGAAGAGCCAAACTAGGTCGAAAAAACGTCACTCCCTATCCAATTTTCAAAAACTCCGCCATAATATGGGGTGTTCGATGTCCCGGATCCTGGTTTGTACGCACAGCTAGTAAGAACCCGACTCCCCTGACCCAGAATAAAACAAACCAGAGAACCAAATAAATGGCTACTAAAACACTGTTCGTCGGCAACTTGCCGTTTACGACATCCGATACTCAGCTCGCTGAGCATTACGCAGAATACGGCGGAACAAACGCCCGAATCATCCCCGACCGAGGCTTTGGCTTCGTCGACGTAGATGAAGACAAAATGCAAGCCGCAATTGATGCGACCAACGAAGTCGAATTCAAAGGCCGCAACCTCCGAGTGAACGAAGCTCGACCACGCGAAGATCGTCCCCGAACCGGTGGCGGTGGCGGCGGCGGTAGCTACGGCGGTGGTGGCGGTGGTCGCTCCGGCGGCGGCGGTGGCTACGGCGGCGGCGGTGGCGGCGGTCGCTCCGGTGGCGGCGGCGGTTATGGCGGCGGCGGTGGCGGCGGTCGAGACCGTGGCGGCCGTGGCGGTCGTGACGGCGGCGATCGCTGGTAACCCCTGTAAATTAACAACACTGAAAAACCGGGGTGCCCAACAGCACCTCGGTTTTTTTTGAACAAACAATGAATGAACCCCTCCAAAAATGGCGCGAATCCGCAAACGCCTGGATAACCGATCAAAGTGAACAAGGCGACTGGTCGCGCCGAGTCATCCTCGACCCAAATCTCGAAACCATCCTCCCCAACCTCACCAACAAGCACGTGCTCGACCTCGGTTGCGGAGAAGGTCGCTACTCCCGAATACTCAAATCCAAAGGCGCAATCGTAACCGGTATCGACCCGGTCACTGAATTCATTAACCATGCTCGCTCGATAGACCCTCTTTCCACATACATCGAAGCCGCCGCCGAATCACTTCCCCTCCCCGATCATCAATTCGACCTCGTTCTCAGCTATCTCACCATCATCGATATCCCCGATCTCGAAGCCGCAAGCCACGAAATCAACCGCGTTCTCAAACCCGGCGGCGAGCTCATCATCGTCACACTCAGCAACATGGCTTCCTGTACCGATAACTGGGTGAAAGATTCAAACGGCAAAAAACTCTACCGAACCGTCGACCGCTACATGGAACATTTCAGCATGGACCTCGAATGGCGAGGCATTAAAATCACCAACTACCACCGCCCTCTCAGCTACGTCCTCGGCCTCTTCCTGAACCAAAACTTCGTCCTCACAAAATTCATCGAACCCCTCCCCGATCCGCAAAATCCACAATACACCGACGAATTCCGCTGCCCCAATTTCCAAATATACTGCCTACGGAAAGTGTAGATGCGTATCATCTCTCCGTACAAAGACTATTACGATTCCATCCAGGAATTTGGTGCCGACCCACATGTTACGTACCATCGGAAGCCTGCAACGCATGCCTTGCAAATATTGCACTACATTGAACTGCCCGATCTCTCGATCGTTTGGGATGTATTTGTCGACTATAACATCACTCTGTTGTTTTTTTGCGGAAAGCTCTATCCATACGTGAATTGGAATAGGGATTTTACGATAGAAGAGTTAACCAGCAAAACATCCGATATCTACCACGCCGCTCACACAATAGCCAGTCAGAATTATCCGATGAGCTCGATAAAATCGATGTTATGCCTTGTCGGTTATCCCATTGGCA
>JBJXDW010000033.1:0-2719 GCA_046154445.1 Fimbriimonadaceae bacterium | reverse complement strand
AAATATCCAACGATCTCGCCACGCTCAACCGCGGAAAGGTGACTGTAGTTCTTTCCCATCGCAACACTCTTTTAGCACCTGTTGCACTTGTAGCGTGAACTGACAGACACAAGCCACCTGATTGGCAATTAACACGGCCAGAGTTAATCAAAACCCATAACTACGGAGAAATCAAAACAAACCGCTTCATCAGCTCTTTCGCACTCGGCCCACTCACCAATCCTCCAACAAAACCCAAGTCCATATCCCCGCGCTTCATCGAAGTAAACGTGTCATGTTTCGAAACCCCACCCTCAAAATAGCCACCTTTGATCAACCAATCCATATGCTTCTGCGAGTCAACTTTCTCGCTCGATGGCAATTGATAAATATCAAAAGCCGTACTGGTGCTCTTGTTCACGAACCGCATCCGAACCGCTGAACGGTCTCCCAAAGAACTAAAACCGCCACTTACTTTAACATGCTCAATCGAACGCATGGAAAATCCGCGAGCAGTTTTATCCGGCGCATAAAGAGAGATCCCCAACATCTTTGCCACGCCACGCACCGCGTTATGCTGAGCCTGAGGCCCCGTGTCCTTCACGTTACTCACCCCAACCCCATCGCTCGCCAAAAGGCAACTCGCCAAAAGTGTTGTCATCATCATTTTCGCATCCCCGAAGGACTATCTAATATCAAGGACGAAAACCTACCCATTTCGACCCACAATTCTACGAGGATTCATGAACCACCCAAAATACACTCCTAACAAAAGATGCGGCAGGAGCCTCCTTGCTCCGTCCTCCGTTACCACCAACCGTGGTGACCGCACACCTATTCTAACGTTCAACGCGGTAAAAAATTACCGACGACCCGCAGAATCCCGAATCATTCGCGCAAAGTTCTCCACACATCGATCCAAACTTAAATAATCCTCCGCCCGCGCCCGAGCCGCTAACCCCAAACTCTCCATATAAACCGGCGCTCCCATCAAATCAAGCATCTGATAATATGCGTCATCGTCCGAATCGAAGAATTCCATGCTCACATCCGGCACCCCTATCTCCCGGAGCGATGAAAGTTCCCGGCAAACCACTGGTTTCGCCAGCGCCATCCCCATCGCCGCTGCCATCTTAAAACCCGCCCGCCGATCCGGGCAAAGAACAACATCCGCTGCCTGAATCAAAACCCAAGGGTCAATCCCCGCATCCACGACCTTCGCGTGGCTCATCTTCCGGCTGCCACCAACAACTTTCACTAATCCAACCGTCCGGGGAGCCTCGGCAATCAACATCTCAAGCAAATTGTCAAATACATCAAATGCCGAATCATTAACCGCCCGACCCATCCCAACGATAAGGCGTGCATCCGCAGCAATCCCAAGCTGCTCCCGGGCCACTTCCTTCGTCGGCAGCCCAGCTGGAACCTGTACCCCCGGCACAATCACTTCCAAGTTCACCGCGTCCGCATCGTCCAATATCCGCTTCGTCGCCCTCGAACAACATACCCCCACCCGCGCTGCCGCCAGCCGTCCAATCAATTGGTCATGCGTCGTCTTCGGCGTGTCATAAGCAACATAACCCCAAGGCTTCTTGACATAAAACGCTTCGCTACAAGCCCAAGCTGCGCGGTATCCCCAGGCCAAAACAAAATCAAACCCCTTCCCCGCATCCCGAACCGCCCGGCTCACTTTGCGGTCAACTTGCCAACCCGTTTTCTCCGGAATCCAAACTTCTGCTTCGTCAATGACGACCTCAATCCCCGCCGCTTCCAACCCCGGAACCAACGACGACGCAAAAGTTGACATCCCCCCCGATTTTTGCCTCGTCACGAACAAGACTCGAATCATATCAATCCTTAGCGCGGAACAATTTGTGCATCCAATATCCGCTGCAGCACCTGTTCAACACCAAATCCTTCAAGCTCCGCCTCTGGCCGCATAATCACCCGGTGTCGAAGAACCGGCATCGCCAATTCCTTAATGTCATCCGGAATCACAAAGTCCCGACCACGAATCGCCGCGAGAGCCTGCGAACTCGCAACCAAAGCCAATCCCGCCCGTGGCGACCCCCCTACCATCAAATCACCGCTACTGCGCGTCGCCCGCACAATATCAAAAATGTACTTAAACATCCGATCTTCTATCTTCACTGCCCGAACTTGATCTCGAACTGCCGTCAAACCCGCCATATCAAGCACCGGCTGAATCTGCGCCTTCTCCAAATCTTGTGCTCGGAATCCCGCATGGAACCTCCGAAACACATCAATTTCTTGAGCCTCACCCGGATAATCCATCACGATCTTAAACAAAAAGCGATCTTGCTGAGCTTCCGGCAAAGGATAAGTACCCTCATATTCAATCGGGTTTTGTGTCGCAAAAACCATAAATGGTTTCGGCAACTGATACCGAATCCCATCAATCGTCGCATGCCGCTCTTCCATCGCTTCAAGCAACGCCGCCTGAGTCTTGGGTGGAGTTCGGTTAATCTCATCTGCCAATAAAACCGATGTGAAAATCGGCCCTTGTCGCAAAGAAAATTCACCATTTCGCTGATCAAAAACGTTTGTCCCAATAACGTCGCTCGGCATCAAATCCGGCGTAAATTGAATCCGTTTAAACTCCAAATTTAATGCCTGCGAAAAACTACGCACCATCAAAGTCTTACCCAGGCCAGGAACTCCTTGCAACAAGCAGTGACCGTCGGCGACTAGTGCGACCAATGCCTGCTCAGCCGCGCGA
>JBJXDW010000032.1:0-12387 GCA_046154445.1 Fimbriimonadaceae bacterium | reverse complement strand
TGCTTGTGCCGACACTGCGATTGCGGCAAGGCAGAGCCCACCGATTGTTCTTTTGATATTCATTGTTTTGCTCCTTTCCTGCTTGTAATAAACAGAGGCAATCAATTGACTGCCGAATCACTAGATTATCCTAAAAAGAATCCCTACAGAAGATTAATCGTGCAAAAGTGGACAATTTCTCTACTATATAGCAAATCTACCGGGGTGATTCACTCAATTGTGAGAGGTTTTTCGTACGGCTTGCGGTAGCCGAGTTCTCGAGCGCGTTTCTCTTTGCCAAACGGGGATTGGATATCAGCAGTTTTTTTGAGGAGTTCGGTGCGTTCCGCGTCGATTTTGCGCGACTCTTTAATTTGGTTGGTGTATTCGGCGCGTTGGGTTTTGAGTGATTGCCAGGATGATCGGCTGAGAAACGCGCCAGTTGCAACTGCGAGGGCGATTGTGAAAAGGATAATTGTGGGTCTGTTCATGTGGCCTTCCTTGGCGATGAGAAAGGTGATTATACCGGGTTGGAGTTTGTTTTGTCACTCCGTTCGGGGCAGAGGCTGTTTTGATTTTCAAAACAGGCGAGGGCTTGGCCTTGGGCCGGACGGAGTGAGTTTTATTGCTTTACACTTCGAGGACTTGGATGAGGTTTGTGTTTCCGGGTTGGCCGACGGGTACGCCTGCCGTGACAACAACTTGGTCGCCGATTGCGATGAGTTTTCGCCGGAGAAAGGCGTTGACGGTCGTTCTAATCGCATCGTCAGTATTGAGGGGCGGGTTGACGACCAACGCGTGGACACCTCGGACGACGCTGAGCTGGCGTTGGACACGCTCTGACCAGCAGGCGACGAATATTGGTTGAAGTGGGCGATATTTGCTCACCATGCAAGGGGTTCGACCGCTAGCGCTGGTTGTGAGGATCGCTTTCGCTTTGATTCCCCGAGCGATTTTTACGGCGGATTCGGCTACAACATCGGTTGCGATTCCGGTTTTATTTTCTGGCCCGAAGCTGACTGTAACGCTATCTTCAGTTGCGGCGGCGATATTGGCCATTGTTCGTACGGCTTCGAGAGGATATTGTCCGCTTGCGGTCTCTCCGCTGAGCATAACAGCGTCTGTGCCATCAAGGATTGCGTTGGCAACGTCGCTGGCTTCGGCCCGGGTTGGGCGTGAAGTTGTGATCATGCTTTCGAGCATTTGGGTTGCGGTAATTACTGGGGTAGCGGCGAGGTTGCACCGGGCGATAATGCGTTTTTGTGCGGCAGGGACGTCTTCGATCTCCATTTGAAGGCCAAGGTCGCCGCGTGCAACCATGATGACGTCGCTAAGTTTGATGATTCCATCGATATCTTTTAGGGCTTCGCGGGTTTCGATCTTGGCGACGAGTTTAACGGTTGGGTCAATTCGGTCGACGATATCGCGAAGTTCGCGCATATCGGCGGCGGATCGAACGTAGCTCAGGGCAAGGAAGTCGCACCCGGCAGCGATAGCTTCTGTGATATCGCCGAGATCTTTTGTTGTGAGAGCGGGGATGTCGAATGATCGCCCGACAATGGTAACACCCTGCTTTGTTTTGACGGTGCCTCCGGCGGTGACTTTGGCTTCAAACCGATCTCCAGAACCGGCAATGAGTTTGAGCTCGCATTGCCCATCGCCTAAGAGAATACGGTCGCCTTTTTTCATGCTGTAGACGAGTTCGGGAGAACCGACAGGAAGTTCTACTTTGTCGAGACCAATTGTGGTTGTCTGACCCGTTTCAAATGAAATTTGATTGTTTTCGAGGATTCCGAGGCGGGTTTTTGGCCCTTGGAGATCGGCCATGATGCCAACCGGTGCGAAATCGGGTGATTCGGCTTTGATCCATTCGATGAATATCTTTTTTCCTTCCCAATCGCCGTGGCTACAGTTGAGTCGTGCGAGATTCATGCCTTCTTTGATCAAGTTGGCGATCATTTTTTGAGATTCTACGGCTGGGCCGAGGGTGCAGACGATTTTGGTTTGCCGCATTAGATTTGACCTAAGTATCGGGACGTGGTTCGCAGTTCGAAAGGCGTTTTGGGTTAACCGGCTTTGAGTATTCGAGACCAATACATCATGGTGACTCTTGGGAGCACACTGAATCGGTAGATCGCAAGGAATCCTTTGCCTCGAGGAATTGAGTGGGTGATAAATCCTTCCGTTTGGATTGAATGTTCATCTTCTGTAATTGTGACCTCAATCTTGGACTGTGGCGGTATTTCTTCATCTAGAAGGATTGCCATACCGAGTTCGCCACCTGCGATTACGAAAGTTTTCCTTTTCTTGAACTTAAATTTAACTTCTACGGGAAGCTTTTCATGTAAGAGGGCAAGATCGCATTCAGTAGGCGACTCGACAGATTTGCCAGCGACGGAGAATGCAATTGCTTGAGGTGGGGAGGACTCAGCTGGGCGAGCAGGAAAGATGACGTGAGAACTCTTTGTAAAACTCTCGACCAAGAATTGAGTGGTTGGTGCGGTGTCGCTACGATGTTCAAATATGGCAACGGCTTCAATGCCATTTGCATTTACGATTTTGATGGGTATGTAATTTGCGTTGCCAGCGACTGTGAGTCGGGCGCGTCTTCCTTGTAACGACGATAGCATCTCTTCCCTTGTGATTCAATGTTGCGCTGTTTGTCGCAATATCTTAACCCTTGTGACGAAAAAACAGATCGGATGGAGTTTCTTCGACGTCTTAGTTCTATAGTAGGCAAGCAATGAGACGATCCTTCCTGATTTGTGCACTTTTTTTGATGATTCTTCCTGGGTTTTCCTCAGGTCAGGAAAGTGGTCAGTCGACTTCCCCTATGACTATGGTTTCGACATTGACTGATTTGGATATTCGTGACCTCTTGACGCAGTCGAAAATTCCGGGCGAAAAGATCACGATTCGAGAGGAGAAAGATTCAGAAGGGTTGACAGCATTTTATGTTTTTGAAGGTGAATCCATTTTGTTGGCTCTTTACCAATACACGGATGCTCCGGGAGAAAAGGTGACGAGCTTGGGAATGTCGGTTGGGAATCGAATGGCCCAGGCGGCAGATTTGCGCAAGATTAATTCGTGGAATGCCAAGAGTCGATATGTGAAAGCCTATGTAGACGACGAGGGAGATGCGATGTTGAGCACGGATATGTTATTGAGCCCTGGCGTGACGCGTTTGACGGTGCAGGAATGGGTGAAAATGTTCGCGAAGTTTTCCCGCGAGTTTACAGTTTATTTGAAGAATTGAGTTAGTAGTGTCAGTTGAAATCCTTGAGTGAACTTGGTTTTGCGGTGAGCAGTTTCAGACGATCGAAGTAAGGGAAACTTCTTTGACTAGGTCTTTCTTAAATTGTGGAACCTTGTTGAATTGGTTATGGTAGTGATCGTTAAGTTGGTCAGTCTTCCCGGGCAGAATGTATCGATGGAATCAGGATGAAAAAGAGATGAAACCTATGCAAAAAAAACTCGTTGGATTGATTGTGGCCTGTGGAGCGATTGCAACTTCGGCTATGGTGTTAGGTAAGGCAGTCGAGATAGCTCCCATTCCACTTGAAGATCAAGTCGTCTCCACGCCAAATGGTGTCCAAGGTGGAACAGCCATTGCGATTGCAGAGAATGACGTATTTGTAGTTGATAACGGAATGGTTGTTCAACTTGATCGAAATTCGCTAGCTATTAAGAAAAGGACAAGACTTAATTCACAAGTATCAAGTACAGTTGCGCCAGCTCCTGCCCTGAGTCCTGTTCAATCTATAGTTGATTAGCCTTTGAATGGGTAGGCTCATGAAATGAGTCGACGAGCGATATTGGTTGTTTTGGATGGGTGCGGGGCCGGTGCGGCCCCGGACTCAGTACGATTTGGGGACGCGGCGACGGTTACGACAGTTAAAAATGTTTGGGATTATTCTGGTGGATTCGTTGCACCGAATTTGAATCGAGTCGGTTTTTTGGCAGCTTGTGGGATTGGTGATCAGGTTGGTTCAGCGGGCCGATTGAGGCCGCTGGCAGAGGGCAAGGATTCAGTGACGGGGCATTGGGAGATGATGGGTGTGACGGTTGATGTTGCGTTTCCGACATATCCAAACGGATTTCCTTCTGAGTTAGTTGCCGATTTTGAGTCCAGGATTGGTCGGAAGGTATTAGGGAACTGTGTTGCAAGTGGAACAACGATTATTGCCGAGCTTGGTGAGGAGCATGTTAGGACAGGTTCACCTATTTTGTACACCTCAGCGGACTCCGTGTTTCAAGTGGCTTGCCATGAGGTAGTGGTGCCGATTGAGACACTTTATGAGTGGTGTCGGATTGCACGAGAGATTTGCGTTGCGCCAGATAACGTTCAGCGTGTGATTGCGCGGCCCTTTGCGGGAGAAGCAGGGGCATTTGTAAGAACCGAAAGACGTAGGGATTTTCCGGTGACACCGCCAACGAACTTAGTTGATGAGATTGCGGCGAAGTTTGGGCCGGTTCTGGGAGTTGGCGTGGTTCCCGAGCTGTTTGGGGGTCGAGGGTTTTTGCCGACGAAACGGACTCAGAATAATCTGGGGCATTGGGAGGCTCTGAAAGCTGGATTAGCGGGCGATCATCGGTTCATTTTTGCGAATTTTGAGGATTTTGATATGCTGTATGGTCACCGAAGTAATCCAGTTGGGTTTGCAAAGTGCTTGGAGGAGTTTGATGGGATGCTCGGTGAACTTTTGGGAATGTTGGGCGAGGAAGATTTGCTGATTTTAACGGCGGATCATGGGAATGATCCGACCGATGAATCGACTGATCATACGCGGGAGTATGTTCCAGTAGCGGTGGTTCAGGGTAAAGGGTGGATTGGTGATCGGGATGGGTTGGGTTATGTTGGTGATTTGGTTCGGGATTGGTTAGGGGTTTAGAAAGCTGTTCAGTTATCTGACCTAAAATCAACCCCGCCCGACCACTTTGTGGTCACCCTCCCCAGACTTGGAGATGGAATGGCCTTGAGAACGGAATGATGAGAGATGCTAGCGATTGCGGGGGTCGAGGTTTAGGCGGCGGGCGAGGTTGGAGGTGAGGATCGAGTCGGGGTCGAGGGTGACCTTGAGTTTGGCGTACGTTTGTAGACTTTCGAGACCGATGGATTGGGCAAAATGTTCGGGAGTGAGGGTTGAGTCTTTGGCGAGGTAGAAACGTCCACCGGCGTCGAGGACGAGCTCATTCATTTGATGAGCGAGCTTCCAGACGGCATCTTTGTTGGATTCAGTGATTTTGAAATCGAGGGCGAGGGAGTAACCATCAACGCCGTGGCTGAAAAGAAAATCATCGCGAATGTGCCGCTTCATGACACCGAGGAATGATTCGAGTTTGGCGGCTTGTTGAAGTTCGAGTTGCCGGGCGAATACTCTGGGGGCTTGATCGGCGGGGACGAAGGATTGGTATTGGATGAATCCGCCGGGGAGATATGCTTTGCGCCAGTTGGGGACGTAATCGAGGAGGAAACTGAATCCGACGAGGCTTTGGGGATGGGGGCGTCCGTTGCCGAGGAGTTTGCTGCTTAGATACTTGGCCCAGTTGGTGAATCTCATTCCCGGGCGGTTATTGAGCCAGCGAAGTTTGCGCCAAACGGTTGATTTAGGGAAGTAACCGAAGATGGTGTCGGGGAGGTCTTGGTTTTCGGGGCGGAGGGTTTGACTGTTGGGTTGGTCGGTGTAGTATCCGGCATGGAAGAGGCCACGTCCGGCTGACTTTCCAGACGCGAAACAGTCTATCCAGCTGACCATGTAATCAGCGTCGGCTCGGTGTTCTTCGAAGGCTTTGAACTGGCTATCCCAGTTAGGGATGGAGATTGGGAGGACTTGAAGATCGCCGCTTTGGATTGGGTGCATTTGGAGCTTGACACGGAGAATGATGCCGAGAAGTCCGGCGGTGCTGAGAACTTGGAAGAAGAGCGGATCGGCGGGGGTGAGGATGTGTTGCTCGCCGGTGGGGAAAAGGACTTCGATTTCGAGGACGTGGTTGCCGATGGGGCCGGCTTTGAAGGCGTTTTTTCCGTGGAGGTTCATGCCGAGCGCGCCGCCGAGGGTGGGGAACATGGTTCCGCTGACAACGGGTGGCCAGAAACTGGATTCGAGGGTGTGTCGCCAGATTTGTTCGAGGGTGACTCCGGCTTGGCAGTCGATGATGCCGGTTTGGGGGTCAAAGTTGAGGATTTGGTTGTATCGGGTGATGTCGAGGAGGATTGATTCGGAGCCGATATTGGCATCGCCGTAGCTGCGACCGGAACCACGCATGGTGATTTGTCGTCCGGTTTGTTTGGCGAGTTGGAGGACGGCGTGGAATTCTTCGACTTCAGTGGGCCTGTACAAATAGCCATCGGCTCCGGTGATCATTCCGAATCCGGTGACGTTCGCCAGTCGGTCGAGGGGGAGGTTCATTCGTTAAATTTTGGTTTTACGGAAGAGGGGTGAGGGGATCCGTTTGATGATGTAGAAGGCGATACGATGCGTAAATTTGAGGTAGTGTTCGCCAGTTCGATCTTTGTATTTGAGAATGAGTTCGGCGGCTTTTTGGACTGGCATTATGCCTTTCATCCCTTTGGTCATTTCAGTGTCAGTTGGTCCGGGTTTGATAGTGACGACTTTCACGCCTTTTTTGGCAAGTCGATTCCGGAGGGCCTCCATATAAGTGTGCAAAAAGGCTTTTGAAGCGTTGTAGACAGGTTGCGCGCTGCGACCGCGATCACCTGCCACACTTCCGATGCCAATGATGCTGCCGTGATTAGTGCCTTCCATTCGGGTGGCGGCACAGTTGAGCCAGGCGATTGCACCGCTAATGTTGACATTGACCATGCTGAGGTCTTTTTCGGTGTTGTATTCGTGCGGACCGACAGCGGGCATGACGCCTGAGCAGTAGATTACGAGGTCTAGTCCGGTGAGAGTATCGGTGCATTTTTGGAAGAGCTCGGGGATTTCTTCGATATTGTTGACGTCGTGAGTGAATGGAAAAACTCGTTCGGGGTAGCGATTGGCGAGGGTTTGGAGGCGGTCGGCACGGCGGGCGACGGTAGCGACGAGAGCACCGCCTTCGGCGAGTTGTTTGGCAAGTTCGGCTCCGATTCCGGACGATGCGCCGATGATGATTGCTTTGGTGCCAATGAGTTTGAGGGACATTACGTTGATTCGATTATGGGCACATGCGCGCTGGTCGTGACGGTCAGAATGGCAACAACAACAAAGAGAAGGACGGCGATTAGGATGTGGGGATCGCGGAAAAGGATATCTGCGGGTTCGCCGCCTTCGTCATCTTTGAAGACTCTTTGGATGTAGCGGGCGACTCCGTAGAGAACCATCGGGGTGGTGAGAATGATGCCGGGATTGGACTTTGCGGTGGTGGAATCCATTGTGTAGAGAAGATAGGCCATGCAGGACATTCCGGCAAAGAGCATGACGAGCATATCGAGGGTGGATTTGCTGTATTCATTAAGTGATTCGCGGGAGGAAGCGCGATTTTCGCCCATGAGGATGAATTCGTTTCGGCGTTTTGCAAAACCGAGGGTGAGAGCGAGGACTCCAGTAACGATGAACATCCAGCCGGAGATGGGGACATGGATGGCTTGGGCGCCGAGGGCGGCTCGGAGGACAAATCCGGCGGCGATGATGAAGACATCGATGATGGGGACGTGTTTCAGCTTGACGTTATAGAGGATTTGGATAAGGATATAGATGCCACCGATGGCGAGACACCAGAGGCCAGTGTAAAAGAGAAGAGCTAGTCCTGTGCTGAGGAGAAGTGTTGTGTAAAAAATTGCAGTTGGCGGTGAAATGATGCCGGATGCAATGGGTCGATTTTTTTTCGTTGGGTGTTCTCGATCTCGGCTGGAATCGGCAAGATCGTTGGCGACATACGTAGCAGAGCTGATAAGGCACATGCCGATGAAAGCGATGATTGTGTTAATGAGAAGGGGCGTTTGGGAGATTTTCCCGGCGAAAATGATGGCTGTGAAAACGAGCAGATTTTTGGCCCATTGTTTAGGTCGGGCAAGATTGAGGAGTGCGGCGGGTATTCCCGTTGCTTGGGTGAGGGTGCTCATTCCGATTTTGGTGCCACTTTAGAACACGTTTGGTAGACGCGAGAAGTGTCAGAGTTAACGAAGCGGGAGTAGGAAAAATTCCAAGTTTGGATAAAAGGGGTTATTTTGGTCGGAGCAGAGAGATTTGAACTCTCGACCTCTTACCCCCCAGATAAGCGCTCTACCAAGCTGAGCCATGCCCCGACTACCTCTATTATAGCTGGTGAAAGAGAAATCCCTCTTGGGGGTCCTTTTAAGGAACACCAGGAGGGATTTATTAATCGATGTTAATTTAGCTCTTTGGCGGGAGCGGGAGGAACGGAACCCGTCCGTTGCCGTAAAGGTAGGCCCATGCTTGTTCGCCGCCTGGGGCGAATCGGCCTTTGAGGCGTGAATCGAATTCCCCGGCCTTTTGAAGGGCTTGTTCGGTTTGGTCTCGGTAGGCGGTCGCTTGGTTTCGAGTTGCTGTGTCTTTGAGGGCATCGACTTGAGCGAGCCTTAACGCACCAGCGAGAACAAGGTACGAGCCACCGTATTCGGGGCCAGCACCAACTGCAGCGCGGGCGAATGAGAGAGCCTTTTGGGAATCACCGTTTAGGATATGTACTGCTGCAACGGCGCAGAGTGCTTGGTACGACTCGGGGTGGGATGCCAGTGCGGCTTGGTAGTACCCCATCGCGAGTCCCGCTTGATTGGTGAGATCGCTCCCGGTCAGCTTTTGACCAAAAATTGCTTGGAGGACTTGGTTGCCTCTTTCGAGCAGGACAGCGACATTTGATGGATCAGCGAGCAATGCGTTTTGGAACGGTTCGGTTGCTCCGCCGTAGTTACCGGAGAGGAACGCTTGGCTTGATCGGTACATGTTGACCCCAACTCCGTTTGGGTTATTTTTTTCCAGATCGGCGATTAGGCCAGCCATTGGGGCAACTTTGCCTCGGCTGATAGCGAGATAGAGTTGGGTGTATTTGGTGATGTCTCCGCTTGGATTTTCGAGAATGACTTCTTTTTCGGCGGCATCTGCAGTGGCGTTGTCACCCATCATTTGGGCAACGACGGCTTTGATTGCGAATGTGTATCCGTCGGGACTACCGTACCGATCGATGTTGCCGAGAACTTTTCGCGCTTCGTCGATTCTTCCGCCCATGACGAGAGCGTAGAGGAATCGGTTCATGACCGGAGCATTGTCGAGGTTCTTTTCCCAGGTTGGCCGAAGAGTTGAAGCGACGAGAGAATAACGTCGTGCGTTAAGGTTTGTATCAATGACGTCGAGGTTAGTGCTGATTCCGGCGGCTTCAGCGGTTGCGTTTAATACGCTGGCTTGGCTTTCAGCTGCCGTCTTGAGCGCATTTGCGACGGTTTCATTACGTTCCGTTGGGTTGGCTGAATTGGCAAAGAAAGCTCGGCGCAAATTGATGGCAGAGAGCAAGGCCTTTGCATCGGAGTTGTTTGGATCGCTGATGAGAACGTCTTCGGCAAATTTTTGGGCGATATCGGCGATACCAGCGGCGTAGTTGGCCCGAGCCATTGCCATTCGAGCAGAGTTATCGTTCTTGTCGATTTTTAGGGCGATTCGAGCGGCATCGATTGCTTCTTGGTATTTGCCATCACGGGCGAAGTTGATGGATTTATCGACGTGAAATTTGACTCCTTTGGAGAGTCCGTTGTCGACCTTAATTTTGAAGGTTTTCTTCGCGCTTTCCCCGTTAGCATTGTAGGCTTCGAATCGGACGGTGAGCATCCCTTCTTCTTGCGCGAGAGTATCCAGTGTGAATTGGTAGGGCGTGCTGTCATCGGTATTGATGAGGTTATCCCCGATATAGAATTCGACATTTCTGACGAGGACATCGGATGTGACGCGGACTTCGAACTTGAAGGATCCGCTGAGAGATTGTCCTTCGGTGACGTTCGTTGTCATAGAAATTGACGCCATGGAAAGTGCGGCAATTGACGTTAGGGTTAGGGCTCCAAGAAATCGTTTTGCAAACATGGGTTGATGTTGGCCTCGCGTTGAATTATGACGCGTAAAGCGGCAGATGGTAACTAAATGGCGTCGATGTTTTGTTCTAATGTGCGGATTCTGATAGCGTTACTGATAGGTTCGATGAATATTTTGCCGTCTCCGGGTTCACCGGTGAAGGCGGCGGTTTGGATTGCTTCGACAATTTCTTCTTGAAGTTCAGCGGGTATTACGACCTCGACGATAGCCCGAATGGGGAGGGGAACGATCATGTTTTGTCCGAGGAAGTTAACGGATTTCTCAGGATTGTTACCGGTACCGCGGGCATCAGTGACGGTCAGGCCAGAAATTGGCAGGAGTGCCAGTGCGGATTTAACTTCTTGGAGTTTATGGGGCCGGATTGAGGCAAAGATTCGAACGATTGTGCTCATTGAAATTGGTAATGCTTCCAATGGAAGTAGACCCGGACAGGGTAGGTCAGGAAGTTGAGCGAATCCCGGTAGAAGTCAGCGATGGCGGTGGGAACCTCGGTCATTATTCGCCGTTTGAGGATCATGGAAAGGTTGTATGCGACATAGATGAGATAGATTGTTCCGATGATCCATGTGAAGGCGACGGATTCGAAAGTGGGGATGGCTTGATGCCGGAGGATGAGGAGAATTGGGATGAGGGCGACGCTGCAGATGGTGACCATGCCTGGGAAAGAGAAGTCTCGTCCGGCGAGGAGGGTGTAGAGACCGGTGAGGGTAGCGGCGATGAGGAAGATGAGAATTGGGTAGCCGCTGTTATAGATGTCACGGCAGACTTGTCCGAGCAGAGGGATTGCGACAAGGAGGAGGATAACGCTGAGGGTTTGCTCAATTTTTCCGGATTTAATCGTGAGCCGGAGGGCGGTCATTGCAATGAGGATTACGGCAAGGACTGTGAGGAGCTGAGTGTCTTTGTACGGAAGATGGACGTATTGGGCAGACAATGTGATGGTAAAAATTGTGGCGAGGTGACCGACGAGGGTGCGCTTAATGAAGCGGATTTTATCGGGGTAGGGTTGGTCGTCTACGCAGTTGGGGACGGTGTAGGGGACGGGGAACGGGTTGTCGGGAAGTTTCACCTTGAGGAGTTGAGTTTACATCACGTTTTGTTTCAATCCCGTTGAGTTGACTCTACTTTCGTGACATGGCAGGTAGGATTTGATGTGAACCAATCGGAGCAATTGAGTGGATAAAATCTTCAAGGGTAATCGGGAGTGGGCAGCGCGAGTACGTGCAGAGGACCCGAACTTTTTTAGAGAGCGGGCGAATCAGCAGAATCCGCGCTATTTGTGGATTGGGTGTAGTGATAGTCGGGTTCCAGCAAATCAGATCATGGGATTGCAACCCGGAGAGGTTTTTGTTCATCGCAATGTGGCAAATGTAGTTGTGCATACGGATTTTAATTGTCTGTCGGTTTTGCAGTATGCGGTTGAGTTTTTAAAAGTGGAGCACGTGATCGTTTGTGGACACTATGGGTGTGGTGGTGTAGCAGCTTCATTGGAACCGAAGGGTCGGGGGATTATTGACAACTGGCTTCATCATGTTGAGGATGTCTACGATAAATTTGAAGCTCAGTTGAAGGAGTTACCTGAGCAGAAGCGGTTGGATCGGCTGTGTGAGCTTAATGTTGTTCAGCAGGTCGCCAATGTTTGCCGAACGGCGATAGTGCAAGAAGCTTGGCGGAAAGCGACGCCTCTTCGCGTTCATGGATTGATTTATTCGTTGAAGGATGGTTTGCTCAAAGATTTAGGATTGAGTTGTGATCGGTTGAGCGATGTTGGCGAGGCATATCGGAAAGCAACCTCTCAGAGTGATTAGAGAAATAGCCTTAAAGTGGGCTGAATATTTTGATCATTTTTTGACCATTTTGGGTGCTTGCAACTCGGTTGGCGATGGCGAGGAATTCGGGGACCGTGTTTTTGACAACTCCCCCGCCCGAGAGTGAGTTGTGGACGACGATTTCTTGGATTCCGGTTGAAAGGACGATGCCTGTGTGCCCTTGCATGTTTCCGTGTCTGCCTCTGTATCGGAATACGATGATGTCTTTTGGTTTGATACTTGTGAGTTTGATTTGTTGGTATCCGTGCCATTTCATGGTGGCATCGCTGTAGAGGTTTGCGGTCGTGAGACGGAGGTAAGCGGGCTTACCGGAGGCGAACATGTAGTCGGTGACGAATGTACTGCAGTCGTTTTTGCCCCAGAGGTAGCGGTTGCCATTGCGTTGATAGTTTTTAAGGGGGTAAATGATTTCGGGATTGAGCTTGATTGCTTCTTTTGGGACGACAGATTTTTCGAGAGTTCTGCTGTTGGTTTGGATAATTGGAAAAGCGTAAGCGGCGATTGCCAGGAGGGGGACGGCGGCAATGGTGATCCAGAAA
>JBJXDW010000031.1:0-20839 GCA_046154445.1 Fimbriimonadaceae bacterium | reverse complement strand
CGTCATCCCGGCCTTGGCCAGGATGACGCAACCAAGACTTAAAGGAGCTACTCTTTTGCCCAGAACATGGGGCCGGCTTGTTCGGTGATCATGGCTTGTTTGAGGACATCTACGGCTTTGGCGAGGCCCTCCATTGATGTCATGAGGCCGTCTTCATGTTCGATACTGAGAACGTGGTCGTAGCCGACGGTGCGGAGGACGGAGACAAAATCTTTCCACCATTCGAGGCTGTGACCGTAGCCGACAGAGCGGAACACCCAGGATCGGTTGAGGATGTCACCATACGATTTTGTGTCGAGGTTGCCGTTGAGTTTGGATGTTTCTGGTTCGAGACGCGTGTCTTTGGCGTGGACATGGAAAAGGGCACCCTCGAGTCCGAGCTGGCGGACGGCGGCGAGGGGATCGATACCTTGCCACCAGAGGTGAGACGGGTCGAAGTTTGCCCCGATGCGGGTGCCGTTGGGGCCAGTTGAATTCCGGAGTTTGAGCAATGTTTCGTTGTTGTAGACAATGAATCCGGGATGCATTTCGATGCAGAAATTGACATTATTATCGGCAAGATAGTTTGCTTGTTCTGTCCAGTATGGGATTGCGACTGTGTTCCATTGGTATTCGAGAATGTCGCGGTATTCGTCGGGCCATGCGCAGGTCACCCAGTTTGGATTGATGGCGTTGGGGCCGTCGCCGGGGCATCCACTAAAGCCGTTGAGGCACGTTAGGTCGAGGGCGTTGGCGAGCTTGACGCCTTTTCGAAATGCGTTGTGATGATTTTCGGCGAAGGCTTTGTCGGGGTGGATTGCGTTACCATGGACGGAGATTGCGCTGAGGATGAGTCCACGTTTGCTCAGCTCGGCGTGGAGATTGTCTCTCGCTTCTTTGCTTTCGAGAAGTTTGTCGACATCGAGGTGTGGATTTCCGGGATAGGCACCGGCTCCGAGTTCGACGGCTTGAATGCCGAGTGACTGGCAGATATCGAGAACTTCGGTGAGGGGTTTATCGCCGAAGAGGGCGGTGAAGAGTCCGATTTTCATTTTTTTGAATCTAAAATGTTTTTACCTAAGTTCAGTAGGGCATAAAAAAATCCCTTCGCATTTTGGGGCGAAGGGATTTTGTGATTGTTTGGTTTAGTTGCCTATAAGGGCTTTTTCTTTTTTGATTGCGTTTTCGATCTCCTGTCGGAAATCTTTCATTGACTCTTCGTTCTTGTAGTCGTCGGACATGTCGAACGCTTTGAGTGCTCGTTCAAGGATGGAGAGTGATTTTTTGTGGTCATTGTTGATGCTGTATGCCGGGGCGATGTAATACAGAAGAATTGGGTCTTCTTTTTTGAGATTTGTGAGCACGGCTTCGGCGGCAAAAAGTGCCAGGTCTCGTTTTCCATCCTTTTCAGTGGCTTGTTCGATGCTAAAAATTGAGACATTTGCTAAGTCGGAGAACTCACCTTTCACCAAATCAGTAATTAGCTCTTTAGCTTTTTCGGGATTGTTGGTAGCGTAGAGAGCAAGTTTGGTTGACTTTGCTTCGGTGGAGATTTTTGATTTTGTCGAAATGAGATCGTCGAGGATTTTGATAGCTTCCTCGGTACGACCTTGAGCGTAGAGGGTTTGCGCGGCGGTGATTTTTTCGTACTCTTTTGCGACTTCGACTTTTTCGGCAAGAGCGGCCTCATATTTTGTTCGCTCAGCGGGGACATCAAATTTTTTCTCGATGACTTGGTTGAGGGGTTCTTCTATATCCATCGGGTGGCCGATCCAGGCGATTTGGCCTTGCTGGTTGACAATGAATGCAGTGGGAATACCTTCGCTCATACTGGCTTCCATCCACTTGTTTGTCATGTGCATTTCGGGGGTATCGACGGCGACGGGATAGGTGAGTTTGTCGCCCATTTTTTTAACAAACGCGGTGATGCGAGCGTCTTGTTCGGGTTCATCGTCCCAGACGTTGACGCCGACAAAGTTGACTTTGCCTTTGAGTTTGGCACTGAGTTCGGACATGTGCGGCATAACTGCGACGCAGGGGCCGCACCAGGTTGCCCAGAATTCGACGACATAGACTTTGCCGGATTCAAATTTTTTGATGGGGTCGCCTTGATAATATTTGGCGACTTTGAGTTCGGGTGCTTTGTCACCCGGAAGGAGAAATTTTTGATCTTGGGCGTTCGCGGCGGTCACGAGAGCCAATGTGAGAGCGGCAAAGATTGGGAGTTTCATCGATTTGTTAACGGTAACAATACCTTGACGTGTGATAATTGGGTTGGAGTGCTTTGATGATTGCGGGAATTTTGATATTGGGGATTGTGGGTGGATTGCCGAGCCCGATGGTGAACGGGCATTCGCACAATGACTATCTTCAGACGAGACCGCTTTGGGCGGCTTTGGAGGCGGGGATGTGTTCGATTGAGGCGGATGTTTTTTTGATTGACGGGGAGTTGCGGGTGGGGCATGACTTGGAAGCGGCGAAGAAGGGGCCGAGTTTGTATCTGGCTTATATTTTGCCTTTGGTTGAACTTGAGAAAGTAGGTGGGAGATTGGGGAAGGGTTGGCCAGAAGTGACGTTGCTTGTGGACATAAAGGCGGATGGAGACGCAGTTTTTTCGGTGTTAGGTCAGATTGTCTCGCAGTTTCCGGGGACATTTTCGACCGATGAAGATGTTCGGGCGGTGCGGATTGTGGTGAGTGGCGATCGTCCGGTTGCGCAGATTTTGGGGAATCGGACGGGGTGGCTGGCTTTGGACGGTCGGCGGGATGATTTGGGGAAGGGGATTTCAGTTCGGCGGATGCCTTTGGTCAGTGAGGATTGGGGGTGGGTTGGTTATAACAGGAATGTTGATTTACCCGCTTTGAATTTTGACAAGGCGAAGGGATTTGCGGATTCTATTCGGGCTGAGGGGCGTAAGAGTCGGTTTTGGGGGGTGCCCGACCGGGCAGATTTTTGGGGATTGATGGAGAAGATTGGGGTGGACTGGTTGAATACTGATCGTCCGGCGGCTTTGCGGGAATGGGTTTTGAAGAAATGAGACCAGTGGATATTGTTCGTTCTTGGGTTGAGGCTTTCAATTCGGGCGATGCTGATCGTGTTTCGAGTTTTTACGCCTATGACGCGGTTAACCATCAAGTTGCGTTCACTGCAGTTAGTGGTAAGGAGGCGATTCGCGAGATGTTCAAGAATGAGTTTTCGTTAGCAGATATGGTGTGTATTGTTGAAATGATTCATGAGGCAGGTGAATGGGCCATTCTTGAATGGCGGGATCCTCTTGGAGTAAGAGGATGCGGTTTCTTTCACGTTGTTGAAGGGAAGATTAAAGTTCAACGTGGGTATTGGGATCAGTTATCTTTTTTGCGTGCAAATGGCCTGCAAATACCTGAAGAATAGTTGGCCCGGCTGGAGGGATTCGAACCCCCGACACCTGGTTCCGAAGACCAGTGCTCTATCCACTGAGCTACAGCCGGATTTGGAAAGGGGATGATACCGGGTTGTGGGGGGAGATTTTAGGGCATGAGTGGGGCTTTGGCGAGGGTTTTAAGAGTTTGGAGGCAGGTTTGAGAGTGGCGGGAGGTTTGTTCGGGGTCTTTGCTGAGGATAAGCGCGACGAAAAGGATGGCCCAACCTTGGGCTCGGGCGATGAGGTTTGGGTCGGTGGTGTAGGATTCGATTGCGTTGGGTTCGAGGAAGAGCATGTAGAACGCGGCGGCATCAACAGCGGGGTCGCCGGATGTGAGATCACCCCAATCAAGAATGGCAGTGATTGTGCCATCTTGGGTGAGGATGTTTTGGGGGTGGAGGTCGCCGTGCACCCAGGGTCGGTTTTCGACGGGAAAAGGTTCGGCGTGGAGGGCGCGTCGCCATTGCATTTGGCAATGCTGGGGGAGAAGTGAGTTTATGTTTAATTGGCCTTTCTGCAACATATCTTCTCGGAAATCCAGGTTGCAGCCGCGATAGGGGTTATAAGGCGCGTCGGTTGGGGCAGGCTGGTGGAGGCTTTTAAGGAAGTTGGCGAGGGTTGTCGCTTCGGTCGGATTGGGAGGCTGAAGATCGGCGGTTTCTCCGGTGAGCCATGGCACGATTGACCAAGGGTAGGGGAAGTCCATTGTAGGATTGCCCAGATAGATGGGTTTGGGAATTGGAATATTAAGAGTAAGTTTCGTTAGATTTTCTTGCTCAATTAAGATAGAGTTTGCAAATGCTTTTCTCCTCGGGATTCTGATCGCTAATTTTTCACCCAGTCTATAAGTGACGTTATCCCATCCTGAACCAACCTCTGTGAGCGGTAATTCGGAGAGGCTAGGGAATTGAATTTGAATCAGTCCACGGACGATGAGTTCATTGATCTCAATATCGGCTGGTGGGGTGCCGGACATAGATAGGATTATGTCCTTTGCTCTGGGATGATACTGGCGAGGTTTTGGATTTCTTGGCTCAGCCGAGCGGCGCGTTTGTTATCGGTGATGGCAGATAGGACGGCGGCGACTTTTTCGGCGTCCATTTTGCTGAGGACAAGGGCAAAGTCGGGGTCTTTATAGGTTGATGAGATTCGGACGATGTCGGAGGGTTCGAGGTTGTTCCAGATGCCGGCGAGTTTTTTGGCTCCGAGTTCAGGGTCAGTCACTGGCTCTGGTTCTTTGGTGACAAGCTTTTGTTGTTCAGGCTCAGGGGTGTCTGGTTCTATTGTGGCATCGGGTTGGGTTTTGTCAATTTTGGAAGGTTTGTCGTCTTTGTCGGTGTAGTTTGAGGCGACGGTCTTTGCTTTCATCCCGGGGAGTTTGAGTCCGGGAATTTTGAGGAGTCCAGCATATGCGGCTCCGACGGCTCCGCCGATCAGGATAAGTGGCAGAACGACGGCGAGGATGATTATCAGCCCTTTCTTTGATTTGCCACCTGACTTTTTAGGTTTAGGTTCTTCTTGGTTTTCTTGCACATTGTCTTGATCTTCTGCCATTAGTTACCTCCGATGTTGCCTAATATTTTGTTGACGTAGTTTTGGGTTTCTTTGTATGGAGGGATTCCGCCAAATCTTGTGACGGCTCCTGGGCCAGCGTTATAGGCGGCGAGGGCAAGTTTGCGATCGCCATTGAACTGCTTCATGAGTTGAGCAAGGTATTTGGCACCTCCTTCCATGTTTTCGACGGGGTTCATTGGGTTAAAAACACCGAGCGATTTAGCGGTTTTTGGCATGAGTTGGGTGAGTCCCATTGCCCCGGCGCTGGAGATTGCGTTGGGGTTGAATGCGGATTCTTGCTGAATGAGTGCTTGAAATAAGGCGGGATCGACGCCATATTTCTCTGCAATTTGAGCGGCCTGCGTTTTTAGATCCGATCCTGCTGATGTGATTGCACCCGGGTTGATTAGTCCCATTGCGACGGGATCGAATGGAGCGTTGCTGTCGAGTGGTGTATTTTGGAAGCCGAGTCCGGGCAGCCGTTGGAGGGATTGTCCGGGTTTGGCGCCTATTTTTCCGCCCAAAGTTGCGGCAAAATCGTTATTTTTAGGTGCGGTTTTTTCTTGAACTCGGCCCTCGAGTTGGGAAATTCGGGCTTTGATTTCTTGGATGCGGGATTGGGTTCCTTCGAACCCTCTGATGTTGAAACTCATGCGGCACTCCTTCGAAGAACAGCCCACTCATCGAGTTCGGCTTGTTCTTTACGGTTCATTTCTAATGCGTATTCTTCTTCTGCTTTGTCACGCAGTTTTTCCAGAGCCTTGACTTCTTTCTTGGCATCTATCCAGAACTCCATGGCTTTTGCTTCTTCGTCTTCGAGGACTCCGATGGTGGTTAGGATCGCTCGTGATTCGTCTTCGAGGCGTTGGTTGTAGGCTTCGGCGTCGAGTCGGGCTTGGAAGGTTTCGCGGGGTTGGCGACGTTGGTCTTGAAGCATTTGGTGAATCCCGGCAAGGTCTTGCTCGGCATCTTCTCGCTTTGATTTGGCAATCAGATAGGTACGCTCGGCGATTTCGAGTTCGTTAACGCGGAGATCGAGTACGGTTTGGAGTCTGAACTTAAACATATCAATTCACAAGGTGGGCGAGGACGGTTTTGACTTCTTCGAGGGAATTTGATTCGGTCTTGGTTTGTCGGAGAAGGCTATTGATGCGATCCCATTTGTCGATAGCTTCGTCGGCGATGGGTTTTGCGCCGGGTTTGTATGCTCCAACAGAGACCATATCTTCGATGTCAGCGTATGCGGCGATCAGTTCACGGAGTCGATTGGCTTGTTTTACGTGCTCTTCGGAGGTCACCATTGGCATGACCCGGCTGAGGCTGTTTATGATGGAAATTGGTGGGTAGTGACTCTTGGAGGTAAGTTTGCGATCGAGAACAATATGGCCGTCGAGGATGGATCGCGCGGCATCGGAAATTGGCTCGTTTGTATCATCTCCATCTACCAAAACTGTATAGATCGCGGTGATGGCACCTTTTGGGCCGCAACCAGCACGCTCCATTAGTTTTGGGAGCAGAGCGAAGACGCTGGGGGTGTAGCCTTTTGTTGAAGGGGGCTCGCCGATGGCAAGACCGATTTCACGCTGAGCCATTGCGAATCGGGTGACCGAGTCCATCATGAGTAGAACGTTGAGACCCTTGTCTCGGAAGTATTCGGCAATAGCAGTTGCGCTGAGGGCAGCTTTGATGCGCATGAGGGCAGGTTCATCGCTAGTGGCGCAGATGATGATGCTCTTTTTCATTCCTTCAGGGCCGAGGTCGTTCTCGATAAATTCTTTGACTTCTCGTCCACGTTCTCCGACGAGGGCGATAACGTTGACGTCGGCTTGTCCGTTCCGGGCGATCATGCCGAGCAATGTTGACTTTCCGACACCGGAGCCAGCGAAGATGCCGACTCGTTGACCGATTCCCATGGTGAGGGTTGAGTCTATGGCTCTAACACCGGTTTCGAATGGCGTTTTGATCATTTGTCGCTGCATGGCGTTGGGAGGCGATGCGAGAACGGGGTAGTGCTGGTGGACGTGAAGTGGGCCGAGGTCATCCATTGGTCGGCCGAGGGCATCCATGGTTCGTCCGAGGAGTTCCTCGCCGACGGGGACTCGGAGGCAGTGACCGGTGCCTTTGACAAGACAACCGGATTTGACACCGCTGATTTCGCCGAGGGGCATCATGAGGACTTTTTCGCCTCGAAAACCGACGACTTCACACCTGATACCGGGTTGATCTGGATCGGTTTCGATTATGCAAAGATCACCGATCCGGGCTGATGGCCCGGCTGATTCGATGACAAGTCCGACGACCTGAGTGACTCGGCCCATGACTTCGAATCGGTGGACTGAATCGATGGCGCGAAGCGCGCTTTTGAAATCGGGTGCAGCACTCATCGTTTAGGCAGCCTCCTCGGAGATATGGTCGGCAATTCGGCTGAGATAGGATTCGATGCGGCCATCGACGACGCCGGATTCAGATTCGACGATGACGCCGTTTTGGATTGATGGGTCGCTGACAATTTCGATGTCACGGATATGAGAGATTGATTGTAGGATTTCTTCTCGACGAGAATCGAGGGTAGCGGTCTGAACTGGGTTAACGCGAAGACGAATGTGGTTACCGGTGGTGACTTCTTGAAGGACACGCTGAGCGATTGAGACAACGGCTTCTGAGTTCAGTGTGAGTTCCTCGCCGATTGCCCTTCGGGCGATTTCTGTTGCGAGGGAGGCAAGCCGCTTTTCGGCTTCGATATACCATTGTTCGATGCCTTGTTGGGTTGAGTTAAGGGTGGCTTGAAGATCTTGAGAAAAGGCGGCAATTTGTTCTATGTGTGCAGCTTCGAGTTCTTGTCGCACTTGGCTAACGCCATTTTCGAGGCCAACGTTGAGGCCGTTTGCTTCGCCTCTTCGATAGCCTTCGGCGTATCCAAGTCTTGCCCCTTCGGTATGGGCTTCGAGGAATTTAAGCTCAATCTGCGAGCGCGTCCATTGGGCGGCCGGGGTTGCTTCGGCAACTGCATGGATAGTTTTTAGCTGATCCATGAAGTTGCCGGTTGTGACGGCTTCTCGGAGGATGTTTTTGCTGAAGATGCTTTTAGACAAGGATTTCCTCTTCATCGCGTCCGATTTCGATTTCGCCAGATTCTTCTAGGCGGCGAATTGCGGCAACGATTTTTTGTTGAGCTTCTTCGACGGTGCGCATTTTGACCGGACCCATGAACTCCATGTCTTCTTTGAGCATGTTGACGGCACGTTCGGACATATTGCGGTAGATCTTTTCTTGGACTTCGGATTTGACACCCTTGAGGGCAGTACCGAGGTCTTTAGAGTCAACTTCCTTGAGGACTGATTGGACAGCTCGATCGTCAAGTTGAATGATATCTTCGAAGACGAACATCATATTTTTGACTTCATCTGCGAGTTCGGGGTTGTTTTCGCTGAGGGCGTCGATTATCAGCCGTTCCGTTTGACGGTCGACCCGGCTAAGGAGATCGACGAGAGCTTTGGGGCCGCCGGCTTTGGACATTTCGGTGTTGATGACATTGGCGACTTTCTTTTCGAGAATTGCTTCGACGGATCGGATGACTTCGGGTGGGGTTTGATCCATGGCGGCGATTCTTTCGGCGACTTCGCCTCGGAGGTCGGCGGGGAGTTTGCCGATGATGAGCGCCGCTTGGGTTGGGCTCATATAAGCGAGGATAAGCGCAATGGTTTGGGGGTGTTCTTCTTGGATAAAGCTGAGCAGTTGTTGAGGATCGGCTCGTTTGAGGAATTCAAACGGAACGACTTGCATTGCGTTAACAATTTTGCCGGTGAGTTCGTTGGCTCGTTCTTCGCCGAATGCAGCAATGAGGGCTTTTTTGGCGCTATCGACGCCCCCTTCAGAGATGAATTCCTGGGCTTGCGCCATTTCGTGGAATTCGGCGATGATTTTTGCTTTTAGTTCCGGGGAGACTTTTTCGAGTCGGGCGATCTCCATGGAGATGGCTTCAACTTGATCATCTGAGAAATTCTTGAGAATTTCACCAGAGAATTCTGGCCCCATGACGGCGAGGATGATCGCAGCTTTGCGCCGGGAGGTGAGTTCAATTGTCTTTTTACGCATTTACTTCGCTTCCTCCATCATCCAGCTTTTGAGGAGCAGTGAGACGGCTTCGGGATTGTTTTTAGCCATTTTTCGAATTTGTTCGAGTGGGATGTCGACTTTTTTCTTGATAGAGTCGATGCTCATATCGTCGTCTTCGTCTTCTTCGTACATATTGATTTTCTTCTTTTTCTTCTTTTTGCGGGTGGTGACGACGGTGTCTCCGTTGTCATCAATTTCTTCGACTTCTTCAATTTCCTCTTCGTATTCGTCGGCGCCATGGGGAAGTGCGGACATGGAGATTGGTCGACTTGCTTCTTCAAGCATGGCCAGCAGTTTGGGATCGGAGTTTACGGGGATAGTGAGCTTGTCTCCGTTTGAAAGTACGAGGGTTTGATTTTGGGTTTTCTTGATCGTGCTGGTGAGCGATTTGATAAGAAGGAGAGCGACGGCGATGAGAGCGCCGACGGGAAGGAGCGAGATGATTTGTTGCATCTTGGCTGAGCCCGCAGCGGCCTTAGCAGCTTCGGATTGGGCTTTTGATGCGGCGTCGCTGAAGGCGACTGGGGTAACGTTTTGAGTAAATCTTACGTTATCTTTCCAAGGGGCGATGTAGGAAGAAACGCGGGATTCAAGGGGTTTAATGTCGGTGATAACGGTGCTGTTAGCCATGACGTTGACGTTCATTCCGATGATTTCGCCAGCGGCTTTTTCAATAGCGGTTTGAGTTTGGCTTGTAGGATATTGTTTGGTTTTTTGCTCGTTTTTGTAGTTGCTAGCTTTATCAGTTTTATCGGTGGTTGTTGCTTGCCCGGGGATGTTTGTTTCGGCGCCAGCACCTTGGATTGGTTCGTTGGTGTTGCTAGACATGTTTTCGGTGGCGGATTCTTCGACGACAGGATCGCCGTTGCGAATTGTTTCGTCTTTCTTGATGCTGGTGGTATCCATATTAAGCTGGACATCGACCTGGACGATGGTATTGCCTTTGCCGAAGACTTGGTCGAGTTCGCGTTGGAGTTCTCCGGCTCGTCGTTTGGATTCGGATGCTTCGGCTTCCATTTTTCGACTCGCCATGGTAGTTGATGAGTCAACTTCTTGGCCGTCGTAGATCATGCGACCGGTGTCGGTGAAAACGGTGACGCCTTTGGCGGTCATTCCAGTGATGGAGTTTTGGACAAGGCGGGCCATGGCGATACCGGCTTCGCTGGAGAGTTCGCCTTCACCGGCTTCGGAAATTCGGACAGCGGCGGTTGGAGGAGTTGTTTGGTCACCGAATGGGGAATCTTTACCAAGAGTGAGGTGGACTTGAGCGGCAGCGACGCCGTTCATGGTGCCGATGGATTCGGCGAGTTCGGCTTCTTTGGCTGCGATGATCTTCTCGTTTTCTTTGCGTTGGCTGTCGCCGATGCCGATTGAGTCGATCATGGTGAGGCTTTGTCCGCCGGACTTGGGGAGTTTGTTTTTGGTGGCGAGATACATTTTCGCCTTTGGAACATCTTTTGTGGGGACGACGACTTCGCCTTGAGGGGTAATTTCGACTTGGAAGCCTCCCTTAGTCAGTTCGTCATAGATGCTGCCGCGTTCGACATCGGACAGGCCGGGGATCACCGGTTGCAGCTTTGGCTTACCGGCGAAGTAAACGGTCATGCCGAGCATGAGGATGAGAAATGCTCCGCCGAATACCGTGACCAACTTTTGTGTTCGGTCGGCGGTATCCCACCATTGTCTTATTCGATCTAGGATTGCACCCATGTGTGTTCCAAAGACCGGGTTTTATTTGCCACGAGTTTTCGCAGTTGTGCGAGTCGTTGTCTAGACTTGCATGCGGCTCAGTTCTTGATAGGCTTCAAGCGTTTTGTTTCTCACTTGCATCATCAGTTGCATTGAGGTGCTTGCTCTTTCCATCGCGATGAGCAGGTCGTGGGTTTCCACCGGTCGATTCGCCATCAGGTCGTTTTGGAGTTTTGTCGCGTCGGACTGGGCTCCGTTGACTTCCTTAATGGCGTCCATCAACATCTTTCCAAAGTTTTCAGAACCTTGTTCTGTTTGTTTGGGTTGCAGTGGGTTAGTTTGGGTTGAAATTGGTGACTTAGCGAGGTCGATTCTCATTGGTGTTCTCCTTAGCTAAGTGTTTAGATTCTTCCGATGCTGAGGGCGGCTTGGATCATGCCCTTGGCGGAATTAAAAGCGGCGACGTTTGCCTCGTAGGCTCGTGTAGCGGACATCATGTTCACCATTTCGAGGACTGGGTTGACGTTGCTGTATTCGACGTTGCCATCGGAGTCGGCCATTGGGTGGTCGGGCTCGTTGAGAACGCGAAGAGGGATGTTTTCGGGGATGATTTTCTCTACCGAAACGCCGTTATCATCAGCTTGGAGGACAACGATTCTGCGGCTGTAAGCTGGTTTATCGGGGGTTGTGACGCTGTTAGCGTTGGCGATATTTGCGGAAATGACGTCTAGGCGCATTCGCTCGGCGTAAAGGCCGGAGGAGCTTGATCGGAGGGCGGAATTGATGCTCATTATCTACCTTCTCGGATGACTGATTTCAGTCCTTGGAAATAGCGTGATGTGATTTCGGAAAGGAGTTGGTATCTCATTTCCATTTCGGCAATGGACATGACTTCGTTTTCGAGATCGACACTGTTACCGTCGATGCGGATTGATTGTCCGCCTGCAGTTTTGTTGCGCCCGAATTTCTCGTTCATTTTGTGGAGGTTTGAACCACCGGATGGATCTGAATTGGTTTCGGGGGTGATGGCGACATCAATATCTTCGCGCTTATAGTTAGGGACATCGACGTTCGCGAGATTGCGGCTGAGAAGGCCAGCGCGTTGGCTGGTGAGTCCCATTGCTTTCTCGAGGTTACGCGATTGCGGCCCGAATAGATTTTTCATTATTTGCACGGCAGTGTTTTCCTTTCTGTCGCGCCATCCTTTGCGGTTACCCGTCCGATCCTTGGACGAGTTATGCTGGGGGCGAACCCCGGCACATCATCATGTTCGGTAGAAATACGAGGAGTATTGAGGGTGATTTATGGAAATGAGAAAAGAAAATCCCCGCTGACTTGGCGTCAGCGAGGATTTGTATAGGTTTTGTGGCTTTGGTTAGAATCCGAGTCCGATACCGAAGCCGAATGTTACGTTGTTACGGTTTGGGGCACCGGAGAGGTGGTTTTTATCGAGCAGGGCAGTGTAGCCGAGCTTGACGTATCCGGTGGCGTTCTGACTGAGCTGTTTGCTGTAGGTGGCTTCGAGACCGAAGTCGGCGAGTCCGACTTTGTTGTTGCCATAAAGCGCGTTGTTCATGTTCTTGTCTCCATAACCAAACCAACCGTGAACGTTGATATCACCAGCGGCGGTAGAAATTGCTCTTTGGGCTCCAAATCGGGCGTAGAGACCATCGACTTCATCGGAATCGAAGTTTAATTGAACATAAGGGCTGTAGTCTTGGGCGAACGTGAAGTTGCCATAAATTTCACGAGTATGGGAGACTGAGGAACCGGGGAAGGCGTAGTCGATGTATCCGGCGGTCCAACTCCCTTGGGGAAGGTCTCCGGTGTAGCTAACGGTGACATCGAATTCGTCAAATTGTTTAGCGTTGTTGATATCGTAGTCGCCCCAGAAATTGAGGTTCCAGCCTTGGAAGGCGAGGTTGATGCTCGGTTGGAGTACAGGGTCGTTGAGGAGGTTTACGCCTCGCCAGACATACTTATTGAAAAAGGGGACATCAGCAGTGACTGTGATTGGGGTCTCATCGGCTTGGGCGACGATGGGAGTTACTGCCATTAGGATGATGGCGAGGTTTTTGAAGTTCATGGCGTTCCTTTCCTAGAGCGATCTTTATGCTCCTGGATTTTATAGGGATTGCGTGAGGATTTCTTTAGTTGATTGAACGGAATAGGACTATGAAAATAAGGGAACTTTACCAGTTCAAAAAAAGTAGTTGATGTTGTCTTGTGGGGGGAATTCGGTGACCGATCGAAAAAGGTCAAAAATGGCTGTCTCCAACACCCTTTGCCGTCTTCCCCTCAGAAGATATCCTTTATTATATCTTAGATTTACTTAAAATGTGTTTCGCAATATTGTTGGTTTACGTTGTTGACACTATTTCCACGGATTGACGTTGTCGTTCTGAAAACAGCTCGATAGTTGCTTGCGAATGTTCGGAAGAACGCAAACGCTAGGAACCCTAGTGTCAGACCAATGACTGCGCTTCTTATCAAAGACTTGGGAAGCAGGGGCTCTCGCTTTAGTTTGGTAAGAATAGAGAGCCCGATTATAACTGAAGTAAAGCCGAGCAGAAGAATTGGGAGAGTGACGGTGGCTTGGTGTTTCAGAACTTGTTCAAATGCACTATCTATACTTTCTGCTTGCTCTTGATGGGATTGAGCGGCTTCATTTGCGGCAAGAAGGCAGGCTGCTTTGTTGATAGGATTTTGAGTGGAGACGAGTACGTCGTTAAATCGCGGCACTGAAGGACCGTGGCTAAGGAATAGTGCGGTTAGGACGAGAATGCCGAAAACAAAAGCGACCACTCCGTAATGAAGTGGTCGCAAATTAGGTCGAGGGATTTTCACTTAGGAAGGGGGAGGCCCATGGCTTCGAGCCATTCGCGGAGCTTGGCGATGCGGGGGGCGTTATCTTCGGGGAGGACGAGGGGTCGTCCGCGTCCATCAATAACGACGCCGACGGTGCCGCCTTCAAGTTTGTAATCGAGTTTGTTGCCTTTACCCGCGCCGACATCGAAGTTTTTGGTTGGGGTTATAGTGACGTTCTTGAATTCGTGGCGACCGAGCGGAATGACTTTAATTTGCCCAACGCTGATTGATTCGTTGATGCCGTCTCCGACAACGGTGACCATGGGGTCGCCTTCTTTGCCGGTGCCGACGGGGCTGATGCAGTGACCGCATTTGACGATACAGTCGTAGTCGAAGACTTGCTTGGCGGCTTCGAAGAAGTGCTCCGAAAGGACACCGAGGTGGGGCATCATGAAGATGCTATCGACAGTGAGCATTGTGACGCCTTCGGGTTGGTAGGCATCCATCATCATGAGGGCGCTTTGAGCCCGTCTTGGGGCGTGGGAGAGGACTCCGCCGCTGCCGATGATCATGTCGAGCTTCATCATTTTGATGAGGGTTGATCCGGTATCGACTTGGTCGAAGATTTGTCCGACGTCGCGTTGTTGTTGGACGCCTTTAAGGGTGCGGGCGAGCGACTTGTGGTGGAGGAAAGCGAGTCGGAGGGCTTCGCGGCTGACGGCTTGTTCGATTAAGAGATCCTCGTAGGCTTGAGGGATCGTGGTGGGCCGGATCATCTTGTTTCGGAGTCGGTTGCGGACTTCGAACGGATCGATTTCGAATGGGAGCCATCGGGCGATGTTTTCTGTACCAGTTTCTTTGAGGACGTTACAGATTGAGTAACTCATGCCGAGGTTGGCTGATACGGTTCGGTTGTAGATGCCATCGAATACGGAAAACACGTCGGTCGTGGCTCCGCCGATATCGACTCCAAGGATGTTGATGCCTTCTTGGTCGGCGTATGATTTGAGAAGTTTTCCAACCGCGTTGGGGGTTGCCATGACGTCGTAGCTGGCCCAGTCGAGGAGTTTGTTGTATCCGGGGGCTTGTTGCATGACGTGCTCGAGAAAGAGCTCGTGGATTTCTTCGCGGGCGGGGTCTAGGTTTTCGGAGTCGAGAGTTGGGCGGAGGTTATCGACGACATTGAGGGCGATGGTATCACCGAGGACTTCCTTGACTTCTTCGCGGACTTCGATATTTCCGGCGTAGATGACGGGGAGTTTCATGTCACCGAACCGTGGTTTGGGGTCGGCACGGCGGATGACTTCGGCCATGTCGATGAGGTGGATTTTGGTTCCGCCGTCGGTACCGCCGGACATGAGAATGATGTCGGGACGGAGTTTGCGGAGGCGTTCGACTTTTTGGAAATCTTTTCGGCCGTCATCGACGGCGAGGGTGTCCATGAGAATTGCGCCTGCCCCGAGGGCGGCGCGTTCGGCAGATTCGGCGGACATGGATTTGACGACTCCGGCAACCATCATTTGAAGGCCGCCACCGGCAGACGATGTGGATACGTACAGATCGGCACCTTGGAATTCGTCTATACGTTCTTCGTCGCGTTTGCCTTCTTTGATCATTCGCCAGACGTGCCCGTCTTTGATGAGGGTGCGTTTAGCGGCTTTGAATCCTTCTGGAACATTTGATTCGCTGACTTCCTCAAGTTCGTTCATGGCGTTGGTGACGCCGATGGTGACGTCTTCGAACGGTTTTTCGACGGTAGTAGGTGCTTCTCCTCGTGCGACGAGTCGGTATTGTCCTTCTTCGTTGCGTTCGATGAGAATTGCCTTCGTTGTGGTTGATCCACAGTCAGTGGCGACGATTCTGAGGATGTCTTTGGACATTAGCTTTTATTATGCTTGATGGTGGTTATGGAGTGCCACAAAGTTTTCTGTTTGGGACGCGAGTCTTGTTTGAGTCTACAATAAAAAGAGACTGCACCTTTTCAGGTAATCAGTCTCTAATCGTGATTTTAGGTGGCTATTCTAGCCGCCGTCGCCTTTAGGCGCACCTTGTGCGGCCGCGGCTCGCTCTTCAGGACTTTTCATGTCCGGAGTTGCTTGTTTTGTTTCTGGCATTTCGCCTTTTGGTTTTTCTGCCGGTACATCATTATTTGCGCATCCGACGACAAATCCAAGGGCCAAAGTTGCTGTAATTGCGATGAGTGTTCTTTTCATTACGGTGCGATTAGGACTGTATCCCAATTGGAGTGGTCAATGTCAGGACGGAACAAGTACGGGTGGCAGTAGAACTGCTCCCAATATCGCGCTCCACCGGCTCTAAATCTGTCAACTTCTTTACCCAAGTAGAAAGCAAATGGATCGACGCGTGGATCGGTTTGACCTGTTCCGTAGATTCCGATTTTGTGTGTTTTGGCGTGACCGTCTGCATATGCGTAGACCAAGCTGCGCGAGTAGAGATCCCATCCAAATCCGCTGGTGTTAGAGGTGTAGAAGCTGAATCCACCGTTACCGCTACATGCTGCACTTGTTGCAGGAATGTATCGACATGGTGTTGTTTGATCAAGACAGATCAGCTGGGGTGAGCCGTAGCCTGCTCCGGTGAATCCGCGCGCTCCCTGTCCGGGCCACCAGGTGATTGTTTCGGCGACGTTTGCAATTGCTGTATCTTGGTAACTATCAAGAAGTCCGTTATACGTGTAGTTGATTACTGGCGGATTTGCAGCACTGATATCTGCCGCAGTGATTCCAGCCGCAGTAAAAACACTTGCCGGCAACGGTGATCGTGAGCTTCCCGCAGGATCTCGAAGAATTTGGTAGTTCTTCATATACGGCTGAATTGAGTTGTGGAAGGCAGTATTAATGCCACTAGCAACTCCAGCTGGAGTTGTGGTCTTAATCAGGCTTGTAGTTGGTATGAATCTGTCCCATGCGTAGCCAATGCCCGGCACGAAGGGAGTTGCGATCATATAGGTGTCATCGTAGTCGGTGTTATAGATGAGGTTTGCCGTCGTCAAGTTTTTGACATTTGACAGTGCCTGAGTTTTTTTCGCCGCGGCTTTTGCTTGAGCGAATACGGGGAAGAGAATTGCGGCGAGAATTGCGATAATGGCAATTACGACGAGCAGTTCAATGAGGGTGAATGCACTTTTTTTCATTGCTTTGACTGGGAGACGTAAAATAAAACGCCAACCCACCAGTTTCAATGATACGACTATTTGCCTTTAATTGTATAGATGCGACTGAATTTTACTGAAACATTCGTTTGCAAACATATTTGCGAATTGGTCGTTGGGGTTTGCTATACTGAAATTTCGCGGTCAGGCAACGAGGCCTGGTCAAGATCAAAGGAGACTTGTAGATTGGCCGGAGTCACGTTTAGCAACATCACAAAAATCTTTGGCAAAGATGTCAAAGCCGTCGACGACTTGAACCTAGGGGTTCAGGATAAGGAGTTTATGGTTCTGGTTGGACCATCGGGTTGTGGGAAGACGACAGCGCTGCGCATGATTGCGGGACTTGAAGAAGCGACAGCCGGGGATTTGATGATTGGGGATCGGCGGGTTAACGATGTTCCGCCGAAGGATCGCGATATAGCGATGGTTTTTCAGAATTACGCGCTTTACCCACATATGTCGGTTTATGACAATATTGCTTTTGGTTTGCGATTGAGGGAGTTGAAGGGTTTCTTTTGGCAGATTGCAAACGGAGCAGAAGCGAAAAAGATTAAAGAAGATATTGATCGCCGGGTTCATGAGGCGGCGAAGATGCTTGATATCGACCATTTGTTGCATCGCAAACCGAAGGAATTGTCGGGTGGTCAGCGACAGCGGGTGGCTTTGGGTCGGGCGATTGTTCGGAAGCCTAAAGTCTTTTTGATGGATGAGCCGCTTTCGAACTTGGATGCGAAGTTGCGGATTCAGACTCGGGCGGAATTGATTCGTTTGCACCGGGATTTGGGGATTACGACGATTTATGTTACGCACGACCAGGTTGAGGCGATGACGATGGGTCAGCGGATTTCGGTTATGAACAATGGCGTTCTGCAGCAATGCGACGAGCCTGAGGTGGTTTATAACAATCCGGCGAATAAGTTTGTGGCGGGCTTTATTGGTGCGCCACCGATGAACTTTATTGAAGGGACGATTCAGGGCGGTAAGTTTGTTTCGGAAGCTTTGACGGTGCCATTACCGACGAGTCACGCGGCGGCGGGGATGGACGGCAAGAAAGTCACTTTTGGGATTCGTCCTGAAGATGTGAGCGATGCTGATTTGGCGGGGAAAGTCGATGAATCTCATTGCTTTATGGCAACGGTTGACGTACTTGAGAAATTGGGTGCGGAGGACACGGCTTATTTGAAGATGGGCGGAGTTTCGATGATTGCGACTTTGGATCCGGCGAATCGACTTGAAATGGGAAGCGACCATAAGTTTGTGGTTGAAGTGAACAAGATTCACATTTTTGATGCCGAAACTGAGATGGCGATTCGGTAGTTTTTTGCAACCGGATTGGTGGAAATCGCGCTATGATTTGTTGATCATGGCGCGGTTTTTTGTTTTTGGGTTGGTGGTGTTGTGTGCATTATTTGGGTGCCAAAGTGTGGGTGGGGTTACGGCGGTGGCTCCGGCGAAGGTTCCTGAAGGGTGGAAGAAAGAGTCGGTACCGGGGACAAAGATGAGTTTGGTTTTGCCACCGTTTTTGGGAGAAGAGAAGCTGACAGACAAGGGTTCATTCGCGGACTTGGTTCAGGCACTTTCTCGCGAGGGGTCATTGCATCGCATGTATTCGGGCCCGGATAGCAAGGGGCGGGATTGTATGGTTTCAGTGATGGCGTTTTGTGTGCAGGATAACAGGACGAATCCGGAGGGAGCGATTAATGAGTATGTTGATTTGATGGGCTCGTTTAGTTTTGGGGCGGAAATGAAAACTACGAAGCGCAAGGTGGAGTTGCCGGTGGGAACGGCTTGGCGGGCGGTGGTGACGATGGGTTCGGGTGCGACAGCGTCTTCGACAATTGTTTATGCGGGACGGTCGAAGGAGCTTTATTATCAGGTGATGTTTATGGAGTCGGGGGCCGGGGATGTTGTTTTGGTTCCGGACGAGGAGATTATGGATAGTTTGCGGTTTGAGTGAACTTGGAGTCACTATCGAATCTCGTTCGTGATCTGTTAGACCGCACAACTCATCGTGGCACCATCCATTAGTTCATATCAGGGAGCGACAATGAAATCGGGGTCGGGGCTCATTCTGAGTGCCTACAAAGTTCTTAACTGTGGATCCCGGATCAAGTCCGGGATGACGAATGTGTGGTGTCGCCAATTTTGTATTAGCGGTTAGCGCAATTTAAATTGTGAAAATTGAAATTGGATTAGTTACCCTTGCAATAGATGGTTTTTGTGACGGGTTGTTCACCGGGGAAGCCTTGGGCGGCGGGCTTGCCGATTCCGCGGGTGGCGAAGTTTCCGCAATAGGCAGTGAGGAAGCTGTTGGTGTCGCGTTGGGTAAGAGGTTTATCGAGCGCAGATGACCCTTGGTAGTACATGTTGTCGGCGTTTTGGTCGCTATGGCCCTGGAGGAATAGAGCATGTCCAAATTCGTGAGCGGCCGTTGATTTAAGGCCATCAACGAATTGGGCTTGGGTCATCCCGGGCCACGTGTTCATGGTGACATTCGCACTGACGATTTGTTTGGTTGAAGGGTAGTAAGTGACTTGGGTGTAGCCCAGGGTTCCGCCGCCGCCGGGTGCGGCGCTGAGTTGGTTGACGTTCACTGTGATATCGGCACCGGTTGCAGTGTTGATTTCGGTGAAGGTCATGCTGCCACTACTGGCAGTTTTCCATCGGGTAAGGGCTTCGGTGAATGTGTCGGTTGTGTCGTAAGTATTTCCAGAGAATGTGGCGGTTTGGTTGCTGGCGAAATAGACGTTGAGTGGGAATCCGGGCCAGGTGAGAATGAGGTTGGCTTGGCTATTGCCTGGATCGGTAGCTTCGACGTAGTTTGGTGTGAGATAGTTTGGCCCGCAGGACAGGGGGGTGTTACCGGAAGATGATGATCCACCTCCACCGCAGCCGATTGCTCCGATGATGAGGGTTGCGGATAGGGCGATCCAAAAAGTGGTGTTGAACTTCATCTTGTTATTTATAATTGGTTGACGTTTTTCGGAAGCTCAGTGTTTTTGCGTGGGAGAGTTATGTTGCGGTAATTTGTCGTTGAGCTTGGCTGTGGTTCCTGGCTTTCGCCGGGATTACGAAGTAGGGGGTTTTGCAAACTAGCTCGGCTGTGGTTCCCGGCTTTCGCCGGGATTACGAAGTAGGGGGTTTTGCAAGTTAGCTCGGCTGTGGTTCCCGGCTTTCGCCGGGATGACGAAGTTGGGGGCACCATACTTTGGCCTGGTTGTGGTTCCCGGCTTTCGCCGGGATGACGAAGTAGGAGGTTTTGCAAGTTAGCTCGGCTTTGGTTCCCGGCTTTCGCCGGGATGACGAATTTGGGGGCACCATACTTTGGCCTGGTTGTGGTTCCCGGCTTTCGCCGGGATGACGAAGTAGGAGATTTTGCAAACTAGCTCGGCTGTGGTTCCCGGCTTTCGCCGGGATGACGAAATTAGAATCGGTCACTTAAATCTAGCCAGTTTGGATTGTCTTTTTCAATAAGTTCCACTTTCCAAGATCGGTTCCACTCTTTGATTCGTTTTTCCTGAGCGATGGCCCCTTCAATTGTTGGAAAAGTCTCGTACCACACTAACTTGTTTAGGCCGTATCTTGTAGCGAATCCGGGGGTTCTTCTTGATTTGTGTTCGGCAATTCTTTTGATCAGGTCGGAAGTGACACCCGTGTATAGTGTTCCGTTTTTATGATTGGTAATGATGTAGGTGTAGCCACCTTTTTCCATTTTCAAATTATGCCTTGTTGTGATTCCCGGGTTTCGCCGGGATGACGCAGTAGGAGATTTTGCAAGTTAGCTCGGCCGTGGTTCCCGGCTTTCGCCGGGATGACGCAGTAGGAGATTTTGCAAGTTAGCTCGGCCGTGGTTCCTGTCAGTTCACGCTACAAGTGCAACAGGTGCTAAAAGAGTGTTGCGATGGGAAAGAACTACAGTCACCTTTCCGCGGTTGAGCGTGGCGAGATCGTTGGATATTTGAAAGAAGGGATATCGCTGCGCGGTATTGCCTTGCGTTTGGGTCGTTCTGCTTCTACAGTGAGCCGTGAGTTGCGCCGGAATTCGAAGCGGACGAAGGTATGGCGGGGTGGTTACGAAGCTGGCCGCGCGGATTTGCTTGCTTTGCGCCGGAGGCGTT
>JBJXDW010000030.1:0-53205 GCA_046154445.1 Fimbriimonadaceae bacterium | reverse complement strand
ATGTTCTTATTTGACGGGCCATTTTGCAAGATAGGCTTTTTTGACGACAACGGCTTTCGATGGTTCTACCGTTCCGTTTAGCTGAAGGTTTTTAGGGCCAGTGAGGGCAATTTTATCGACAATGGATAGTCCTGTGACTACTTTTCCGAAAGCTGTGTATTCACCGTCTAGTGAAGGATAGGCTTTCTGAACGATGAAAAACTGACTACTTGCCGAGTCAGGGTCGCCGGATCGCGCCATGCTGAGCACCCCACGTAAATGTTTGAGTTCACTAAATTCTGCTTTGATGTTGATTTCGTTTCTTGATTTGTCATCGAATCCACCGGTGCCCCATTCATTCGATAATTTTAGGTTTTTGGATTTAGGGTCGCCACCTTGGATCATGAAATTAGAAATGCATCTATGAAATCGAGTGCCTGTGTAGGTTCCGTTTTTGAGAAGCATTTTCACTTGACTAACATGCTTTGGCGCAACTTGCGGAAAGAACATAAAGACTATCTTTCCTTTCCCCGTCTCCAAAACACCGACCTCTTCGCCAGTTTTTGGCATGATTGTGACCTGGTCGAAGTTGACAGGAATGAGTTCCTGGCTCTGATTGAGAGCCAGGGTGAGGAGTGCGGAAATCATTTTGTTACTCTTTTATTTGACGGGCCACTTTGCCATCGTTGCTTTCTTGAGAACGACTGCGTCTTTGGGCTCAACCTTGCCGTTGTCGGCCTGGTTAGGTGATCCGGTTTTGACGATTTCGTCGACGACTTCAATTCCTTCGACGATTTTTCCGAACGCGCTGTAGCCACCATCGAGTGATGGATAGTCTTGTTGCATCAGGAAGAATTGGCTACTTGCTGTATCGGGCGATCCACTGTTCGCCATGCTAATAACGCCGCGCTTGTGGAGTAGTTTCATGCCGGTTTCGCCGGGGACATTGACTTCCTGTCCATTAGCATCCATATTGCCGCCGGTGCCCCACATGCTTGCTTTGGCCATTTCTTTGGATTGTGGGTCGCCGCCTTGAACCATAAATCCGGGGATGCAGCGGTGGAATCGAGTGCCGTCGTAGAAGCCTTTTTTGACGAGCATTTTAAAGTTCTCGACGGTTTTGGGAGCAACTTGGGGATAGAACATCACGATGATTTTGCCTTTGCCAGTTTCGAGGACGGCGACTTCTTCACCGTCGGCGGGTTTGTCGGCGAGGGGGGCATCGGGTGCAACCGGTGCGTCGGGTTTGGTTTCTTCCGTTGGGGTTTCAGCGGTTGGCTTGTTTGCGTCAGGGGTTTCTGTGGCGGTGCCTTCGGCGACCGGTTCGGCTTCTTTTGCACATCCGGTGAGAATTACACCGCTCATGAGGGCGCTGAGGGCCAAGAGAGGAAGAAGGTTCTTCATAGTTTCATAGTATAGAGGGATTGGCATAGAAAAGGGCCGGACTTCCTAGCCCGACCCTATTACAAAGGAGAGTTTTTAGTTGGTTTCTGTGAAGGTAACGCGACCGGTATCGAGGTCGTAGACTCCTCCAACAACGCTGAACTTGCCTTCTTTGACCATGCGGTCCAGCATCGGCGACTTCGTGATGACGTTCATCTTTGTCATTTCAACATTTTTCAAGATCGCATTATCCAGAAGATTGCCTTGCGCGCCTTTGACAGCTTTGACCGACGGCATGATTTGGGCGACAAGCGCTTCGATGTTCGCCATTTCTTTGTTGGTACCGAGTCCGCTTGGATCTTTGTCGGCCTTAACAGCGGCATCGACGGCTCCGCATCTTTCGTGACCGAGAACAACGAGGAGCGGTGAACCGAGCACAGCGGCGGCATATTCTATGCTCGCGATGCTATTTGTGTCGATGATGTTGCCAGCAACACGTACGATGAAGATATCTCCAAGACCTTGATCAAAGATAACTTCGGGTGGGACTCGGCTATCGGCGCAGCTGAGGAAAATTGTGTGGGGGCTTTGTCCGGTGGCAACTTCGCGTCTTCTCTCGGAGCCCTGGTTCTTGTTTTGCGATAGACCTTCTGCAAATCGAGCGTTTCCTTCGACGATTTTGCGGAAGCTTTCTACAGCACTCCCTTTTAGTGTCGTTTGTAGTGGGCGAGGGGCGGGTGCCTCAACGGTCGCGTGAAGATCGTTCTTCCCGCCAGCACACTCACTACACGATTGTCCGAGGATGGCAGCTGCCAAGCTAATTGATGCAATCATTTTTTATCCTTTTAACCCACATAGTGGGTTTCAAATGGATACTCCAACTTGAGCTCGTTTTTTGCTTTACTGGGCCCCGGTTGGGACTATGGAATCTTAATTAATTCCGGGCTATCCGTACGTACGACTTAACATCATTTGGAGGACTGAAAGTGACCCTTCCTGTATCGAGATCGTAGACGCCCCCGATGATGTCGAATTTGCTTTCTTCGGCAAGTCGGCGAAGAAGTGGGGAGCGGCCCACCGTTACGTTTATGCTGTTTTCGACATTGATATCGATTGCCGTTGCAAGGAGAGGGGTGGTTTTTCTCGCCGCTTCCATGACGCTGGGCATGATTTCGTGGATGAGTGCCGCGATGTTGGCGTGCTCGTCGGTTGCTGAGGCGTGAGACTCACCGTGTTCGTTAGCCGTTTTTGTGTGCTCAGCGGGGTTTTTGAGGTGTGATTCGTAGGTTTCGACGGCAGCATTGACGGCTCCACATCTTTCGTGTCCGAGGACGATGAGGAGGGGCGCGTGGAGGTGTTCGGCGGCGTATTCGATGCTGGCGATGCTGAATTGGTCGACGACGTTACCAGCGACCCGGATGACGAAGACGTCTCCTAGACCTTGATCGAAAATGATCTCTGGACTGAGCCGGCTATCGGCGCACGTAACGATAATGGTGTGGGGGGCTTGTCCTTTTGCGAGTTCTAATCGCGCTTCTACAGATTGACGGGGGTTGTTTTTGAGTCCTTCTGAGAATCTAGCGTTGCCTTCTACGATGCTGCGGAAAGCGTTTTCGGCATAAGGATTGAGTTTTTTGGCAACGACGGCGTTGCTGGTTTGGGTTGTGGTTTTGGTGCTGATTTGTGCGTTCAGCATGGTGAGTTGCAGGGCAACGGTTAGGCTTGCTATCATAATGTCTTCTCTAAAAGAGTTATTGGTTAGTTGCGTGCGTCGTCTTTAGTGGGGAAATATATGAAACTAGTGCTCGTTATGCATAAAAGCGGTTAGTTCCGATTGTTCTTGGGCAACTTCGTATCTGGATCGACTCGTTGCCCAGCTTGAGGAGGATTACTCTGCGGCTTTGATGATTTCGTAGAAACTTTTGGCTTGAAGGGAGGCGCCGCCAACGAGGCCGCCGTCGATGTTTGGTTGGCTGAAGAGTTCGCGGGCGTTATCGGGTTTGACAGATCCGCCGTAGAGGATTCGGATGAGATCGGAGGTGTCGGAGTCCGCGATTTGTGTGAGTTGAGATCGAATCATTGCACAGACGCGCTCGGCTTCGGGAGTGTCGCACGTTTGTCCGGTTCCGATTGCCCAGACGGGTTCATATGCGACGACGAGGCCATAAAGTTCGACAGGGTCGATGCCGTTGAGAGCACCTTTGAGTTGAGTGGCAATGACTTCGTCGGTTTTGCCAGCTTCGCGTTCGGTGAGGGTTTCTCCGACGCAGAGGATAGGAGTGATACCTTGGTAAAAGAGAGCTTTGAGTTTGAGGTTGATGGTTTCGTCAGATTCGGCGAAAAGGCTGACGGTTGATTCGGGGATGTCGAGTTTGCCGAATTTGCCTCGGGTTTCGCTATGCCCTACGATGCAGAAATCGACGTGGAATTCGGCGAGTTGGGTGGGGCTGACTTGACCGGTGAATGCACCGCTATCGAGCCAGAAACAGTTTTGGGCGCCGAGTTTGACGCGGGATCGGCGGCAGACATCATGGATTTTCGGGATTGATAAGAATGGGGGGCAGACAACGACGTCGATATTGAATGTTTCGGCAGCAAAATGGAGAATTTCGTTGACGAGGGCTTCACCTTCGGCGGAGGTGAGGTTCATTTTCCAGTTACCGGCGACGAGCGGGCTACGCATCATGGACAGAGTTTACGCTAATCCTGTCCATGACGGTTGATTTTTGGTTTAGGCTCGTTGAACCGTTGGTTCGACAGTGATTGCGACTTTGTCGCGGACAGCGTTGGTGATGATGCAGTAGAGATCGGCTTTGTGGGCCATTTGATCAGCCATGGTTACTTGCTCGTCGGTGGCATCACTTGCGAGGGTAATAGTTGGCTTGATCACAATATTTTTGTAGGTGAATTGAGGTCCGTTTTCTTCGACTTCGCCGGTGGCATGCACTTCCATATTGACGAGCGGGAGTTTCCGGGTTTCGGCGATGATTCCGAAGGTGATGCTGTAGCATCCGGCTACGGCTTTGGCGAGGAGTTCTTCGGGGTTTGTTCCGTTGCCGGGGCCACCGAATTCATCGGGGACACTCAGGGGGACGGAGTCGCCGAGTCGGTCGCCAGTGACGGAGCCGGTTCCAGTTCGTCCGCCTTGCCATTGGACGGTAACGGGGTAGTGGTGCAGTTTTGCCATTGCGTTTGATTCTACGCGAAGATTTATGGCGAAATTGCTTGGGTCTGGGGTTTGTGGCTTATTGGGGATTAGGACTTGAACGGGTCGGTGGGGAATGGTGCGGTGATTGGTGCTCTTAACCAGTCATAATTGCTTGTAATGACGGAGCGACCGAGTTGGGATGCATATTTTATGCAGATCGCCCATTTGGTGAAGACCCGGGCGACGTGTCCGCGTCGTCAGGTTGGAGCGATTATTGTTCGGGATCGACGGATGTTAGCGACAGGATATAACGGTGCTCCGAAAGGATTGAGCCATTGTCCTGGAGGCGGGCCTGATCATGATTGGCCAACTGGTTGTATGCGGGCGGGACATTGCATTCGCAGTTTGCATGCCGAGCAGAATGCGCTTTTGCAAGCTGCGATGATTGGGATTCCATGTGAGGGGGCGACGATGTACGTTACGTGCCAGCCTTGCAATACCTGCGCGAAGATGATTATTAATGCGGGTATTAAGCAAGTTATTTATGAAGGGGATTATCCGGACGATTTTTCTTTGGAGTTGTTTAAGGAATCGGGTCTGGAGGTTTTTCGGTATACGGAAGCTGGGCTTGATCAGGTGGAGTTTATTTAGTGACCTGGATTCGGGAATTGTTGGCAGCGAATGGGATGGATGCGGTTTTTCCGGGGTTTCGGACTCCGCTGGTCGCGGGATTGATTTCTTTTTTGGTTGTTTTGATTTCTACACCTTTTGCTATGAAACTTGCTCATAAGTATGGAGCAGTTGATGATCCGACGCGGGATGAGCGGCGGGTTCATACAAAGATCACTCCTCGTTGGGGTGGATTGCCGGTTTGGCTGGGGATCGTGGTTGCTTGCGGGGTTGTGTTGCCTTTTGCTTATCCCGATGTCCCTTTTGCGAATTATGTGATTGGGCTGCTGATTGCGAGTTTTGTCATTCTGGTGATGGGGATGGTTGATGATGTTGTTCAACTTTCGGCGAAGGTTCAGCTGACGGTGATGTTGATTGCGGGGGTTGGGGTTCAGTTTATGTTTAGTGATGTGGGGCGGGTTCAGGTGGCGGGGGTGAATCTGGCGGGGAACTGGATCAATTTTGGGATATGGGCGGTGCCGCTGACAGCGATCTATATTTTTGTTGTTACAAAAACGATGGATACGATTGATGGGATTGATGGTTTGAGTAGCGGGATTGCAGTAATTAGCGCGACGACGATTGCGGTGATTGGGAGTATTGAAGGGCAACCACGGATTTCGTTGATTGCGATGGCGATTGCAGGGGCTTGTTTGGGATTTTTGCGTTACAACTACAATCCAGCGAAGATCTTTTTGGGAGGCGGGGCACCGGTTATTGGGTTTTTGCTCGGCAGTTTGAGTGTGGTCGGGGCGATGAAGACGGCGGCGACGCTGGCTTTGCTCGTGCCTATTTTCATTTTTGGGATTCCGCTTTTTGATGCGGGGTTTGTGGTGATTCGGCGGGTTATCAGTAGGAGCCCGATTACGAGTCCGGATAAGCGGCACGTCCATCACACTTTGTTGAAATACGGGTTTACTCAGAAGCAGGCGGTTTGGATTTTGTACTTGGTGGCGATTACTTTGAGTGGGGCGATACTTTATTTGGTGAGAATGAATGGTTAAGCCGAAATTGATGTTCGTGGTGGGGACTCGTCCGGATGCGATTAAGACGGCGCCGGTCGTGGTGGAATTTCGCAAGTATGCCGATGTCGTTGACACGGTTTTGGTGAGTACGGGGCAGCATCGGGAGATGCTCTTGCAGGCTTTGGAGGCGTTTGATTTGAAGTCGGATTACGACCTTGACGTGATGACGCACGGTCAGACTTTGGCGGGGGTGACGGGGAAGATACTGTCGGGACTTGATGGTTTGATGGAATCGGAAAGGCCAGATATGGTTTTTGGGCAGGGAGATACAACGACGACTTTTGTGGCTGGGCTCGCAAGTTTTTATCGGCAGATTCCCTATGCGCATGTTGAAGCGGGTCTGCGGACGCCGGACATTTTCAATCCATTTCCGGAAGAGTTTAATCGGCGGGCGGTAGGGTTGTTTGCGGCATTGCACTTTCCGCCGACTCAGTGGAGCGCGGAGAATTTGCGGCGTGAGGGAATTGGGGAAGAGAAGATTTTTGTGACGGGGAATACGGGGATTGATGCAGTTTTGAAGGTGGCGTCGGTTCAGGGTAATTATTGGTTTCCGGATTGGTCGGGGCGTGTGGTTTTGCTGACGACGCATCGCCGGGAGAATTGGGGCGAACCGCAGCTTGCAATTGCGCGGGCGGCGCGGCGGCTGGTTGAAGAGTTTGGGGATGTTAAGTTGGTGGTGGCGATGCATCGCAACCCAGCGGTTCGGGAGACATTGAAATCAGTGTTGGATGGTCACGAGCGGATTGAGATGATTGAGCCGCCGGATTATATGGATTTTGTAAAACTGATCCAGCGGGCGCATTTGATTCTGACGGATTCGGGCGGGGTGCAGGAAGAGGCGCCGACATTTGGGATTCCGGTTTTAGTTTTAAGGACAACAACGGAGCGCCCGGAAGGGGTTGAGAAAGGTACGGCGAAATTGATTGGAACGGATGAAGAAGCGATTTTTGCTGAAGGTTCTCGGCTGTTGGGAGATATTGATAAGGCTTATACTTTGATGGCGAATTCGGCTTCTCCTTATGGTGATGGCAAGGCATCGGAGCGGATTCGTTACATTGTGCTCAAGCACTTTGGGATTGAGTCACCAGAGAGGAAAATGTGGGCTTACTAGAAGCGATTGTTCTTGGAATTGTTCAGGGTTTAACGGAATTTTTGCCGATAAGTTCGAGCGGACACTTGTTGATTGTGCCGGCTTTCTTTGGATGGGAGGATGCGGGGAGTGGGTTTACGGCGGTGATTCAGCTTGGGACATTGCTGGCGATTTTGATTTATTTTAGGGAGGATATTGGACGGACTTTTAAGGGGTGGTCGGCGGGATTTCGGGACGCAGAGAAACGAGGCACGATGGATTGGAATCTGGGGTGGGGGGTTGTGATTGGGACGATTCCGATTGCGGTGGCGGGTTTGCTTCTTGAGAAAAGGATTGATTCGGATTTTCGGTCGCCGATGATTGTGGCGGGGGCGTTGCTTTTGTTTGGGTTATTGATGGGGTTTGCGGATTCAAAGGGTGGGAAGACGAGAGAACTCAAAAATATTCGGGTGAAGGATTGTGTGATCATGGGGCTGTGGCAGTGCTTGGCTTTGGTGCCCGGTTCGAGCCGAAGTGGTTCAACGATAACTGGCGGCTTGTTTGGCGGTTTTGATCGGGAGACAGCGGCGCGGGTTTCGTTCTTGCTTTCGATTCCGAGCATTGCGTTGAGTGGACTTTATAAGCTTTTTAAGGAGCGAGACAACTTAATGCATGAGGGGGCGATACCGACGGTTGTGGCGACAGTGGTTGCTTTTGCCGTGGGTTGGCTAGCGATTTCTTGGTTGATGAAGTTGCTCAAGACAAAGTCGCTTTGGCCATTTGCGATTTATCGTTGTGTTTTGGCTGGCGTCGTGGTTTTGATGTTCATTCAGGGACTATTTAAGGGGTAGAGGTTTTGGGGTTTTTTAAGAAGAAGGCACTCAAGGTTTATCCCAAGAAGATGATTGTGGGGTTGGGAAATCCGGGGGCTCAATATGCGCGGACTCGGCACAATGTTGGGTTTGAAGTTGTGGATTTGCTTGCGGATCGGCATAAAGTGAAGGTGAACATTGGACGGAAGCAGGCTTTGATTGCGGAGCTTGAGATTTTTGGGGTGGGGGTGGCTTTGGTGAAGCCACTCACGTTTATGAATTTGAGTGGTCGAGCGGTTAAGGAATTGGCGGCGGGGTATGGGATTAAGCCGGAGGATATTTTGGTGATTACGGATGATTTGGATCTGGCGGCAGGTGTGGTGAAGATGAAGCCGAAGGGGAGTAGCGGCGGACATAACGGGCATAAGTCGATTATTGCGAGTTTGGGAAGCGAGGATTATCCGCGGATCAAAATTGGGATTGGGAAAGCGGGGGAGACGATTGACCATGTTTTGGGGCGGTTTGATCCGGAGGATCGAGCGGCGATTGATCGGGTTTTGGTGGCGGCAGCGGATGGGGCGGAGGCTTGGGTTGCGGATGGGACGGAACGGGCGATGAATCGGGTTAATGGGTAATTTTTTTTTGATTCATCAATTAGCGAGTATTTTTTGATTGGGGTTATTGGTTTTCTAAGTGCCTTTGGCATTCAGGGACATGGAAGTTTGAGGAAGTAAAGGGATGGATTCCAGCCTTCGCTGGAAAGACGTGGGTTGGGGGTTTGTCATTCCCTGCCTGTTGCAAAGCAAAAGGCAGGGGCACACTGAACGTTGCGGATGTTTTTGGCATTCACTTCTGCCTTAGCTAGAAAGACGAGGGTTGGGGGTTTGTTTTTCCCTGCCTGTAGCGATGCAATAGGCAGGGGCATATGGAGATGGTAGAACGAGGATTTAGAGATGGTGGGTGAGATTCCTGCGTTCGCAGGAATGACAAATTGCACGAGTTATAAGTGAGATCTGTAGGATTAAACGGGGACGGTCTCGACTTTTTTTGTGGCGAATTTGTGTGTGGGTGTGAGGAGATGGACGACGGAGCCTTCATCCCAGATTTGGGTGCTGCGGTTAAGGAAGTAGTGATAGATATGATAGCCGTCGTGTTTGTGGCACCAATTGGAGGTGCCGTTTCCGGTGCGGATTGCGGCGTGGTGACCGGGAGGGATTATGATGTCTTCGTTGATCACAAAGACGGTTTGGAGTCCGGGGGGATCTTGGAGTGTTGATTCGGCGAGAAGCCCGTAGCCCCGAATATTGATGCGCATATTGCCTTGGTTTTGTAACAAGACGAACTCTTGTCCCAAGACTTCATTTGGTTGCACACCGACGATTCGAATCATTTAGTTGCCTTTGTAAACAATTGGGACGGAGAGATGGACCCAAGAGTTTCGACTAATCTTGTACTTTTACCTGGACTTTGGCTTTGAGGTCCAGTCCCTTAAAGAATTTTCTCGAGGTTTTCGACAATTTTTCCAAGAGATTGCTCAATACTTCCCAAATCTTTGGGGCTGATGCCCTGGATGAGATGCGTTTCGAGTTCTTGGACGTGTTTTGCGACGGAGGACATTTTCTTTTTGCCAGCGGCGGTGAGGCGGAGGACTTTTTTGCGTTTGTCTTTGGGTGATGCCTCTTGGGTGAGGAGACCTTTTTCGACATGAATTTGGACTGATTCGGATAGGGTTGCGGGGGCGACAGCAAGTCGGCGGGCGACTTCGGCTTGAGAAGCATCGTCACCGGCTCCGAGGACGGTAGCGAGGAGTTGGAAGGTTGTCCAGCGGATTCCAGCAGCTTTGAGTCGTGGTTCTAGCCAGGCGGATTGGAGCTCGTAGATTGTGGCTATGAATGGCCCGAGCTGAGATTTTGTCACGGTGTGAGAGTACCGCTTTGGTTGGTGGACAGATTTTGTTTTCAATGACCTTTTCCGGTCGAACGGATTTGAGTTGGTCAGGCGATCATATCGATCAAGGTTTTGGCATTGTCGTCGAGGACTTGGATCGTTTTGACGGCGAGTTTGGTTTGGAGCTTGGCGGATTGGAGGGAAACGACCGAATCGATGATTTGGTCGGGTGAGTCAAACGGCTTCGTTGCGGCAGATAGGGCCTGTGCCTGGGCGTTGCGTAGGCTTTGGGTTGCCGCATTGAATGCCGAGATGTTCATCTTGTGGTTTTCCTAACCTTGTTGTTCCAGCATTACGCCGTCATATCTAGGCCGTTCAATACAGATCGAGCACGAGCGGTGGATTTAGCCACTTCACTTTCGATTTTGTCGGCGACGACTTTAGGTTGCTGTTCTGGCTTGGTTTGGGCTTTTCCGCCCGCCTCCAGCATTGCTAGTTGGATTTGGGCTTCAAGTCGTTTCAAGCCAGCAAGGGAGTTGACCATTGCATAGTTGGTTGAATTGACCATTTTGTTGACCTCCTAGGTCTCTAGGGGTTATTTTCCGTGTTGGCCGTGTCCTTTTCCTGTGCAACTTGCTAGATAGTTCGTTTCCAGGTAATAACCATTGCTTGAGTCAGCATGGGTAGCGTCTTGTTTGATGTTTTCGAGCACGCTATTCCATTGCTTTTTGGCTTGGTTACGGACAAATTGCACGGCATAAGTTTCACGTTGGTTGGGGCCGCTAACTGGCTTATCTACAATCATTGGCCCCATGAGTTGACCGGTATTTGGCATGTCATCGAGTCCGAGTAAGTGCCCTAGTTCGTGGGCAATGACTTCGTTGTATTGGGCGGCGTTGAGGGGGGTTCGTTCATAGTGGGTTTGAATATAGATCGTGCCGCTAATTTCGATTTCGTAGCGGGATTTGTTCCAACGGTATTGCTTTTTGAGTTTGATAAGGCCAAGAGCGTCGTTACCGGATTCGGGGACTTTGTCGACAAACTTTATGAGTACATCGGCTTTATCCGAGTTTGAGGTGAATTTGATTGGGTCGTCACCAGTGAGGGCGCTGGCCCAGGTTTGCAGAGCCCGGTTGATACCGTCCTTTGCGGCTGAGGTAGGCACAGGAGTTTCAGGGGCAACTGATATGGAGACGCCGTCGTTATAGATGACCCCGTGGAGCAGTGCGAGTGAGAGTTGGTAATCGCGCTTGGATTGAGCTTCGAGGGCTTCTTGGAGCGATTTGACGACGGCGTCGTGGACTTCGTAGGGGATTTGGACGGTGGATTTATCGTCGGATTTTGCCCATCCGTTTTGGGTAGGGGCGAGCAGGGCTAGGGCGAAGGGAATGGCAGCAATCAAAACAAAGAACCTCGTGATGGGGTTTTCCCTGTTCGTTTTCTTTATTGCCTAGTATTTGAAAGGGAGTAATGAGAAGCTGGTGATTGTTGCGGGAGGAATTTCGCAGTTATTGAGTGCCCCATTGATTCCCCTCTCCGAGGGGGAGGGACAGGCATGTATTACTTTTCAGCGAGCACGCCGAAGGGGATGGGTGAGAGGGCGAGAGTGTAGTGGAGGTCGGTGAGGTACTTTAGATTGAGGTTGGTTGGGAGTTGCTTGGTTGTGGCTGGGGTGTGGTTTGGGCTACCCCATACGAATCCGGAATATCCACCAAATGATGGGACCATGCTCCAATAGAATCCGGCGTTGCCAAATGCCGTGCGGAATTGTTCGAGAATCGGGCCAGCAGAATAGGGACAGAAGACGGGATTATCGGCTTGTGTGACAACGATGCCTTGTTCTGTGAGGGCGTTGCGGCAGTCTTGATAGAATGTGTCAGTGAACAGATGTTGGGAGAGCGATCCATCTTCTTCTTCATAAACATCGGTGGCGTCAATGTAGATTGCGTCGTATTTTTGGGGTGGGTTTTTGATGAACGGGAATGCGTCTTCGATGTAGAGGGTAACGCGTGGGTCATTGAATGCGCCTTTGTTTAATTCAGGGAGATATTGTTTGCAAGTTTCGACCACAAGGTCGTCGATTTCAACCATATGGATGGTAGTGAGGGATGTGTGTTTGCAGAGTTCGCGGAGCATGGCTCCATCGCCGCCGCCAACGATGAGCGCACTGCTTGGGTTGTTCATTCCGCTGAGGGGTAGGTGAGCGAATGATTCGTGGTAGGCGTGTTCGTCAAATTCGGCGAGCTGGACATGACCATCGAGGAAGAGCATTTTGCCAAATTCGGTGGTTTCGTAGATATCTATGGATTGAAATGGGGAGGTGTTTGTTGTGATCTGCTCGGTGAATGCGACGGTCATGGTGAGCTTGTCGCTTCGGATGGGGAAGGAGATATGAAAAAGATTGGCGGGATCCACAGTAGTATTTCACCTCTTTTTTGGATTAAGTGCGCGGGAAAGTGTTCGGAGTGAACCTTTGGTTTGATGAGTTGGGTCATACTTGACAAGGATGAAGCCGCGTTTGGTGATGTTTGACATGGCGGGCACCACAGTGTTCGACCGTGGTGGGGTAGCGCGCGTCATGTCGGGAGTGCTTGAAGAGTTTGGTGCGAAGCTCAATCCGGGTTCATTTACTCCTTTAATGGGGATCCCTACGGGGAACGCGATTAGGCAGGGTTTTAAGCGTGCTTTTGATGCGAGATGGGAAGATGATGAGTTTGTTGCAGAAGCTTCGGATCGACTTGACGAGCGATTGATTGAGCATTTCGAGACTCAGGCGACGGAAGTTCCAGGAGCTTTAGCCACGATGGACTTGATGAAACAGAACGGCATCTTTGTTGTTTTGGACACCGGATTCAATCGACGAGTTGCGGACGCGGTGTTACAGAAGTTGAAATGGCACGGGGGAATCATTGATTACACGATTACTTCGAGTGATGTGAATCGGTCTAAGCCACATCCTGATATGGTATTCGAAATAATGAAGCGGTTTTCGGTTGATAATCCGGCCTATGTTGCTAAGGTGGGTGATACTCCTAACGATTTGCTGATGGGGAACATTAGTGGTTGTGGGTGGAATATTGGGGTGACGGAAGGGACACACGTTCGCGAAGCGCTGATTCCCTATCCACATACGCATTTGGTGATGAATATTAAGGATTGTCCGGGGATATTTCTAGAGGATTAATTCAGCGATATTTGCTTCGCCATAGCCAAATGAGAGGGTCATACCGGCACCACCAGGGCTTGTAACGACTGTCGTCACATCATCAATTTTCTCTTTCAGGAGGGGCTGGGATGGGTGTTTGGAGTAGGTTCCTTGCCAGCGGCTTGTGATTTCCCATTCGGATGTATTTGCCATTTTAGTGAGGTAGCCGAGGATCAGGTTGTCGGTTTGCTCCTCGCCGAACGGGTCAAGATCCAGGCCATAAGTGTGGCTGTCTCCGATTGTGATTTCGGTTGTGTTATGTTGGGAAGCCATTACGTGGATTCCGCGACGTGCATGATCAGGATATTGGTTGGCGTGGAAATCTTTGAGAATTTGGATTGAAGGGCAGTCATGGAAGCTTGCATAGTGACTCATTGTGAGTCCACCGGCGAGCATCGTTCTTAGTTTAAAACTGGGGTCTTTGGGGGTCGCTCGAAGCATTTGGAGCTTGCACTGCTGGATGCCGTGTCTGACGAAGAAATCGGGATATAGGATTTTGAAGTTTGCGCCGGGGCACACAAAAATTTGGCCTGCGCATATTTCGCCGGTCGAGAATTTAGCGCAGTTGCCGCGGATTTCGGTAACGGTCTCGTTGAAGAGGAACTTAATTTTGTGGTCTTTTGCAAGGTAGGTAGGCAGTGCGGCGAGTGCCTGTCGGGGATTGATGCAAAGCTCGGTGTTGGAAAAGAGGGCTAATCGCAGGTCTTTAGGATTGAGTGCTGGGAATCGATTGGTGGCTTCTTGTGGGGCGAGCAATTCGGTTGACTCAGGGAAGAGAGTGTGGAATTCATGAAGGACTTGAACCTCTTCGGGGTGGAATGCGAGTTGGATACTGCCGCATTCGTCGGCAAATAAATTAGCAGATTTGGCAACTTCTGACCAGATTTCTCGAGATCGGAGGGCGAGGTTACGTAGTTCCCCTTTGGGTTGTCCGATGGGCCACACCATGCCGAAATTGCGGATTGAGGCGCCAATCGGATGTGCCGTTTGCTCGACGACGGTGACTTTCATGCCGCGTTTGGCAGCTGCTAGGGCATGGGCTAGTCCGACGATGCCGGCTCCGACGATAAGGACATCCGGGTATTTCATGCAGGGCCAATATTATTGCGAGAATGTTAAGTTTCAGTTTGGGTAGGGATAATGGTCGTTATGTGGCCCAGTTTGGTGGTGTTTGACATGGCGGGGACGACGGTCCATGACCGTGATTATGTGAATTTAGCGGTGATTGAAGGGTTTCGAGTTAATGACTTTGACTGCTCGATTTCGATGATTAATCCCTTAATGGGGATTGCTAAACCTCGGGCGATTGAAATGGTTTTAAGAGAGGCTAAGGATTCTCGTTCGGAGAATGCTGACTATGTGAACCAGGTTCATGAGGATTTTTTGAAAGCGATTATTGGTTTTTATGAGAGTGATTTAGATGTTCGGGAAGTGGCGGGTGCGGGGATGGTTTTTCAAAATCTGCGAAGTCGGGGATGCAAGGTTGCGTTAGATACTGGGTTTAGTCGAGAGACGGCGGATGTTATTTTGCGAAGGTTGGGCTGGGATGATTCGGTGATCGATTTTTCTGTAACTTCGGATGAAGTTGAGAATGGTCGGCCCTATGCCGATATGATTTTTTTGGCGATGAATGAGCTCGATATACTTGACCCATTGAGTGTGGCGAAAGTTGGGGATACGCCAAGTGACATGGGTCAGGGGATTGCTGCGGGGTGCGGATGGGTGATTGGTGTTTCGGAGGGGACGCATACGGAAGAGCAGCTTATTGCGGCAGGTGCAACTCACGTTATTCCGAATGTGAGTTACTTATTCTCGATGGTTTTTGATACTGAAAATTGATAGTAAAACGCGACGACGAGAGTGATAGCGCAAGCGATCGCGATGGTTGTAAATGCGCTTGTCCAGCCTTGTTTTTCGGCGATAGAGCCGATATACCAGCCACTAATGATTCCACCGAAGTAGCCGATACCGTCAATCCATCCGCTAGCGGTCGCGCCGCCTTTTTGCCCGCCCATATCAAGGCTGAGTGATCCGGCGAGGAAGCTATAGGGGCCGATCATGACAAATGCGATGGCCGGGATAAGGAATACGGTTAGGTTTGCTCCAGATTCCTTAGTGATTTGACTGAGAATAAATAACCCGATAGTGGTGAAAGCGAGACCGAAGGAGATGATAATTGGACGGCCTTTGGGGCCGATGCGATCGCTCATAAAACCGGCAATGAGTACAGAGAATCCGCCGAATAGATCGAATAATCCAGCGTTTCGGCTGGCGTCGCCTTTACTTAGTCCGGCGACTTCTTCGAGATAAGTGGGTGTCCAATTGTTGAAAGTTTCGCGCATTAGAGTGAACCCAAAAGAGAGGATGCAGACGATCCAGAAAAGGCGGTTCGAAAAAAGACGACGGAAGATTTCTACAGGGGGTTGAGTTGCCGGTTTGGCGGAAGTTGGGTCGACGTCTTTGTGGTCATCGGGGGCTTCTTTAAGCAGGAAAATAGTAGCGACAAACATTACAATTAATCCGGCGGCAGCGAAATAGAAGATTTGGCGCCAATTCATACCGGCATCGAACATTTGACCGTAGAGCATTTTTGAGAGAAATGGTCCAAAGAGATAACTGAGACTGACGATCCCCATTGCGGTGCCGAACCTGGATTTTGGGAACCAGTGGCCGGTGACTCGAACCATACCAGGCCAACCCATGGCTTGAGTGAATCGATTCCCGCTCCAAAGGAACATGAGGGCGGCAGGGCCGAGAATGGTCATCAAGATTGTGAATAGGGCAGCACTTGCCATCCCGAAAAGGAAACTCGCTTTACCGGTTAAGCGATCGGCGAATGATCCGCCAAAGAATTTGCCGATTGCGTAGAAGAGTGTGCCGATGGAAGTGATTGCGCCAAGGCTTTCTTTTGTAAACCCTGAGCTGGCGAACTCTTTAATGATTGAGGTGGTTGAAACGCTGAGATTGGCTCGAGCACCATAAAATGCCATGTAACCCAGAACGAGGATTGTGAGGGTGAGTATTTGTTTTGAGTTTGCTCTTGAGACAGTTGTTAGGTCGGCTGATTCTTCCACGGATGTTCGTGGATTCTAAGGGTCGAATGTTAAGGGGGTATGAACTCGTTACCAACTACCGCCACCACCGCCACCAAAACCGCCGCCAGAACTGCCGCCGCCACTGAAACCTGAGCCTCCGGACCAGCTACCGGAATCGCTTGATCGGGTGACCGGGGTAATTGAACTTCGGACGTCGCTATTCATTTGGTAGATGCTGTTGTTGAAGCTGTTGTTGAACGCGTAAAAGTTCCAAGTGTTATATCCACTTGTTGATTCGACAAATGATGGAGCAGTGAGTACGACGCTGTTGCAGATTTCTGCCCATTCGTCAACAAGGTTGAATGCGACGGCGTAGGGGAGATATTGTTCGTATTTGGCTTGATCGAGATTGGTTTTGGTGAACCAGTCGTTGTAGTTTGCTCGTCGCTTCATGGCCTCGTAGAATGCGAGGCATTCGTTATGCTTCATTGCTCCGAGTCTGGTTCGAGCGGGCATGATATTCATGAAGAACAGATAGACAGGGATGCAAGCAATGAGACCAAAAACGAGGCTAGCGGTATCGGGGATCAGTCCTGCGGCAGCGAGGCCACCCATGATTCCGCTTCCGGCATAGATCAGAAGGAATGTAGGAACGATTACGAAACTGGACATCGTAGCTTTGACTTGTTTGGGCAGAGTTCGGTAGAAGCCGAGAGTGACCAGACTACTTTCGAGTTCTTGGGCAAGGGTTGGCCCTTGGGATTGTAATGCTGAGCTTAAAGTAGCAATCGGTTGCCTAGCTTTACCAGGATCGATGGCGTTGAGAAGGCCTTTTTCGAATTTGGGAAGTTGATTTGAAACTGGTTTATCGGTTCGGATGAAGTAAGTGGATTTTGGGTCAAATTTTCCATGTGGGTCATCGGTTTGGAATTTGATATAGCCTTGGACGGCAAGCGACATGATGCCGGCGGTGACATCGCGCCCATCGACGGTGTTATCGATGAGAACTCCGGCGAGGGATGGGTCGATACCTTCGGGAGGATCGAATCGGACTCCGGGAGGGCCCAGCTTTGGATCGCGGCCAATTGAGAGCCAGATTGGGAAGAGGATTGCCGTGAGTAGGAAGGGAAGAAAGTACCCCCAGTGGGTTCGAACGAACGTGCCGATAGTTTCCCAGAACGGCGGTTTTGTTATGAGTTGAGCAGGGACGGCGATGACGATGGAAACGGCCTCACCGGGATTCAGGGTTTGGCTTATTTCTCCATTGACATGACCAGGGCCAATTGTGAAGTTTGATTGGTTGGCAAGTCTCGATTTGGTTTCGGGTTGGGGGAGGATGTATTGAGTTGAGCCGAGATTGCCGATAAACAAGCGCGGTTTGATGCCGAGGTCTAGTTGTTTGTCAAAGGGGTATGACACTTGGAACGTCGTATTTTTGATTTGGGTTGTCCAATTGGGGCCGATGATGTTCCAATAGATTTCTGCTCTAGGTTCCCAAGTTTTATCTTTCTCGAACCAATTGATTGCGCCTTCGACTTGGTAGTTGATCGTGTAAGTTTTTTGCGTTCCGGGCGGAAAAGTGACATCGGCGTCGCCGATTCTGATATTGAGGTTGTTGCCATCTTGGGTTATTTTAGTGTTTTCACCACTCACGCTAATTCCGGAGATGTTGACTCTTCTTTGGGGGCCGGAGGGGAGGTTGTATCGGTTAGGAATTTCGCGATAGATGCCGTGTTTGGTTTGGTTAAATGTTACAGAAATTTTTTCTTGGACAGCCATTCGTGAATTGGAGTTGACGGTTAAATTAACATCGTACTGGTCGATTATGAAGCCATCGTCGGCGGTGGCGAGTATGGGGAGGAGGCAAAGGATTAGTAGGAACAGTTTTTTTAAGGTGCGCACACTAACTATTGTGACGCAGTAATGGGGAAAGTGGTTGCGGGGAAAGATAAATGAAAACTCCCTAGACAACGAGAGTCTAGGGAGTGATTTACTTTGTTTTTATCGATTAGACGTGCTTTTCGACTAGTGCTTTGATATCGGCTTTGCTACCAGCACCAACCATTCGATCGACTTCTTTTCCGCCTTTGAAGACAAGGAGAGCAGGGATGCTCATGATGTCGTATTGCATGGCGAGATCTTGATTTTGGTCTACGTCGACTTTAAAGACTTTTGCTTTACCAGCCATTTCGGTTGCGATTTCTTCAACGGATGGAGTGATTGCGATGCACGGTCGGCACCACGTTGCCCAAAAATCGATGAGGACTGGTTGGTCTGAGTTAAGGACTTCGGTGTCAAATTGGCTTGCTTCGAGTGCGAGGTTAGCTCCCATAATTTTTTCCTGATTTTTGATGTCGGTTCGACGTCTTTGTGTTTATTGACGTTGATTGTATACCTTCTAAGACGTCAGAGTCCGGGTTTGTTCCTCAGGGTCCTGTGAACTTGGAAAATTGGGGACAAATGTGTAACCATTTCCCGCTTTAGTCTCGTCGTAATGGGCGTACTCCAAAAGAGGAAAGGTTTCAGACTAGTGAAAAAAGCACTCATAGGCACAACAATAGCGGTGATGGCGCTCGGTTCAGCGATGGTATTCGCCCAGAACCAAACTCCACAGGCACGCAAGGGAACGGCAGAGAACCGATTGGTTGGTATCAGTCTCTATGATACGGGCGCAAAGGTTGTCAGCACATATGGTTCCCCTGATGAAATTCAAGCACTAGTTCCAGGTGGAACGGCGGCTGGTGGTGGCGGCGGAGCACAAGGTGGTGGTGCTGGCGGACGTGGAGGCGGCGATGGTGGTGGTTTAGGAGCACCTCCATCCGCAGATATTGGAGGCGATAATGGGACTTTTGCTTTAGTTGGAGATCCTTTTGGATCAGGCGCAGAATGGCGACAGCAACGTGGCCCAAGTAGCGTTGGCGCTCCAGTTGGCGCGGGCGGTGGTCCGGAAGGAGATGGCGACGGTGGTGGACGTGGCGGTGCGCCGGGTGCTGGTGGGCGCGGTGGCGGGGGTGGTGCAGCTGGCGGCGGTGGCAACAGCGGAAAAGTAATTTTCACTCGTTGGGTTTACAAGCGCAGTGGTAGCCATTACTCCTTCGTTCTGGACAAATTTAATCGCGTTATTCAAATCGAAGCGATTGGCATGAAGAACAGCAATGTCAAAACTCGACGCGGAATCACTTTTGGTTCTTCGTTCTCGAGTTTGATCAAGGCTTACAATGCGCCGGATAGCTATGAAGTGAATGGCGAAAACTTGGTTGTGAGATTCTTGGTTCGAGATCGAGTTGCATTCCGCTTGAATCGACTCTATAAAGATAAGCCGCAAGTCGTAACCGGCGTTGTAGTAGCGGCTGGTAAGACCTAGGCTTAGCTTAAGTCTGGACTGAACTAAAGTGGCGGCGGATTTTGACCGAATTAAGGACGAAATCCGCCGCCGTTCTGATATTGTTGAGCTGGTTGGTCAGCGTGTTTCTCTCAAGAAAAAAGGTCGGTACTGGGAAGGGCTTTGTCCGTTTCATGATGACCGAAATCCCAGTTTCCGTGTAACGCCGGATTACGGTTATAAGTGTTGGAGTTGTGGGGCGAAAGGTGATTGTTTCAATTGGGTGATGGAAACGCAGCGCGTTGACTTTATGGAAGCGATGCGGATTTTGGCGCAATCTGCGGGGATTGATATTCCTGAATTTCAATCGAGAGATAAGGGTGAGAATGAGCAGATGGAGCTTGCGATGGCCGAAGGCTTGGCTTTTTATCGTGAGGAACTGCGCGGGGATAAGTTTGCTTCGGAGTATGTGGTTGAACGAGGGCTGGATCAGGCGACGATTGATGCTTGGGAGTTGGGATATGGGCCGTCAGCAGGGGAAGTGCTGGCTACTCGACTCAAGAAGAAGGGATTCTCGTTAGCGCTGTGTCAGAAGTTGTTTTTGATTGATCAGGATCAATCGGGGGGATTTTATGACCGATTTCGGGGAAGATTGATGTTTCCGATTCGGGATGAGCGGGGGAAGTTGGTGGCGTTTGGTGGGCGGATTATTGGGCAAGGTCAGCCGAAGTATATCAACAGTAGTGATACGCCGATTTATAGTAAGAGCCGGGTTCTTTATGGGATGCATAAGGCAAAGGAGACGATTGCGAAGCTTGAGGAGGCCGTCTTGGTTGAAGGGTATATGGATGTTATTGCTTGCCATCGAGCGGGGGTCACTAACGCGGTTGCGAGTTTGGGGACAGCATTGGCTGATGAGCACGTGCGGCTTTTGAAGCGATGGTGCAATCGGGTTGTGGTTTTGTACGATGCGGATGATGCAGGAAAGAAGGCGGCGGATCGGGCAGCTATCTTGTTGACTGAAGGGGGATTGAAGGTGAAGATCGCTTTGGCACCTCCGGGAGGTGATCCGGATACGTTGCTTAAAGATAAGGGTTCGCAGGCAGTTCGTCAGATTGTTGAGCAGGGGCTGACCCCGATGGAATTCAGAATGGCTCAGTTGAATGATCGGTTGCGGCCGGAGGATGACGCCTATTGGGAGCAGGTTGTTCAGGTTTTGGCGACGGCCGAGACGCCTTTGGAATTGCAGAAGTATCTGTTTCCGGTTGCGGCGAAGTATCCGGGGATTCGGGATCGGCAGGCGGCGACGAAGGCGCTCGAGCGGATGGTGGCGGAAGCTCGGAAAAAGCGTAAAGCCAATGCACGAGTTGAACCTTTGCGGGAGGATGTTGAGGTTGGTGGCTCGGTTGAGCCGGCAACAATTTTGCCCCAGGTGAGCGACTTGATTGGTGCAGAGAAGGTTATTTTCATGAGTTTGTTTACGCCGGGTTTGCGGGAGAAGGCCTGGCCGTTTGCGAGCCATGAGCCATTGATGAAATCGGTGGTTGGTCGGCAGTTGGCGTTGGCTTTGAAAGCGTTGAAGAAAGTGCCGAAGTCGGGTTCGGATTGGGTTTATCAGGTTTTGGATGAAGGAGCGCAATCGGTTTTGATTGAATTGGGGATTGGGGATTTGGAGCCGATTGAGTTGGAAGTTTTGGAGGATGCGGTTGAACGGCTATCTAAGCAATTAGAGTCGCGAGAGGCACGATCTGAGGCGGAGAAGTTATTGGAGGGTGGGGCGGACGATGATGCACTTCGCAATATTAATGCACGGTTAAGTAAGTTGAAAGGCGGCGAAAACAAGTAATTTTTGTGTTTGGAGTTTTAATAATTGTGGTGTATACAACAAGTGACTCACAAAATTAGTTTTGTGGGGGCTGGGAAAGTTGGCATTTATCAACGCAGATCTGACTGATCTGTCGTCGTCATCAGACGGAATTGAAGTTGGGCTAGGAGGGCACGGGGCGGAATCGGCAGTTCGGGGGCGAGTTGACGACAGTTTGAGGCTGTGGTTGACGACTGTTGGTCGTACCCCATTACTAACGGCGGAACAAGAGTTTGAACTTGCCCGGAAAATGGCCCAAGGTTGCCGAGTAAGCCGCGATAAGCTCGTTGAGGCTAATTATCGGCTAGTTGTTAATTTGGCAAAGAAGTTTACTGGTCGGGGGATGAGCCTAGATGATTTGATTCAAGAAGGAAACATTGGATTGATCAAGGCGGTTGAAAAATTTGATGGGACGAAGGGGTTTCGTTTTAGTACTTATGCGACTTGGTGGATTCGGCAAGCGATCAGCCGGGCAATAAGTGATCAGGCGCGGTTGATTCGGGTACCGGTTCACGTAGTTGAGGGGTCATTGCGAGTTCGACGTCTGGTTGCACGATTGCAGTTCGAGCTTGGGCGGGAGCCTTCTCTTGAGGAGATTGCGAGACGTGCCGAACTTGATGTTGATCGCGTTGTTGAGATGTTGAATTTGGTACCGGATGCATTGTCGCTAGAGTCGCCGCTTTCGGGTTCTGAGGATGCGACCTTGCAGGATGTGATTCCTGATTGTGAGCAATCGACGATGGCGGTGGAAGAGACCCATATGCGCGAGAGCGTTATTGAGGCGATGCTGATTTTGGACGACCGCGAGCGTGAGGTTTTAAGTTTGCGGTTTGGGCTAAGGGACGGGTTGCAGTTGACACTTGAGGAAGTAGCGGCGAAGCTCAGGATTACGCGTGAGAGGGTACGGCAGATTGAGCAGCGCGGTTTGAAGAAGTTGAAGCGGAGCGATGCTCACGTTTTATTGGCGTGATTGATAAGATTAACACTGGTTTCACCAGTGGGAACCTCTATTGGTGTAGTCCGTCGAATGGGAAGTTTGAGTTTTTTGGCCCTATGTAAAAGGGAGGAATTTGAGTCGTGGTGAGATGGTTGGCCTCGTTAAATGTTTCGCCAGTGAGGTAACGGATTTCGGCTCCGAGTTCACGGTTGATTAGGATGCCAGCGGCACAGTCGTAGAGGCAGATGTTGCCGGTGATGAGGGCGCGGTAGCGTTGGGTGGCTACGAATGTGCTTTCGACGACAAATGAACCGATATGCCTTAGTTTTCCTGGTGTAAGTGGTAGATATTGGACGCGGCTATCGGTGTTGCCGAGGAGCTGGGAATCGGTGATATCGCCTTCGGGAATTTGGGGGAGGGGGTTGCCGTTGAGGAATGCGCCTTCTCCGACCGTGGCGGTGTAGAGTTCGTTGAGATCGGGGAGGAGGATTATCCCGGTGATGATTTTGCCGTCTTTGAGATAGGCGGCGGTGATTCCCCAGAGAGGTTGGCCGTATGCGAAGTTTGAGGTGCCATCGACGGGATCGACGACCCAATATCCGGCATCAGTGGGTGGGGTGTGTCCGAATTCTTCACCATAGAATCCGGCGCCGGGAGTGAGGGCGAGGAGTTCGGGTTTTAGGAATTGTTCGATGGCGCGATCGACGTTTGTGACGAGAGATGAGTCTTTTTTTTGGTCGATTTGGAGTTCTTGGCGGAGTTGGTGGGCGATTGTGGCGGCTTGTTGGATGAGGGGGATTGTCGCCTCGGTGATTGTTTTGGTGTTAGCCACGGGATGATTATGGCTTTTTGGGTCTGGTTGCTGGGGCCTGTTGCGGATTGTGATTTTGTGGGGTATATTTTTGGTCTCCCGAGCGGGAATAGCTCAGTGGTAGAGCATCTCGTTGCCAACGAGAATGTCGGGAGTTCGAATCTCCTTTCCCGCTCCAAATAGAATTTGAAGAATGTTGTCATTAGTTTGTTTTGAGATCAATCATGGAAACGGAAGCTATTCTAGAATTGACTAAATTTTGTGTAAACAATCCAGAACTCGAACAACTGGAATCTATTCTGGGTGAATTCAATATTTTTGAAGCTACTGGACTTACAAGGCAAGAAATTCGACATTCGAAATTTCTTGCCTTTCTCCTTGACCCAAAGGAATCACACGGACTTGGGGAATTATTTGTAACTAAATTACTTCAAATTTCCGTTTTGGAGAAATCTCCCGATGAAGTAGGAGTTTCAGCACTCGATATTGAACTAATGGATTTAAGTGATCTCCAGGTTGCCTGTGAGGTCAAAAATATTGATATTCTTCTTCTCAGTTCTAAGAGCAGATTTGCTGTAGTAATCGAGAACAAAGTCGGTTCGCAGGAACACTCAAATCAGTTACCTCGTTACTTAAGGATCGTTGAGGATATGAAGGCAGATTGGAGAGTCTTGCCGATTTTTCTTTCGCCAGCAGGTGATATTCCAAGTGATAGCCGTTATTTTCCCGTGTCATATGAGCAAATATGTGCGATTCTCGTAGAGCTACTAGAAAATCGCAAGTCGAGTATTGGGCCAGACATAGCGATAGCGATTTCACATTATGAGAGGCTTCTAAGGAGACATGTCGTGTCAGATTCAAAATTGAATGAACTTTGCCAGCAGATACTTACTAAACACCGACGGGCGATTGAAGTGCTAATTGAGCATATGGAAGATCCTAGAGTTCAAGCGTGGGAGGTTACTGATGAATGTCTCGAGAAGCACGGGTTCATTAGAGTCGAAAGAAGGTGGATGCCTGCCGATTGGTTGAATTGGGTACCAAAATCAAATGAAGCTGGATCTGGTTATATTTTGAACTTTTTTGTTGATGTTTATGGAAAACGACTTCGATTAATTTTGGAGATTCAACCTGGCCCAGTTGAAATTAGGTCAGCTATTTTCGAAGCGGTTTCAAAGTCAAAGCACCTTGGGAGCCGACGGAAAGTTATGACTAGTCAGTGGACAAAAATTTTGGATTTTGAGTTGTCTGACACTCGAGAACCGACCGGTGATAAGGAACTTTGGATTCGACATATTAACGAACAAATGTCACTCTTCTGTAAAGAGATTTTGCCTGAAGTCGAACTGGCCCTGAAAGAAGCAGTTCAAGGTTTCAACAGCAATATCCAAAATGAGTGACTTAATTGATTTCTGGTTATTCGGATAATCGAGTTTGTTTTCTAAATGCGCATTTTCAAGGTTATCTAGCTTGATTGTGCCGGTTATGTTCCAGCGTATCTCGCCATTTTTGATCATGAAGAATGAGGAGACGGCTTTGACTTTCCAGCGGTTCGTGGCTGCGTAGGTGGGATCCATGAGCACGGGGCATTCCGGCTTTTCGTTTTGAGCCGTTTGCGAAGATTTTCTATTATGATGTTGACGGCGTAAAAAACGGGGCGTTGCCTTGGTGGGACACTTTGAAGTGAGACATTTGGCCATTTTGGGTCGGCAATTATTGATGTTCATAAAGATCGTATTTTGAAGCATATTGAAAGCATAAAGGGTCGAACTTGCTTCAATTTGTGTTCGTCTGAAGGTTCATGGATACAGCAGAAAGAATCCTGAACTTTGTTGACGACGTAAGAGTGCGAATGATGCCAGAAAAGGCGCGCGCAAGTGGACTAAGGAAGACGCTTGCGGTTTTGGGAATCATTGGTTCGACGGCGGCAGTCGGGTACGGATTGTATCGAGCGGTTGTAGCTCATCAGAGCGATCAACGCGAATTGAATCTCGACTAATCTAGATACGACTTACGGAGCTTTCCAAACTTACTCCCTCCGTGCCTCCCTTCTCTTTTGGTGATGGGAGGTTTTTTTTATTGGAAGAATGCTTCGGCCGCCATTACGGAGGTGGTTTCGCCGTTGACGGAACAAAGAAGTTCGCCGTTTGGACCTATACCGATGGCGGTTGCGAGTTCGCCGGTGGTGAGCTTGTACTCTTTTCCGGGAGTGTTGTCGAACAATTCCCAGGCAGGGCGGAGAGATGCCCATGAATCGGGTTCGGGTGCGTTTTGGAGATTGGCAACGATTTGTCGGGCGAGGGATTCGGCGTCGGTTTCGCGGCCCGTTTGGACTTTGATGCTGGTGGCTCGGTGGGCAATTTCTTCGGGGAATGAGGTTTGGTTGAGGTTGATGCCGATGCCGACAATGGGGACTTTTGATTTGCCACCGGATGTAATGAGTTCGGTGAGGATGCCGCCGACTTTTTTGCCACCGTAGACAAGATCATTGGGCCATTGGAGTTGGCAGTGGATTGTGCTGGCGACGGCGATGGCGGCGGACATGCCGATGAGCCAAGGCTCCTTGTGATTTTTGTAGTCGTGGAAGATGATGCTCATCGTGAGCGAATCGCCGTATGTGCTGTGCCAGGTTCTTTGGAATCTTCCCCGGCCTTCGGTTTGGTGGTGGGAGAAGATGACGGCGGGGGTTTCGCCGATTTCGAGCCGTTCACGGGCAATATCTTGGGTGCTGGCGACGCTGGGATAGAGGGCGAATTCACCGATTGGGACTTTCATGTTCTCTGGTTATTCGACTTCGAGGTGGATCGCTAATGATTTTGCGGAATGGGTGAGGGCTCCGACGGAGATGGCATCTACGCCAGTTTGGGCGACGCCTCGGACGGTGTCAAGAGTAATTCCTCCGCTTGCTTCGAGGATTACCTTGCCCTTGTATGCCTTGACAATGTCATGCATTTGGAAGGGATCCATGTTATCGAGCATGACGATATTGGCACCGGCAGCGACAGCTTCATCTACCATTGCGGTTGATTCACATTCGACTTCTATGAGGGTCATGTGTCCAGCGACGGATTTTGCTTTTCTGACGGCTTCGGTGATTGAACCAGCGGCTTTGATGTGGTTATCTTTGAGCATGATTCCGTCGTAGAGGCCCATTCGGTGATTGGTTCCGCCGCCGCACCGGACGGCATATTTTTGGAGATAGCGAAGTCCGGGGGTGGTTTTGCGGGTGTCGACGATTTTGACGTCGTATTCGGTTACTTTTTGGACGAATTGGTGGGTGAGGGTCGCGACTCCGCTGAGTTGCATGAGGAAGTTGAGTGCGGTTCGCTCTTTTGTGAGCAACTTTGCGGCGGTGAGGCGGCCGGAGAGGATAGTTGTGCCCGGTTTGACGTAGTCACCATCGCAGGCGTGGAGATCGGTTTGGCAGGAATCGGGTTCATCGGCTTCGGGCTGCATGAGATAAGCGGCGATTCCGAGACCACAGATGACTCCTTCGGCCTGGGTTTCGATGTACCAGTTGACGGGTTGGTCTTCATCGAAAAGGGCGGTGGTTGGGTCGCCGGAGCCGAGGTCTTCGGCCATAGCGTTCCAGAGAATTTCTACCCAGCCTTCGGGTGCAGGTTGTTTGAATCCGTTATTCATTCGGCGATTATGTCGATCCCGCTACGGGCCGAGAGTTCTTCGATCAAGGTGAGATAAGGAACTTCGGTGCCGTTGCGGAGCCAGCCTACCGGAACTCGGTACTTTCCGGCAACTAGGTGGGCCGGGGGTTTGATGGTTAGGCTGCCGCCGTTATAGAGAATTTGGTAGCGGTCGCCGGCTTTGGCGACGATTTGGCGTACTTGGTTGTAGTCGATTTTGGTGCGGCGGGCGAGATCGACGTATTCAAAACCGGAGTCGAAGAGGTCGTACCGGGTTTCTTCGGCTTGTTTTTGGACGACGGTGCCGTATGCGCCTCTTGTCATTGAGATTGCGGCAGTGGCGGCTTGTTTGATGCTGGGGATGATGCCTTCTTCGTTGGCGGTTTTTGCGATGTCTTTTGTTTGAGACCTGGCGATGGCGTGGGTTCGCTTTGATTCGGTGTCGAACCAGTGCATGACTTCGGCGGGTTTGTAGATGGTGAGGGGCATTGTGCGGTCTAACTCATGATACGTTGATAGGTCAGGAGAGGTTTTCTAATTTTGAACGAAGGTAGTCGGCACGTTGGCGGGCGGCGGCAGTGGCGGATTGGGTGCCGAAAACTTCCATTTCTGTAACCCAGGAATCGACTTGGCGGGGGGTGAGGGGGAATTCGGGGAGTTCGATTGCGGCGGCCCATCGGACATAACCGAGGACGAGGAGAGCATCGCGCATGGAGACTTGGTTGCTCATGATGGCGAACTCTACGGCGGATTGGGCTTTTTCGAGTGTTTGGGATTTGGCGGCTTCTTGGCGGGCGAGGCGTTCTTCTTGGATGAGGTGGTTGCACGCGCCGATGAAATCGGTTTCAGTATTTTTTGTAGCCGAAACTTGAACAAATGATGCGATTCCACGAGAGGATTCACCGAAAAGTCCGCGGGTGGTTATGCCGATATGGTGGAGGGACTTGATGAGGCGGTTGAGGCGGCCTTGGGTGGAAAGCCCGGCGAGATGGAAGAGGGCGGAGCGGCGGTTGCCGCCGCCAAGGTTGGTGGGGCTGGCGGTGAGGAAGCCGAATTCGGGGGCGGATTGGAATTCAAGATTTTTGGTGAGAGATGCGGTGATTTTTTCGCCTTCGCGGACGGCTTGGCGGATTGACCAGCCGGCGGAGACAGCTTGGATGCGGAGGTGGTCTTCTTCGTTGACCATGATGCTGAGGAGGCGGGGTTCATCTAGGAGGACCATGCGTCCGGGTTTGGAGTGTTGGAAATCGTGGGAAATGAGACGAGCGCCGAGGAGGAAATCACGTTCGGCTTCGGTGATGGTGTTAATGGGCGATAGGGGAAGGTTTTTTGTTGAATCTTTAACTTTGTTGGCGATTTCGATGAGCTCGGTGGGGTCGGCGTGGTGGGGGTATCGGTGGCCTTTGAGGTTGCGGGCGGTGCGGAATCTTGAGCTGATGACGATGTCGGAATCGGGGGCATCGTCGGCGAGCCATGCGGGCGGTTGCATGGATCGGAGAACCATTTTTTTCCAGGATTCGGAGGATGGTTCGGGCATTGATTTGCTTTATTATGGCTGACACGGTCATGGACAAGGATTCCGCGTGAGCAGGATAAAAGTGAATGTCACTTTAGGTCACGATTACTCTAGTTTGTTATTTTGCTCATCAGCACTGAGCTGCTTAAATGTTGGTTGAGTCGGGAAGGCAAAAGTTACCATGTGGTAGCGATATTTTTTAGCTCCTTCATTACTTAGCTGGGTGAGTTTTTCGTATGTTTCTCTATAGATTTGTCTCACTTGGTCCAATTGATTTGCATCAAAATTGATGTAATAAATGAGTGAGGAATTGAGAAGTGCTAGTCGTGGCTTCTTAGCAAGTTCCAGGGTCATGGTCTCATACTCACGATCCATAGTTCGGAGCGTTGCTTTGTACATAGATACAATTTGTTTGAGGTATTCAAGTTCGGCGTTTTCTCTTTGTGGGACGAAGAATTGTGCACTCCATATATAAAGTAGCTCTTCTCGAGATCGTTTTTTTTGCTTTTCGATTGCCATAAGCAGCCCGACCTCGACTAGTTTTTTTACATGATGATGCACGGTCTGGGCGGATTTTCCAATCATATTGGCAATCTCTGCTGCTGAAAGAGGATCGTCTGCTGAAAAGGTCCAAAAAATTTCGAATCGCTCGGCGGAGGAGAGCGATTTGACTTGATCGAGGTTGAGAATTAAGCGATCAACTTGAGACTCTTTTGATTTGAGATTCATGCGGTTGGGTTGATTTGCGTTGTGCTTGAGTTTATCACGATGGCTTGCTACTTCATTTTTACATCATTTGGGCCGCAATTCAGTCTATTGTTCCATAAATGTTAAAATATTGAATATAATTGCATGAACGCTTTGGCATTTGAACCCAAGACGATTCCAGAAAAAAGGAGTCTTCCGTGAGCCCTTAGGGGTCTGTCTTGCATCGGTGAACCATTGCTATCAGATTTTGAGAGATAGTTCTGGTGCTTGTTGTTTTTGTACTGACTTTATGTGAGTTTGGCGATGCGGACGACGGTGTTGGTGCCGTAGGGGTAGCCGGTGGTGTGGAGGATGTGGCCGGTGGGGGTGGGTTCTAGTTTGAGGGGTTCGTTGTTATCGAGCCAGACCGCATTGGTGTAGTTTCTGTTTGAATTTTTGAATTCACGGGGGCCGGAGCCGCGCGCGTTTGTGCCTGTTGCGCGGGGGTCGGCGGTAGCGGTGAGGTCGAATACAAAGAGGTAATCAGCGTCATCGGCGTGGACGCCGAAATCTTCTTCTTGTCCTGTTATAGGATCAAGATTACGCAGGTAGATGGGGTTTTTGTCGCCACCCATGAGGTTGATCCACTTGCCGACAGTGTGGAAAAGGGCAGATTCGTATTCGGGGAGGGCGCCGGTGGACGTGGGGCCGAGGTTCATGAGGAAGTTGGCTCTGGCAGCACGGGTTCGGCAGAGGTATTCGATGATCGTTGCAGGGCTGATCATGTTGAAGTCGTTGGCGGCTGATCCCCAGTGGTAGTTGCTGGTCATGCACATTTCGCCAGTGTAGTATTTGTCGCCGGGGGCGATTTTTGGGCGTTCGGCATGTCCGCGTTCGAAGGTGACAGCGTCGATTTCGGGGTGTGAGAGTTTGCCTTCTTCGCCGATGCCGGTGTTGTTGATGATGAGGGCGTTAGGCTGGTGTTTGCGGACAGTGGAATAGAGTTTGTCGAGTTCCCAATCGGCATCGGGTTTTGACCAATTGCCATCGAACCAGACGGAGCCGAGAGGGCCGTAGTTTGAGCAGATGATTTCGACGGAATCGCGGAGGTAGCTTTGGTAGCCTTTCCAGTCGTTTTCGAAACGGGGGTCGGACCAATCGAGAGTGGTGTGGTAGAGGCAGGGGACGATGCCTTCGGCGCGGCAGCCATTGACGAATTCGCGGATGATGTCTTTTTTGTGGGGGGTTTTGGTGACATCCCAGGGGCAGAGTCCGTGGGTGTCGTAGAGGCTGAATCCGTCGTGGTGGCGGGAGGTGAGGGTGATGTATTTAGCGCCGCTGGCTTTGGCGAGTTGGGCGAGTTTGCGTCCGGAGAAGTCGGGCATTTCCCAGCGGTCCATGAGCTTCATGTATTCGTCGCGGGGGATTTTGTGAAGGAGCATCGCCCATTCTCCGCGCTGGAGAAGGGAATAGAGGCCGTAGTGGACGAAGATTCCGAAGGCGAGTTTTTCGAAGTTGACGATGCGGTCGGCGGGCTGGTTGGTTTGGCTGGACATGAGGATGTGGTAGGCCGGGTGGGCGGCGAGGGAAGATTGAAGGAGTTGGCGTCGGGTGAGTCGCATGAGAGGCTTTTGATCAGGCACCCATGAGGCGAGTGACGAACCAAAATATACCAACGATTCCGATCAGGATCGAACCAATTTTTGTCAATTGAGCGGATTTTTCGGGGTGCTTGGTTGCGAGCCAGAGGAGGAGAGGAGTGGAGATGAGGATGATGGTTGCTTGGCCAAGTTCGACTCCGATGTTGAAAGAGACGAGGGCGGTTGCGAGCAGCCATCCTTCTGCGCCAACTTCGGCCATTGCACCGGCGAATCCGAATCCGTGGATGAGGCCAAAGGTGAACGCGAGAATTGATCGATAGTCTTTGGCGTTTTCTTCGGGTTTTTTTCGCAGGTTTTCAAAGGCGATCGCGGTGATTGAAAGCGCGATGAGTGGCTCGATTATTCGGGGTGATGGCTGGAAGATGCCGAGAGTTGATATGGCCAATGTAAGAGTGTGGGCAACTGTGAACGCGGTGACGATTTTAAGTTTGGTTTTGAGGGATCCGCCAAGAAGTATGAGGCCGATGACGAAGAGAATATGGTCTGCGCCACTGAGGATATGCGTGATGCCGATGGAGATGAATGTGAGGAATTTGTTTTGTGATTTTGATTTGGCGTTGGTGCGGAGCCAGGCAGGATTGTTTTTGTCGAGAAGGATTTCTGAGTCAGCCACTCCGTTGCGGAAAATGCTGATGACGGTTTTTGATTCTGGATCTTGGGGGAAAAGTCGTTCGAGGACTTCGTATTGATCGTTAGTTCCGGGGTTTGTGATTTGCCAGACGACCGTGTCATTGGTTGGATCATCGATTATTGTTGATTTATCGGGTGTAAACGTTTTTCCATCTAGGCGGAGTTTAACAATTTGCCGCATGATCGGATCGATGTCGCTCTTTTCGAGATTGCCGTTGATCACAAGAGAGTCAAGGCTTGATCGTTTCACTGTGACGGAGATGACGGTATCGGATTCTCGGAAGAGGAAACGAATCCCCGAGATTCCCAGATCGTGGGCGCAAGCTATTGAAGTCAGCGCCCAGATCGTGAGAATGACGAGGAGTTTTCGCATGGTTTTTGGCTACTTTGTTTGAGGAGGTGGGCCGCCGGGACCACCTTGCCCGCCCGGACCACCTTGCCCGCCCGGACCTCCTGGTCCGCCACCTCTCATAGAGTTGAGAGTTTCTTGTTGAGTTTTCGAGAGGACGGTTGTGAGGTTACCGCCTGCCGCGAGTTTCTTAATTTGGTCATCTTTAAGTTTTAATGCGGGCATTTGATGGATCATGAATCCTTCTTGGTTCAGCAGATCGACGACCTTCTTGAATTCTGCGTAGCGAGTTTTTTGAGTGGTTGTGAGTTGGAGATATTGGATGAGGGATTCGCTGGGCATCATTCCGGGAGGTGGTCCCATTTGCATTCCACCAGGGCCACCTTGTTGACCTGGGCGTCCTTGTCCACCCTGTCCGACCTGTCCACCTCCTGGACCTCCTTGTTGTCCGGGACGTCCGCCTTGACCGGGGCCACCAGGTCCGGTATGCATAAAGGATTGGTCTGGTTTGCCTTTGAACTCGCGGGGGACATAGGGCCAGTCTTCGGTGAGAACGTAGTAGAACGTTCCGTTGGGAAATTCAGGGGTTTTGCCGACACGACCGTTGAATTTATCGAGGGTGCCGGAGCCAGCTACGAATTCGTAGTCGGATGCAAATGATCCATCGTAGGCGCCTGATGGACCATCGCCGCCGGGTCGGTTTCCGGATTTGAGCCGGTAGCTTGACTTTTGCATTTGGAGGCTACTGGTGGGGTCGTTAGCGTTGGAATAACAAAGTGGCCCGTAAACCGGGTAGCCGTCAGCGGCCCAGCCAACCTGAGTCATTTTTGATTCTCCGCCGAGCTTGGCAATCAATCCTCTTGGGATACCGTGATAGTGATAAGTGCCTGTTGGCTGGACATGGGCAAGATTCGCATCGAGTCCGACTCCGTTTCTGGTCCCGATTTGTCCTGAAATGGCTTCGTAATGCCATGCGAAGTTGTTGTTCCAAAGTTCAGCGGTTCCGGGATCGAAGGGGACACCGTTGAGGGCGACGCCAAATAGTGCTCCGCGAGCTGAACCAGATGTGCTTTCGGTTGGATTGAGTGGGACTTTGAAATTGTGTTGTTGGGGTGAGATTTTGTTTGGATTCCCTTTTCCGGGGAACTGTCCGACCGGGTGATTGGGGATTCCGTTGGACTTGATGTAGCGGAAACTGGCATCTTTGGTGATGGAAACTTCGTTTTGATAGGGCAGATTGACGTTAGCGGCTTCGCCTTTGATTTGGGTGGTTAGTCCGTAGGCGACGGTAACAATTCCCGCGAGGGATGCGAGGCTTAACCAAATGTTCTTTTTCATGGCTTTGCTCATTGTGTGTTTATGGGATGAGCTTTTTGTGAGGGAAGTTTGGAATTTGGGTTTGTCCCGGTTCGGGATTTGAGGCGGTGCGCTATACTGTTGAGATACCGTCGGGGTGTGGCTCAGCTTGGTAGAGCACCTGCTTTGGGAGCAGGGGGTCGCAGGTTCGAATCCTGTCGCCCCGACCATAATTTTGAATGCTCGAATAAGTGTCATCTTAAGCAATAATATTAAATAGTTAGTTTCTTACAGGAAGCAGTATTTTTGGCGTTTCCTAACTGAGAGACTTTAACGAATGACTTATCGGAGAATCTAATTAAATGATACTTTGACATTGAAGGTAGTTGAGTGTGCATTGATCTCGATTTTCCAACCATTGGCTTTCACGGCCGCTTGGCAGACTGTTAAGCCGAGGCCATTCCCGCCACCAGTCGGATTACTTTCAGAAAGAAATTTAGAGAAAGGCTCAAACATTTGCTTCTCGTCCATGCTCAATTTGAAATCACAGCTGTTCATGATTGTGAGTTCCTTATTACTGAGTGTAATTTCTATCTCGCTGCCTAGAGTGGCATATCGTGCCGCGTTTTCTATCAGATTTCTGACGACAATATCGGCATATGACTGGTAGCCCTTTACGAACACTTCTGGTTCAACGAAAGCTTTGATTTTGATCTTTCGAACTTCGGTCAGGGGGGAAAGTTCGAGAAGAGAAGTATCTATTGATTGACTCATGTTGGCACGCTCTTGCGGGTCAGCGACTCTTGTTTGAATCTGGTGGAGTAGTAGTATGTCGACCATAAGCCGTGTGATTCTCTCGGTTTGTTTTTGGGCTTCTACTAAAGTCGCTTTATATTCGTCAGCTGACCTCTCTTTGCTGAGTGCTGTTTCAAGGAATCCACTTAGGGCCTGAACAGGGGTTCTCAGTTCATGAGACGCAGCGGCATAAAATTGTGACTTTGATTTAGCCGTTGCCTCGATTCGACTCAGGAGATCGTTGAGAGTTCTGACCATCGCAACCATTTCGCTATCACTTGACGGAGAAGCTAGCCGGATTGCAAGATTATCGGCGGATGCTTCGCTTGCTTGACGACTGAGATCTTTAAGGGGTTTCAGCGTTCGATTTACGATAGCCCAAGCCCCGGCGCTGATAACAGGCAATAGAACTAGGATAAAGGTACTCAGTGCAACACGGATATGATGTTGTTGACTATCGTGGATAAAATGTTGTTGGAGCGCTTGTGAATGAGTGACACTTATATATACAAAATAACCGAATATACTTAAGAGAGTAATGAAAGCAAGAGTTAATCTTAGTTTCATTGATTTCAACATGTTTATTCCGACTCCAATCGATAACCAATGCCGCGAACGGTTGTAATGAGCGATTTATCTCTACCTGTATCGATTTTTTTTCGAAGATAGCTAATATAAACGTCTAGTACATTATCATTACCGTCAAAGTCGTATTGCCAGACTTGGTGCATCAGCATTGACCTTGTCAATACTCTACCAGCGTTTTGCATGAGATACGCCAGGAGCGCGTATTCGGTTGCTGACAGATCTATTCTGGTTGAGTTTCTACTAATTTGGTGCGATCTGAGTTCTAAATCGAGATCTGCAACTATGATTTTATTGGTTCCGGATTGTCGTCGAAGAATTGCTCGCATGCGTGCCAACAACTCTGCAAATTGGAAAGGTTTCACCAGGTAATCGTCTGCGCCGCAATCGAGTCCTTTGATTTTGTCTTCCAATAGGTCTTTGGCTGTCAGAATTAGAATTGGAGTTGAGATATTTGCAGATCTCAGTTGTTTACATACTTCAAAGCCGTCGGCAGAGGGGATCATCACATCTAACAAAATTAGATCAAAGTTGTGTTTTTTTGCTATTTGGATTGCTAGGATACCATCGGTAGTGAGGCGGGGAAAAAACCCTGCCTCACTAGTCGCTTGTGCTAAGGACATTCCGACTGCATGGTCGTCTTCTACGATGAGTATTTTCAAAGAGTAGTTAATTCCTTCTATGCTGGGATACGGTCTCCGTGTAATTTTTTGATTGCTTCAATTTGTGCTGGAGTGAGAACGGCATGTATTTTTTCCAAAGTCGCTTTGTGGAGATCGCTCGCTTGTTCGTCTCGTTCAGCATCAGTCAAATTCTTGTTCTTTGCTAGCTGGCGGTAGGTGGCGATTGATTCTTCAACTATGGCTTTTATTGCTGTTTGTTGTGTTTCAGTGAGATTGAGGGATCCCGCCATGAGTTTCAAATGCTCGTGCATTTGTGCGGAGTGCTTCATGATCATTAACTCACCAAACTGTTCTGGAGTTAGGACTTTTTTCACTTCTGTCATAGCGTCTTTGTGAATTTGTTCTAAAGCGGTGGACTTTTCCTGTGGGCTCAAAGATGTGTTGTTTCCTACTTGGTGAGCCTTCGTTGTAGCTACTTCTTGGATTTTTTTGATTTTGTCTGATTGATCAGGAGTTAGGCCAAGTTCTTTTGCACTAATTGTAATCGAGTTTCCTGGGTGTTGATGACCCATCGTATGCTGTCCATGATGTTGGCGTGCGACGGTTGCACCAGATATTGCAAGGAGAGCAATTGCGAGTGCGGTGATGATGGTTGTGAGGATTTTCATTGAATTTGCCTTTTGACCGAAGTCAACATGTTAATTATCGACGGGTTACCTTAAAACATCCTGAGAATCGCCTGTGAATTCTCTCAGAAATGGAAATCAATAATGGTGTTGTCCTCGAACTGGGATAACTTTGCTGGATATTTCGGAAAACGAAGCAACTGGGATTATGTGCTTTGAATTGGAGTGGAATAAGGTGAGAGAGCTAGGCCAAGACCATTACACGTTTCATTGATTTTTTGCATAAGAGGGATTTATTGTTTAGCTTCTTTTGTATTCAACCGTCATTTTTGGAATAGCGATCGAATTATGAAGAGGAGGTTGGCAGGCCGCTCGGCGAGACGGCGGGTGAAGTAGGGGTACCATGCTTCCCCGAATGGGAGATAGATTCGGACGTTGAAGCCTTCATCTTTGAGCTGAGACTGGAGGTCGCGGCGGATGCCATGGAGCATTTGCCACTCGAATGACTTGGGGTTGATTTGCTTGGTTTGGACGAATGCTTTGAGGGCGTTGATGATTGATTCGTCGTGGCTAGCAATAGCGGGATAGTTGGCACGAACGAGCATTTTCTTTGCTTGTTCTAGATATTTTTGATCGACGTCTTTCTTTTCGGGATATGCGATTGATGCAGGTTCTAGGTATGCACCTTTTACAATTCTAAGCCGGCAGTAATCGGCAAGGAGGGTTTCCAGGTCGGCGTCGGTTCGGTGGAGGGCGCTTTGGAGGACGGTGCCGGTGTTTGGGAAATCTTTACGGACTTTTCGGACGAGATCGATGGTGGTTTGGGTGTAGGGCGAGCCTTCCATGTCCGCTCGGATGAAGATATTGGCGGGTTTGGCGTTGGCGAGGAGTTTTCGGTAGTTTTCTTCGGCGAGTTCTAATGATTGATCGAGGCCGAGGGCGGTGAGTTTGATAGAGATATTGATTTTATCTTTTTGGGGGCTTTTTGCGAGTTGGTTGAGAAGGTCGAGATAGTTTTGGGTGGAGGCGTTGGCTTCTTCGACAGTGGCGACGTTTTCGCCGAGCAGGTCTAGGCTGACGTTGAATCCTTGTTCGGCGAGAGATTCGGCGGTTGAGATGGAGGCTTCAAGGGTTTCGCCGGCGATGAATCGGTTGACGATGGGTCGAAACAGTTTTGAGTTTTTGACAAATTTTTTGATCGGTGGCAGGTTGGCCGATTTGAGGATGAGATTTCTGAAGAGCATCGCCGTTGACGGCGGGGATTTTACTTTGCAGGACGAGTATTCTGCGGGGCGTGGGTCAGGTGGACTTAACTCAAGTGCGGAAGGTGGTGGTGTTTTTGCCGCCAACGATGGGTGATTGCGTGAATCACCTGGCAACTTTGCGGTGGTTGCGGGATGGGTTGCCGGGTCGGGAGATTGTGGCGGTTTCGAGCGGGTTGGGATTGGAGATATTGCGGACTTGGTCGATTGAGGGGATAGAGGTTTGGGATCGAAATGGGCTTTGGTGGAAGTTGCTTCGAGGTCGATTTGATTTGGGGTTGTTTCCTTATGTTCAGAACAAGATGGTTCGGCTGGCACGGCTGGCGGGGGTTCGACATTTGGTTGGTTTAAGGGGTGGAAAGCACGATGATTGGTTTGCGGCGGGGGTGGACAAGGTAGCTGGGGAGCATCAGGTGTTGGACTTGTGCCGACGGTTGTTCGGGGAACTGGGTTTCGAGTGCGGCACGGCGGAATGGGATACTGATGGCTTGGTTCAGCTAGGCATTTACCATAAAGGGGCTGGCTTTATGACGGGAGCATCGCGTCCTGACAAAAAGTGGCCTGAAGAAAAATTTAGGTTTGTAGCTCAATCAATGAAGGGTCGAGGATATCTGATTTATAACTTTGGCGGTCAGGAGGAAGACGGGGCATTGGATGGAATAGAGGATATTGATTTTGCGGAAGGGATTTGGTCATTTGACGAGACTGCGGAAAAGCTAATGGCGATGGACATACTCGTCACTAACGATACGGGGCTAATGCATTTGGCGGGGGCGGTGGGGACGCCGGTGGTGGGGATTTTTATGGTGGAGTCTCCGGAGGAGTATTTTCCGCCGGGGGATGGGCATGAGCTTTTGAGAGGGGATGTGAGTGTAGAGGACGTTTTGGCGGCGGTGGATCGGATTTTGGAGAGAGGCAATTGAGAGTGTTATTGGTTGGCAGGTATGAAGGGGGTTTGATTCGTGGCGGAGCAGAGGTTCAGCTTGAATTGACTCGGGACTTGCTTAGATCGGCAGGTCATGATGCGGTGATTGTTTCGCCAGAGGTTCAAGAATGGGGAGATATCGTTCACTTTTTTGGGACGAGCGATTATTTTTGGAGTTTGGCTTCGCTTTGCCTAGAGAAAGGAGTGCCGTATGTTGTGAGTTCGATTTGGTATGAGGGCGGAAGTCGCCGAGATGTTTGGATGGCGCGGAAGAAGCGAGAGTTGGAGATGCGGTATCCGAGGAAATCGAGGAAGTTGTTAAAAGGGGCGGAGCGGATTTTGGTACCGAGTGAGGATATTAAGTGGAGGTTGGCGTCGTTTTTTGATACTGATCAGGCAAAGTGTGAAGTTGTTCCGAGCGGAGCGATTGACAGTTCATTTTACGATGCGAGGCCGGAAATTGCGCGTCAGCTGTTTGGACTGGAAGATAGATATGCAGTTTGTGTTGGCAATTTTTTGGAACGAAAGAACCAACTCAATTTGATCCGAGCATTGAAAGGGGTGGGATTGCAGGTTGTTTTTGCTGGGGGGCCATCGGATCAGGCTTACTATGACAAATGTGTTGCTGAAGCGAGTGGAGGGAATTTTCGGTTTTTAGGGAATGTTGGGCACGAGGGAGGAGTTTTGGCTTCTTTGGTTGCGGGATCGGTGGCTTTTTATATGCCGTCTCGATTGGAGGATTTTTTGATATCGGGAGTTGAAGCTGGCGCCCTTGGCAAGCCGATTTTGTTGGGATCTGGGTGGAACGGCCCGGAGATCTATGGTGAACATGCTTCATTTGTTGATCCGGATGATATTGATGGAATTCGGGCGATGGCGGTCGTGACATCTGCTATAGGGGACTCCGAGGAAAAGGCGGAGTGGTTTAGGGAGCGGTATTCGCGTGAGGCCCTTTTGGAGCGAACACTTGAGATTTACGGAATGGCTTTAGAGTAGGTTTTCGGCGATTTCTTTATGTTTTTGCTCGGTTGACTCGGGGGAGGCTTGGTTTTGGAGTTCGATAATCTTTGCGAATTTCATTGCATCGTTGGCGAGCATGAGGAGGGCGATATTGAAACCCTGCCAGCCGAGTTTGATGCCATCTTGTTTATAGAGCCTTTTGAGGAAGTCTCGAGAGAGCTTTCGGAGGGCTTTGAAAGGTGTTAATGTGGCTGATTTGTAATGGTTTTCGGCTTCTAAACTGGTGTATTTGTTTACGCGGGTAATGAACTCTTCGGCATCACGATAGGTGAAATGGTGGATGCAAGTTTCGGGGGAGTAGGGGATGGTGTGGATCAACGCGCCATCGACGGGTTTTCGATAGGCGTGGACTTCGGCGTGGAGAGTCATTTTTCCGGCACGGAACAATCGGGGATGAATATCCTTTTCGGGGCCAAATCCAGCTCCGGTTATTGGTTTGCCAAACATGTAATTGAGCCAATGGAATTGAACGATATCGATGTCGGTTTGAGCTATAAGTTTTTCGATTTCTGGCCAGAGTGTCGCAGGAACGATTTCGTCCGCGTCAAGGATGAATATCCAGGGTTGGGAGGCTTGTTCGACGGCAAATTTTCGTGCTGGGTCGGCGTAGCCAAGATGTTCGTGGTAGACGATTTTTGCCTTGTGTTTTTCGGCGATTGGGATGGTTTGGTCGGTTGAATGCATGTCGCAGATGACGATTTCTTCGACATGGTTTGCGACGGCGCGAAGTACGAGATCAAGATATCTTTCGGCCTGAAAAGTATTTATAACAACAGAAATGGGAAGCTTACTCATTGCTGATCTTGGAAATTGCTCAGGATGGTTTCGAGTTCTTGGTAGGTGCTGACTCGGGAGAGGGTGGCGCGGATTTCGGATGCTCCGGGAACGCCTTTGATATACATGGGGAGTTGCCCGCGGAGGGCGCGAAGACCGCGAAGCTCTTGTTCGAGGTAGTTATCTTGCGTAAGAGCGGTTTGGAAGTCGGGGGCTTCGGCTTCGTGGGCGATCATGAGGCGGGCGTGTTCGAGGGCGGTTTCGATTCGGTCGGTGAGGGTTGGCTCGCTGGGGATGGGTTGGTTGGTGAGGGCGGCTTGGATTTTTTGAAGAGCCCACGGATTGGAAATGGCGGCGCGACCAACCATGACGCCGTCGCAGCCGGTTTCGGCCAGCATTTTGTGGGCATCCGGGGCAGTTTTGACGTCGCCATTGCCGACGAGGGGGATTTGGAGAACGCTTCGGAGTTGCTCGATGAGTTTCCAATCGGCTTCGCCGTTGAATCCTTGTTTGGCGAAGCGGGCGTGAAGGGTGAGCATTTGCGCGCCAGCATCTTGGAACCTTTGGGCGAGATCGGGGGCGGCAAAAAGGCCGTATTCGTATCCGGCACGGACTTTTACGGTGACGGGAATTTTGACAGCGTTGACAACAGCTTTGACGATCTTTTCGGCGTGGTCGGGGTCTTTGAGGAGGGCGGCTCCGGCTCCCGTGCGGACGACTTTTGGCACCCAGCAGCCCATATTGATATCGAGGATATCGCAGCCAAATCCTTCGGCGATGCGGGCGGTTTCGGCCATGATTTCGGGATCGCCACCGAAGATTTGGATCCCGAGGGGACGCTCATCGGGGTGGACTTTCATTTTTTTGTAAGTCTTGACGGCGTTGTGGTGGATGGCCATTGCGCTCACGAATTCGGTGAACATGAGGCCGGGGTTAGCGATGCGCTTGCAGATTATGCGGAAAGCGAGGTTGGAAACATCCTCCATAGGGGCGAGGACGAGAGGGTTATCGATTGGAATAGTGCCGACATGGAATGCGGGTTTTTGTTGGGTGGGAGTTTCCATGGGGGTCGGCACTATTTTGGCATTTTTTGGTTTGCCGGGCTTAGGAATGAAAATGCCTCCAGACAGAAGTCCGGAGGCATTTTTAGAGAAGTTTTGTTGCTTGAACTTACTTCTTTTTTCGTCGGCGAGCTACGAGAGCAGCACCGGCGGCAAGGATTCCCATGGTCATTGGTTCGGGGACGGCTTCGAAGTTGTAGGTTGTTGACTGACCGTTAAAACCGATGGTGTAGTTATCGACAAAACCGTCGAATGCACCGGATGAAGTTCCGAAGCCAGCGTTTGCACCAAAGACTTGGAAGCCTTTTCCGGCCAAGAGGCTTTGCGCACTAGCGAAGGTCACTTCGCTCCCAGTGTTTAGGTTCCCAGCAGAAGCCAAACTTCCAGTACCACGTACCCAGAAGGAGTTGGGATTTGATGTGAAGTCGACGTTGTTCCATTGGCCGAATGCGAGGTTCGGATTGTTGCCTGGTTGCCATGTTGTATCGAATACGAGGAAACCGGAATCGGTGCCGTTGGAAACGAATAGCCGAAGAACCATTGCCTGTCCGGCAAAGTCGCTGGATTGGGTGAAGACATCGGCTGACCAATTGGTGAGGGTATCGAATCCGCCCAGTGAGCCGCCATTGAGCCTACCAAACGAGATGGATGCTTTACCATTGGTGTTTGCCCCGCCCAATGTTTGAATGTGAGCGGAACCGTTGCCGCTGCGCGGGTTGACGGTATCGATACCGACGACTGCGTTATGTTTTACTTCGTTGTAAGCCCATACTTCGGTGTTTGGACCGGTATAGCTTCCAATCAATTGGGAGGCTCCGGGATTAACGGTTCCTGAGTCGGTAAAGGCATCTCCACCTACGTTGTTTGAATAGACGGTGACTTGGGCGAATGCCGACGTCGTGACGACGAGAAGTGCCAATGCGGCAATTGTTTTATTCATTTGTTGCTCCTTTCCTTTCGTTGGCGGATCGAAATTCGATCCAATTCCACGACCACTATACTGAGTAAAGTATTTGATTTCGGGTCGCGGCGAGAAAATCCCGTATATTTACGGGGTTTCAACAGAAGACACTTTGCACAAGTTTTGCTAAGGAAGTATGCCGGTGGAGTCGAAGATGGTGATTCTTTGGGTGCCGCGTTCGCGGACGATTCCTACGAGGTACCCGAGCATGTTTCCGTTGGCGGGGGACGGTTGATAGCTTGGGTTGATGGGATTGAGGACGTAGGATTCGCCGTCGTGCTTCAGTTGTTTAATGGTGACGCGGTTGTCGTTGGATCGGAATAGGATGATGTGTCCGATTTTTGGGACTTCAGTGCGTTGGAAGACGCAGACGTCGTGGGGTTCGAGGAGGGGAAACATTGAATCGGACTCAATTTTACAGGCGAATCGGCCTCGCGCATCGCCCATTTCGGGTGGTACGAATTCGAAGTCTTCGCTTTCAAATGGGTCAGTCCAGTTCACGGGGTTGCTCGCGGCGATTGTGCCTATGTATGTTATCGGGATGAGGAGTTGAGAGGCGGGAATGAGGGGCGGGCCGACTTCGTGATTCTTGGGAAATCCGAGTTGTTCGAGGTTATTGAGGATTTCTTTGTTGGGAGTGCTGGTGCCGTTTTCGAAGTTGGCGAGCCTTGAGCGTTTGATCCCCAGTTTGTCAGCGAGTTCCTGCTGGGTGAGGGATTGCGAGTTTCGCCAGGTTTTGAGTCTGTTGGCGAGGTCAGCAGTGGTCATGTCAAACATTTTACCACAAATTTGACAAAATACTTGACAATTAGTAGAAATTAGTCTACACTATTAACATGGGTAATTCTCATGATTTCGTTGGATTAGATGGTTGTTTGCGATGGAGCACGGAGATGGAGGAGTACGTTAGGAGGGCGACTCGGACTTGGTGTTACCGGCTTGGCGTTCGAGGGGAGGACATTAAAGATTTGGAGCAAGATGCGGTGATGATGGCTTGGGAACGAGTTGGAAATGGGAAGGTTCGATATAAGGAAGGGCTGTGGTTTTTGGCTCGGAATACGGTGTTGGACTTCCGGGCGCGGAGTGGGCGGATTCAGACTTCGGAGCTGGATGAGATGTCGGCAAGGGACTTGTCAAATCCGCTTGACAAATTGGTGTTTGAGGATATTGAGCGTGAGTTTCCGGAATTGGTTTTGATGGCTCAGGCTCGGGCAGATGGCTTTGAGTGGGATTTGATAGCGGAGAGCTTGGGAGTTTCGAGTGGGACTTTGCGGGTGAGGTTTAGTCGGATGGTTCGGAAGGCGGTTGAGTTTTTTGGGGATGAGGTGGAGGATTTGATGCGATGATGGCTTTTTGACAATTACTCGTTGTTAGCCTCGGATTCTGTTCCGAGGCTAAATTCATGTTTGGGCTGTTATTTTTTGGGTGTGGGGAATAAAAATTCTGTTTGTGGTTTGGCGTTGGGTAGGTCTTCGGGTTTTTCGGAATTGTAAGGCTCGGGAGCGGGGCGGAAATAGGGGGTGAAGCTGAGCTGGCCGTCGGCGAAGACTTTGAAGTATCCGAATCCGAAGGTGCGTCCTGCTGCGGGTTTCCAGTCGTCTTCGAGCTTGCTGCCGCCGTTTCCGAGGACGATTTGGGGGACGTGAGTACCGGGGATTTCTGTAATATCGTAGGCGTGAACGTGAGCGCAGAGATAGGCTCGGACTTTGGGCGATTTGGCAATAGATTCTGTCATTGACTTGCCGCTTTCGGCGTCAATGGGGCTATCACCGTGGCTGGTTGAAGGTTCGCAGAGATTACGGTGGCCCATGATAATGACGGCGGTAATTTTGTTGTTAGATTCGGCGCGAGCGAGGTCGTTTTTGATCCACGTTACAGCGAGTTTGGCGATTTTGTTGAGGTTGGTTTTGGGGTCGAGGATTTCGACGTGCGTATCGGTGTTTAGGACGACGAAGTGGGTGTTGCCGTTATCGAACGAGAAATTGAGTTTGTCTTGGTTGGTCGTGAATTTGTCGGCTTTGGCTTCTTCGGGGGTTGGAGGGACGGCATTGGGCGGTATGAATCCGGCATCGGTGACGAGTTTGCTCCAGATGGGATCAGCGAGAGGGGCGGGGACTTTGTTGCCGTTGTTTTTTCGGAGGAGTTCGTGGTTGCCGGGGATGGCGACGAATTGGGTGTTTGATCCGCGTGGGCCAAATTTAAGGAGGTTGATCCAGGCGATTGTTTGTGAAGTGAGCGCTTCGCCTTTGTCATCTGCATAACCCAGGATGTTGTCGCCGCCAAAGAACGCGTAGTTTGGATTGAGAGTGGCGATATCTTGGAGGTTGAGACGCAGTTGTGGGAGGTTGGCACTGCTCGGATTTTGGGCGATAGTTGCGACATAATCGTCGGCTTCTATTCGGTTGCATCCAAAGAAGGTGAATGTTGTTGTGACTTGGTTGAATTGGGGGGCGACGGTGATGAGAAGTGCAAGTGGAAGCATTTCGGTAAGTTTTTGAAATTGATTTGCCCCGGTGTTTTAGTCCGGGGCATTAATCATTCTGGAGTTGTTAAGCTCTTAATTGACGCAGGCAGTTGTGTTGTAAGGCGCGTAGGCAGGAAGGAAAGTGTCTCCGAATTGGTATGCGTCTGGGTTCAAAACTTGGTCAAGCTTTGCGACTTTCGCGTGGCCATCAATGTAGGAGTAAGTTGCGGCACCGTTTGAGTGTCGTTCCCAAGCTACACGGACGATGTCGTTCTTGTCAGTTGTATCGACGGCGAGGTGTTGCTCAGCAAATGCACGGGTCCAGAACGCATAGTTCGTTGTTCCAGTAAGCGGAGCATATTGTGGTGCAACCTTGGTTGACCCTGGACATGGTTGGCTCGGGTTGAATCCACTGAGACCTTTTTGCTGTCCGATAACGAAACCATTCTTGAGAGTGTTTCGTCGTTCGGTGAGCGCGATGGTTTGTGCTGGAAATTCGATAGCGGTGAGGCTAACCGGGAGCCAGTCGTGAGCCGGCATCATGTTGTAGTTGGGGATGTAGCTATAAGTTGGTGCTTGCCAGTCACAGTACATCAGACCCGAACCGTTGAGCTTGCCGATATCGGCGACGCCGTTTGGACATGGATTCTTTGCGGTTACGGGTTTTGGATCGCTAGGGCATGAAAACATTTGCCAGTTCTTCATGTACGGTTGCATGAGGAATGTCCAGTGAATTTGATAGGTTCCACCGGGGTTAAAGGTTTGAGCGGTGAGTTTGCTTTCCCAGCTTGTTTGGCAAAGCATATCATCGTAATCGGATGCATAGATTTGGACAGCGGTGGCCATTTGCTTGTTGTTGCTGAGGCAAGTTGTTTTCTTTGCAGCCTCTTTTGCTTGCGCGAAGACGGGGAAGAGGATTGCAGCGAGAATCGCGATGATAGCGATTACGACGAGAAGCTCAATGAGCGTGAAGGCTTTTTTCATGACGCACCTAATTGGTCATGATAAGGTTATGTTTTATTTGTTAAGATATTGTTAAATTTCTAAAATATGTCGGAGATGCAGTGCTAGTTCTCGTTTTGGAATTAAGTCGAGCAATCTGACTGTGTGAGAGTAATTCATTCAATTGTTGGGTTCGAAATAAAATTCGATTTTGTCTGTGGGTTCCATGCTTAGTTCTGGAAGGAGTTGGTCTGTGAATGTTTGGGCGAGGTCTTGCCAGAGGGGAATGAGAAACTCTTCTTGTGCAGCTTCGCGGGCTTCTTTCATATTTGAGAAAGTTGACCTTTCGAGGCCAGCACCGAGTCCGACGACAATGGCAGGAATACCGAGAACGGCGGTGATTCGTTCTTCGGGAAGACGGTTGAGATGGGCGATCGCGAGGTCGTCGGGTTTGAAACCGATGGGAGTGATTTCGGCGGGAAATGTGGGGACGATGACGCCTCCAGCTCGCTCGCGTGACGTGGCTTCGCGCATTTTCGCGGCAACGTGATCGGCGTCGGCTTGGGTGAGTTTTGTGCCTTCGGTTTTTGTGCTGACAATGAGGCTGGGTATAGGATTGTTTAACAGAGATTGACTATATGCGGCGATTTGGTTATCGGTTTGGATTTGTCGCATGACGCATTTGAGGCGTGATATTCCTTGGGTAGGGAAGTCGGGATTGAGTCCGTCGCGGTCGTGGAGGATGTCTTCGCGCGGGACTTGTTTTGTGCCTTGCGGGGTAGTGATTTGGTAGTGATCGACGAGGTTTGGGCGGTTCTTGGTCGGGATAGTTTTTATGCAGGTGTGGGGGATCCAATCGAGACCGATAAGGTGGCCATCGGCATTGCGGATTTTGAGGGCGTATGCGTTGCCATCGAGGATTCGAGAATAGGTAAGAGCGCTCAGGAATTCTCGTCCTGAGAGATTTGTGCGCTCGGTGGGGGAGATCTGTGATTGAGGCTTTGCGAGAATTTGGTTCAGGGGATGGTTTTCTTTGTTCACCCGAAAAGTTGCTCTCCCGACATTGCGCATGGCCCAGAAAACGCAGGCCATGACGGCGCTGTTTTGGGTGGCATCTTGCTCACGGATGACGGGAGCTTGGGGTGACCAAAGGAATGAGGTGGTGGTGGGGAAAGAGATTGACTTTTTTGCGATTGATTTAAAGATATTCATTGCTAATTGAATAGATTAGAGACAAATTGTTGATTTGTTACTTAAAAAATGCCAAATGGGTGATTGCCGATGCGGGAGGCGGCGAGAGCGAGGGCGATGACGCAATCGTCGTGTTGACCGGGAGGTGCGGAGTATTGCATGGTTCCGAATTTTGATCTGGTTGCGCGATAGGCGAGGAGTTCATTTGTTTGGGCAGGTTCATCGAGTAGTTTTAATTGGTTTTGTTCAAGTTTGAATGCGAGAGATTGAATAAGAGGTTCTTTGCTCTGGGCGGTGAATTTGAAGGGGATGATGGTGATTCCGGTAGCTTGGAGTTGTTCGATGATGGGGTCGCCGAGTCCTGAAGCATCGACGACGGCGGGGGAATTGAACCGCTGGCATGCTGTGGCGATTTTGGTGATTGTTCTCTCCCAAGATTGGCGGCGGAAGCGGTCGATATGGACTTGTTCGCCGAGATTGTTTAGTATGGTTATTACAGTGAAGTCTTCCACTCTTGCGAGATCGACTCCAGCGATGTAGGTTTGATTGGGGTTAGGGTTGGATTGAGGTTTGGCGGTGAGGGATGGTTCGATGTTGCGGAAAACGGAGTCTTCGTCGAGGCCGAATTCGGCGAGGAATTCTTGTGCGAATTGGCGCTCGGTCATGGAGGATCGGGCGGCTTGGATTTCTTTGTGGGGCATGAATGGGTTGGAGCTGGTGGGCATTTGCCAGGATTGCCATTCAGGTTCTTGCGAGTCTTGGCCACGGCGGAAGCATTCCCAGAAATACCCGCGGCCTTGGGGGGTGCTGAGGAACCAGGCATCACCAGAAAGGTCGATGAGCGTGGGGCGGATGCTTTCGGCGAAGGCTTTTTCAAGGGTGTGGGAGAGGGCGGCTTCGTCAATAATCCAGACTTTGTACTTGCGGCCCCGTCCGAGATTTGTGTCGCTGAGAGTCCAGCAGTCGAGAGTGCCGCCGGTAGCGAGTTCGAGCCGGAAATCGTCTTGGGATCGCTTTTGAACTACGAGACCGAGGGTTTTGTCGATAGTGCGGAATGGTTCGGCAAGGAATTTGTAGTGAGGGGCGGCCCAGGCGACGGGGTGCCCATCGAGCATTGCTCGGATGGCGATATCGATTCCGAGGACGGTTTTGCCCCATCGCCGGCCGCAAGCGAGGACATTGAGGCGTTTTGCTTGAGCCAGGACGTCTTGCTGAGGCGCGTGCAGCTCTGGCAATTTGACGGTTAAGGTGAGTGAGTTGAAGTTGATTGGGATTCGTAGACGACCTTGACAATTATTTGACGTGGTTTGTCATCACTTATATTGCGACTCTCGAGTTTGGTAGCTGCGATTTTGAGAGCTTCGATTTGGATTTTTTTGACATCTGGGGGGAGGGAATTGTCTTTAGAGAGTTCGATGATTTTTTCGATGAACGACTCGGATTGCCACATTCGAGCCACTCGATATTGATCAAGGAATTCGGGATTAAATGCGGGGTGGCCGGGCATGAGCCAGTTGTAGATGGTGCCGACGCTGGGCATTGACGGCATGGCACAAATATTTTTGAGGGATTGACCCTGCGCCAGAAGATTGCATATCTGCTGGCGCACATTGTCCGTGTTCTTTTTTGGCATTAGTCTTCGTCGAGATTAATGAATTCTTCGATGAAATCGAGCATAGAATCGAGCATGGCATCGCGTTTTGCGATGAGTTCGATGGGGTTATCGCCATTTTTGATGGCTTGAATTTGGAGGTCGGCGATGCGGATTCCAGGGAAGATAAGGGCTCCGCGAACGAATTTACGTCCTTGCTCGCGTCCGAGCAAGTAGGCGAGTTTGAGAGATTGTTGGTCGAGTCCGAGTTTTTTGAGAAAGTTTTCCATTTTAGTTATCGTTTAATTGTTCGACGGCGTGTGTTAGTGCGGTCAAAGTGTCTTTGAATTCTGTGAGAAGTGTAATCAGTTGTTGCCGGTCGTTTGACCATGCTTTGATTACGGTATGTAGAAGAAATCCTGCGGTTGCGGCCCAAGGGCCGTTGCTTGCGATCGATGTGATAAATGCATCATTCATAAGTTTCTTAGATCGATAAATCCCCATTGTTTGTGACTTTTGAGTTGCCAAATTGTTCTTGTGCGCTTGTGGACGCCATCGCCTTCTCGGGAGCCGCTTTCGCCGTCTGTGTTGCCTTCGATGGTTCGAAAGATGCCGAGGATGCTGGGGCCGATACAGAAGCCCATGTGTCCGGTTTGGTCGGCTTTGAGCCAATAGAAAAGATGTCCACGTTTTGGGGTTCTTTGGATTTTAGATTGACCCTTGGCCCAACTCGCCCAGTTACGGACAGCGGCGCAGATTCCGGGTTGGGGAAGGCGGCCCGGATTCGCTCCGGACTGGATGAGGCACCAATATACGAAGCATGCGCACCAGGGGTTGCCGCCTCCCTTGCCGAGACCAGCGGTCTCTTGGTACTCTTCGACTTGCTTGCCTTTGTTGATGCCAGTTTCTTTGACCCCAACTTGAGAGTCAGCGTTTGCCATCGCTTTGTGGAAAATTGGTAAATTGCTGTATTGTTGGTTTGTTAACCACTTAACGGGACTAGACATTTGGTGGTATCTCGTGTGTGCATAATTTATTCATGTATCCGTGTTATTAGATAATTTGCAATTGTGTGTTACAGACTAATTAGGATTTTGGTATTTGGTTGATACGAATATGGAGAGAAAGACTTGTTGGCTTGATTTGAAATCGAAGGCGGGCGGGGCGCTTGGATCGGATTTATCGGGTTATGCATCGGTAAAGCACGTTGTTGATGCTTATGGTGACGTTATTTTGGACGGAGCGTACGGTGACTTGGAGGAGTTTGTTCGGAGTGGATTTGTAGCGGTTGGCCATGACCATTCGGGTGCTCCGGTTGGTTTTGTGACATCGGCGACAGAGGATCGAAAAGGGCTTTTTGTGAAAATGGCGTTCCACTCGACCCAGGAGGCTTTGGACGCGAAGACAGTGGCGGAAGAGCGGCTCGAGGCAGGGAAACGAGTTGGTTTGAGTATTGGTTATTTGCCACTCGAGTGGAGTTTTGAGACACGGGACGGGAAGCGGGTTCGCTTGTTGAAACGGATTGAACTGAAAGAGTTTAGTTTGGTGAGTTTGCCAGCGGCGACGGGGGCGGTTGCAACTTCGATGAAGAGTGAGTCGGCGGCGGTTGCGGATGTTTTGATGCTCGAGCAAGAGTGGCTCGGACTGAGAAATTTAGAATATTGACATTAATTGTCACATATTTGACATTTTGTGGGGATTAGGAAAGAGAAGCAGCATGAGCAGTACGAATCACATTGAATTAGGGCGGGAGTTGGAGACAAAGCGGCAGGCTTACAAAAAGCGCTGGGATGGTTATGCCACAAAGACCATGGTTGATGGTCAGGCGGTGAAGGACATTCCGGCGAATGACTTGGAAGGTCTGCGGACGATGATGGACGACATCAATGACCTGGCGAAAAAGCATGAGATTGCTAAGTCGGCGTTTGAATCGGCGAATGATTTTGAGATGAAATCTCGTGAGATGTCGCGTCCGGCAAATCGGGTAAGTGGTTTTGGGGGCACGGGATTGGCAAGTGATTTGCTTTTGAAGAGTTCGCAATGGCAGGGTCGGGTTGGTGGCCGGTTCAGCGATGTTGAACTTGAGCGTGCGGCGATCGACTTTTTGGGAGTGAAGACGACGATGACCACTTCGGTGGGTTTTGCTCCGGCGGCGTTTCGAGATGGGAATGCAGTTCCGGCGATAAGCCGACCGCCTCAGTTGATTGACTTGCTGCGGATTGATCAGACAGATATAGGTTCGGTGAAGTTTATGAAGCAGACGACCCGCACCAACGCGGCGGCAGCTAAGGCTGAGGCGGCGGCGTTTGATGAGGCGGGGATTGCTTATACCGAAGCGGCGGTTGATATTCGGAAGATTGGCGTCTATTTGCCGGTTACTGAGGAGCAGCTTGAGGATGAGATGGGGGTTCGATCGCTGATCGATGAAGATCTGAAACTGATGGTTCGACAGAAGCTGGACGAGCAGGTGACGATTGGCGACGGGACGGCAGCAAACATTCTAGGGCTTTACGCACAGACAGGTGTGCTTTCGCAGGCGGCGGGCAGTGACAATTCGTTTGACCAGATCATGAAGGCCATGACGAAAGTTCGGACGAGTGGTCGGGCGAAGCCGAATTTGGTCGTACTTCATAGCGATAACTATCAGGCACTAGCTTTGACAAAGACCGCGGATGGGCTTTATATCTTTGGTCATCCAGGGGATGCGCCGCTCAGTCGGGTTTGGGGTGTACAGATAGTTGCGAGTGAGGCTTTGACAGCGGGAACAGGGATGGTACTTGATGCTGACTTTGCGCGGATCAAGATGCGCGGTGAGCTGACGGTCAGTGCATCGGATAGTCATCAGGATTACTTTACGAGTAATAAGGTGGCGATTCGGGCGAGTGTCCGGGCGGGGCTGCAGGTTTTGCGTGATCAGGCGATCTGTAAGTTAACGGGTCTGGGTAGCTAAGTTGATACTGGGCGGCTCCTCGGTTTTAGTGAGGGGCCGCCTGGGTTTTTTTGGAGAATTTATGGCGATGACTAATTGGCCGGTAGCGGCAGATGTAAGCGGATTTTTGTCGGATGCGGGCTTTGGTTCGTTGCCGAGCGTTGATTTTGGGGAGTTGGTGGTTCGGGCGATTGATGACGTTCATTCGACTGTTGGTTTTTCGCCGTTTTTAGCGGGGGCGGAAGAATCTTTTGAATCTCTGGCAATTGAGGGGGTTGTGGTCATTGATCGCCCGTTTGCTGAGGTTTCGGAAGTTTTGGTTGGTGGGGAGTCGGTTGAGTTTTTGACTTGCCCGCAGTTGGTAACGCCAGTGCGGAAACTTGTATTGGAGAATGGATTTTCGGGGGTGGTTTCGGTGGTTGGTCGGGCCGGGTTTGGGCTTACAGTGCCGATTGATGTTTGGTATGCGGTTCGAGATTTGGCGGCGAGTTATGTGGTTGAGTTGGTTGATGTTGCGGCGGCTGATTCGGTGGAATCGGTGAAGCAAGATTCGGTGACAATAAAGTATCGACCAGGCGGATTGCAAGTAAAGTTCGCGGAAATTTTAGCGGATCGGGCGCGACTTATATTTGCTCGGTATCGGTTTATTGGGATGGGGGCGTAGCTTGTGGGATTGGTTTGGAAGCCTCACGATTTGGTTGTTTGGAAGTTGGTACCCGACGTTGTTGATGGCGTTCTTGTGCGGAGCGAGTGGGTTTCGGGGGCGACGGTGAGCGGTTTGCTGGTGGAGAAGAGTTCGAAAGAAGTCAAAGATTTGATTGACCTAGAATCGCGAAACCCGGCGGTGGTTTTGCTTGACGACGCGTCTGGGGTTGAGATGGGCGATCGGCTGGAATTGGATGGAGTTTTTTATCGGGTTTTGGCTGATCCGCAGGTCCTTTCGATGGGCTTGGTGACTGATCATGCGCGGTTGATAGTGGAGCGTTTGAATTTATGAGTTGGTCGGAAGATTTGGTGGCGGTGCGGGGCTCGGTTGTTGAGGCGATTCAATTGGTGTGGCCTGGTATTACGGTGGCGGTGGATGCGCCGGACAAGGATTTTGGAATTCCGTTTGCCCGGGTTGTGACTCAGGAGTTGGAATTTCATTCGGATTCCGTATCAATTGATCGACTGGAGGTTTTGTTTGAGATTCGGATTCGGCGGGCAGTAGCTAGTGGAATTGTTTCGGAGGCGTTGCTGGAAAATGCAGCGGACTTGAGAGTTGCATTGCTCGCGGACTTGAATCCGGCGGGGGTTGCGGAGTTGCCGATGGTGAAGAAGGTTTGGATTGAGAAAGGGTCGCAGGGGGATGAGGAGTTTGAATTGCGGATGGAATTTAGCTGTGATATTTGTGCGGAGCGAGGAGGTTAGATGGCTAGATTGACGGGGGTTGATGTTACGGTTTTTGATGTTGGCGGGTCGTCGGTTTTGGCGGATCTGCGTTCGGCGGAGGTGGTTTCGACGACTCAGTTTGCAGATGTGACGCCGGTGATTTTGGCGGGAGAATCGCGGGAAGCAGTGAAGCATTCGGTGGCGATTCGGGGAGCTTTTACGAGCACAAAGCCGGGTGGGGCAAAGGTGACTCATTTGGATGTTTCGGCATTGACGTTGGCAGGTTTGGATTACCGGGCGGTGGTTGAGTCGGGAGTTTTTGAAGGTCGGATGACGCATGAAGATGGATCGGGCTTGGGCGATGAGTGGGAATACCCGGTGACAGTGCGGAAGGAATATCGCGCGCGGCTGGACATGATGGTTGATTCGGTGGGGTCGGTGGCTCTGGTGGGCAAAGCGTTTGGTGCTTTGGCCGGGAAAGATGTGGGATTTTCGGTGACGATCAATGGGGTTGTGGTGACGGTGCTGATGAAACTGGCGAAGTTTGCTCATGCTTTGTCGGCGGGTTCGCGGCAGAAATGGACGGTTGAGTTGGTTGGATCGGCGGCGGTGGGTGCGGTGTATCCGACTTTGCCAACGGGGTCTGCGTCGTTGTTGGAATTTGCTTTTAACACCCCGGGGGCCGGATTGCCGATTGCGGTGGATCCGGGGGCGGGACAGCCTTTAGTGTCGGGTGACTTTTTGGTCGAGAAGTTTGGGTTTAAGTTTGCTCGGGCGGCGGTTGTGGAGTCGAGTTATGACTTTGTGAGTTTGGGGGCGGTTGGACTTTCGTGAATTGGTTGAAGCGGTTTTTTGGTCGATTTCGGGTCGATGAGGCAGTTGGTGTTCCGGCGGTTTCTGAAGCTGATTTTGCGGATTTTGATTCGTGGTCGGGTTTGGGCTTTGGATTGTTTGAGGGGTCGGGTTTGTACCATGAGGCGGGGGGACGATCGGTTGATGAATCGGTTTTGGATTGGCTGGATGAGGTGGATGATCGGAGGTTACGGCGATGAGCTTTTTGTTTGAGTTGAATCATGCGCAGCGGCGGTTGGCGGCGGATCGGTTGACGGCGGTGGCAGGTGGGCTTGAGCTTAATGGATCGATATGGTCGGGCACTTGG
>JBJXDW010000029.1:0-27278 GCA_046154445.1 Fimbriimonadaceae bacterium | reverse complement strand
AAACTCAAATCAATAATGCAAAACCATCCCTCCCTTTCAGTGGAGGGGCAGGGGTGGGGTGTATCCATCCAAAACAAACTCAAATCAATAATGCAAAACCATCCCTCCCTTTCAGGAGAGGGGAAGGGGTGGGGTGTATCCATCCAAAACAAACTCAAATCAATAATGCAAAACCATCCCTCCCTTTCAGAGGAGGGGAAGGGGTGGGGTGACAAAGAAAGTACACCCAAATTAGAGAGTCTAGGATGGTGCCCAAAACTCAATCATCCCAACAAAACCCGCCGAACAACCTCATGCTTCCCATCCTCATTCGAAAAAATTACGACCTCACTAATCCGCCAACGAACCGGTTCAATCTTCCCGAGCCCCGCAATCGCCCGCTTCACAACCTTCGCTCCTGCCGGAACATCCCGGGCGAGCCGTGCAAATGTCACATGAGGCACAAACGGCCGCACTTCCTTAAACTCCGCCAAAGCAAAACAAATGTCATGGATTCGTTGCTGAAATGCCTTCAACTCCCGACCACCCGATTCCACCGAAACCCCCAAAACCCGTGGTACATCATCTTGCGGCAACAACTTCAACCCACCCAATCGCACGTCAAAAGCATCAGCACTCATCCCTTCCAGCGCATCCCCAATCCGCACAATCGTTTCCTCTTCCGTCTCCCCACAAAAATAAAGTGTCAAATGCAAACTCTCCTTGGCCGAAGGTTTATAAACTCCATCACTCAACTTTCCTAACTCTTTCTGAACGCGCAATATCTCCTTCCGAGCCTCATCGCTCAGTTCAATCGCCAAAAAAATTCGCTTCCCCTGCTTCACAAAGTCTGTATACCGCAACAACCTCGGCCCTCCAAGCCGTAGACTGACAATTAATGGCTCAACCATACACGGTCATCACAGGCGCATCCGGCGGAATTGGTCTTGCCCTTGCCCAAACTTACGCCCAAAATAACCACCCCCTCGTCCTCGTCGCGCGCAACCAAGAGAACCTCACCCAAGCCGCTAAACGAATTCAAAACGCCTACAAAGTCGAGGTGAAAACCATCGCCCTCGACCTTTCAGCCCCCGGCGCAACCGTCGAGCTCTATTCCACCCTCGCCGAACAAAATCTCCCCATCGATCAGTTCATTAACAACGCCGGATTCGCCAATTTTGGACCTTTCCACCAAATCCCCGGTGAACTGCAAATGGCCATGCTCGACCTCAACGTCCGCGTTCTCACCGATCTTTGCCAGCGATTCATCCCTTTGCTCATCCAATTCCCCAACTCACGCCTCGTCAATGTCGCAAGCACTGCCGCATTCATGCCCGGCCCTTACATGGCGGCCTACTACGCCAGCAAAGCCTACGTCCTCAGCCTGTCCGAAGCCCTTGCCGAGGAATATCGCACAACCCACCTCGCCGTCTGCGCGCTCTGCCCCGGCCCCACCAAAACCGATTTCCAGACTCGCGCCAATATGGGCCGCTCCCGCCTCATGCACGGCAAATTCATGACCCCCGAGCAAGTCGCCCACGCTGCGTACCCCGCAATCCAACACGGCGATCCTGTCATCATCCCCGGCACCCTCAACCGCCTTCTAACCTATATGCCCCGCTTCCTCCCCCGAACCCTGGTCACCCGAATCGTCGCCGGCGCCCAAGAACCCACCTAGTCTCCTAATCCAATCCCCAATATCCACATGCTCAGCGTGCCCCGGGTTGTTAAACCCGGGAAAAACAACCCTCAAAACTTGCCATTCCTGCGTAGGCAGGAATCTCACCACAAATCCGAACATTACAATTCCGCACTTTAAATGGAATCCATCCCCCACCATCCACATTCACGGCGTGCCCCGGGTTGCAAAACCCGGGAATAGAAGACTTCGAAACATGTCATTCCTGCGTAGGCAGGAATCTCACCACAAATCAGAACATCGTCCTTCCGTCCGTAAGGAGGAATCTATCCTCCAACATCCACAAACATTGCCCGTTCAACAATCAACCCCTTCACCGAAGTTCGGGGAGGGATAAAGGGAGGGGTTGACAAATTAAACAGTTCCGAAGGTGTCAGATCATGAAAACCTAAACCCCCGCACCCAACCGGTCCCGAACCCGAACAAACGCCGCCAAAGCATCCGCCAAATCCTGATCCGTATGTGTCGCGTTCGGCATCGTCCGAATCCGGGCACTCCCCTTCCCAACCGTCGGATAAACAATCGCCAGCGCATAAACTCCCTCATCCCACAGCATCCGCTCCGCATCCTGTGCCGCCTTCTCTTCCCCAAATAAAATCGGCGTAATTGGCGTCTCGCTCCCCATCGTATCAAACCCCGCCTCATGCAGCATCGCCTTCCACTTACGAGTGTTCGACCAAAGCCGCTCCATCGGCTCCGGATCATTCTCCATCACATCCAAAGCTGCAATCAATGCCGCTGCCACCATCGGAGGATGCGCCGTCGAGAACAAATACGGTCGACCCCGATTGATCAACCACTCTTTCAAAGCCCCGCTCCCCGCAATGTATCCACCAACCACACCCAACGCTTTTGAAAGCGTCCCCAATTGAATATCCACACGGCCATACAAATCAAAGTGGCTCGCGGTTCCTGCGCCGTTTTTACCGAGTACCCCGCTCGCATGCGCATCATCCACCATCACAAATGCATCATATTTCTCCGCCAAAGCCACAATCTCCGGCAACGGCGCAATATCCCCATCCATCGAAAACACACCGTCCGTAATAATCATCCGCTTCGCAAAACCGCTCGCCCGCTTCAAACAATCCTCCAACATATCCATATTCTTGTGGTCATAAACCCACCCATCACTCTTACGATATGAAGCCGCGCTCAGCCGCACTCCGTCAATAATCGAAGCATGGTTCAGTGCATCGCTGATAATCACATCATCCTTCGTCACAACCGCTGGAATACAGCCCGAATTCGCCGTAAACCCACTCGTAAATACCAAAACCGACTCAACTCGCTTGAACTTCGCGAGCCTCTCCTCAAGCTCATCATGGATCGACATCGTTCCCCCAATCCAGCGAACCGCTCCTGCCCCAACTCCCCATTTCTCAATCGCATCCAAGGCCGCCTGCTTCACCTTCGGGTGATTCGCCAAACCCAGATAATTATTACTACTCAAGTTAATAACCGACTTCCCGTCCATCATAACCCTTCCACCCGCCGGACTTTCCAATATCCGCGGCTTCTTATAAAGGTGCGCATCCTTCAGCCCCTGGATCTCACCCTTCAACCAACCCTGCAACGTGTCGTTCATGCCCCGCAGTTTACTAACTCTGCCTAAAAAGAAATACACCGAAAGCACAAAGGCTATCGGTGTATGGATCAATGTGAAAGACTTGCTTACTTTCGTTTTCGACGGATTGCTGACATGAGAGCGGCACCACCAAGAACAACCATTGAGGCAGGTTCAGGAACCGCTTCAATCGATATATCATCCAAGAACAAATTCCCGTTCGTTGTATTGGTCGCATCACTTGCAAAAATCAAATCCAATGAACTCGATGCTGCCGTAAATGCGTACGTGTATTGGTTCCAACTACCTTGAGTAATCGAATACATCGAACTGCCACTACCGACCGCATTTGTCCCTAGAACCATATTGATCGGATCACCGGTCGAATAGGCCCAAAAAGAAACGACATAACTTTGTCCACTTGAGAGTGCAAGTGTCTGACGGATCTCACCAGGGCCAGGCGTACCTACCAAATCAAGTGCATAGACACCGCTGTGAACAGGGTAAGCCGAATTAACGATATCAACTGAAATCGCACCAACTGACCAGTCACTAATGTTCGAATTGCCGTTGTTGAATGTCCAGTATCCCGGACCTGAGCCGTTTGCGCCACCTAAGGCAACAGTTTCAAATCCACCATTTGCAATCTGACCAAAAGCCGACGAAGGAATTGCCAGGGCCAAGCCCGCTAAGGCGTACCATTTTTGTTTATTCATTTATGCTCCTCTCGAACAGGCTCCAACCGAGCCAAATTCAATCATTACAAGTATAACAGGTTTAAGTTGTTGTATGTGAAACTAGTTACTCCGGTCCCAAGAAATCGAATTCAAACTCCAATTGCAAATTCGAACCCTGTAAACTGTCTCGATGCCGATCGCCACTGCCCTTGTCCTCGCAGCTGTCCTAGCCGAAAAACCAATCACCTACAAACAAATTAAAATTGCATCTCCAAAAAAGTACGAAATCAACATCGCCTACCCCGAGTTTAGCTCCAAATCCCCACTCACCACGCTCGCCAACAATATCACTAAAAGATATTTCACTATTCAACGCCAAGAATTCGAAAAGTCTGCCAAAGACTTCGATGAAACGCCGACCGTCCCCTGGGAACTTGAACTCAACGGAGTCGTGAGCTACAGTTCAAACAACGTCATCAGCATCTTCTTCGACCACTACGAATATGCCGGCGGTGCCCACCCCAACGGTTTCACCCACTGCATCAATGTCGCAATGATCGACGGAAAACCTAAAGCAATTAAGCTCACGGAAATCCTGGCCCCCGGAGTTGATCTCTCCGAACTTATTGAGGGCCATGTCAAACCAGCCCTAAACTCACTCAAAATGGCGCGTGTCAACGAACCCCTTACCGACTTCCCTGAAGACTCAAACACCCACTTTGCCATCTCAAAAAACGGCCTCACTTTCCCATTTGATAAATACTCCGTCGGCCCATACGTTGAAGGCGAATACATCGTTAAGCTCAAATGGAGCGACATTCCCGGACTCATCAACCGCAAAATCATCCCCGAAGCACTTTAGAAAATCGAATTCAGGCATGACACAACGTCAACTTCGTCAACTCCTCACCAACAACCCAGTTGAAAGTGCTGCTCCCTATCTCCTTGGCGCCATAATCAAGACCTCGATCGGCTCCTGCCAAATCGTCGAAGTCGAAGCCTATTCCGGCTCCCTCGACCCCGGCTCCCACGCCTACCGCGGACAAACTCCTAGAACCAAAGTCATGTTCGGCCAAGCAGGTCACATCTACACCTATTTCACATACGGCAACCACTGGATGCTCAACCTCACCGCCCACCCCGAGGACATTGCCGGAGCCATCCTCATCCGCGCCGCCATACCCCTTAACAACTTCGAAACCCTATTCAAAAATCGACCGAAAGCCAAATCCCCCAAAGATCTCCTCTCCGGCCCTGGCAAACTCTGCGCTGCTTATCATATCAACTCAGATCATTACGGCATCGACGCTCTCACCACCAACCCAATCCTCGAAATTATCCCAGCCAAAAATCCAAAACCGTACGTCCAATCAACCAGAATAGGTTTAGCATCAGAGAAAGGTGACGACTACCCCTGGCGTTTCATCGACGCCGAAAATATCGAATGGGCATCAAACCCAAAAACTCATCTTAAGCAACTAAACCCTCAAACTCCCCCACCGATTCTTCAATAACTAAATCTTCAGTAGTCTTCCGGCTCAAAACATACCAAATCCCAAACGCACCCAGAGCCAATACCAGAAACTTCACCCACACCGGCGGAATAACAAACGACGAAAGCCCACACGAAACCGCAATACAAATCGACGCAACCCACTTGATCCGCCGACTGATGCTCCGGTGCTTTTCCCAGTGCCGCAAAGTCGCTCCAACTACACTATGATTCAAAAGCCGCTGACGCCACTTTTCATTCGCACCCTTCGTAAACGAATACAAAGCTAAAATGAAAAATACTGTCGCAGGAAGGCCAGGAATAAATATCCCCGCAGTGCCGACGCCCACAAAGAGCAACCCCACTAGATTCCACACCATGCGCATTTATTTATTATTGCCAGTTCAACCCACAATTCAGTTGTCAGCAATAACGAACTCTTGCCTATTCTGGCAATTCATTAGAAACTAGCTATTGTGTAACAACCTCAGGTGGAGGCAAATTCGCCAGCTCCTTGCGAGCATCCGTCGGGTTCTCAATAACCTCATCTTTCTCAATCATTCCATCCCGGAATCGAATAATCCGCTTGCAGTGCTTCGCAATATCTTCCTCGTGCGTAACAATAACGACCGTCTTACCCGCCTCATTTAACTCCTGAAAAAGCGCCATGATTTCAAAACTCGTCCGAGTATCCAAGTTCCCCGTAGGCTCATCCCCAAAAATCAACATCGGATCCGTAACAATCGCCCGCGCAATCGCCACCCGTTGCTGCTGTCCACCCGAAAGCTCATTCGGCTTGTGTTTGATCCGTTGACCCAACCCAACTCGCTCCAATGCGTTCGTCGCCAAAGCCGTCCGATTCTTAGTCCCCGCATAGAGCAGAGGCAACTCAACATTCTTGACCGCCGTCGTCCGCGGCAACAAGTTAAATGTCTGAAAAACAAATCCAATGTACTTATTCCGAATCTCAGCGAGCGCGTTGTCGCCCATCCGGCTGACTTCTTTACCATCTAAAAAGTAATCCCCCGAAGACGGCCGATCCAAGCAACCCGCCATGTTCATGAACGTCGATTTGCCCGAACCCGATGGCCCCATAATCGCAACAAATTCACCCGGATAGATGTTCACAGAAACTCCTCGTAAAGCCCGAACGACCATATCGCCCATGACATACTCCTTCACCAAATTTCGAGTCTCAATCACTGGTCTTGGAGGTGCACTCATCTCTTATTCTCCTGGTACCGATTGCCCGGTTGCCAACCGAAATCGAATGTCCGATATGAGCAAGTCATAAGTCGCTTCAACTGAATTCGATTCCGCCGTCGTCAAACTCACCCGCGCCGTCAGAACTTGCAACAAGTTCCCTGCCCCCTCAGCCTGAGCCGCAACCGCCGCGTTGTAATTCTCCTGAGCCGCTTCCAAAGCCGCCTGCGATGCTTCATAGCGCAAACGGTTCTGACCATACTCCTTATAAGAAGATTCAATCTCCGCCCGAACTCCACGCTCGTCTTGCTCCAAATTCGCTTCAATCGCCGCCAAAGTCAATCGTTCTGCCTCAAGCGCTGAGCTCGTCCGATCTCCATCATAAAGAGGAAAACTCGCCGAGAAAGTAACTGCTGCTCGTTGGAAAGGATCCTCAGCAAAAATTCTTCGATAACCCGCGTCCACCGAATACTTCAAAAACCCATCGCGCTTCGCTAGTCGGACATTAAGAACTTGCGACTGCACCCTAACTCTTGTCGCCTCTAAGTCTGCACGATTCGCAAGCCCTTCAACCACTGCTTCTTGCAATGTCATCACGAGTGCCGGCAACTGCTGCGCCGTCGGCTTTACCAAATCGGGCAAATCCTCCTGATCCCAAGCCAAAACTGCTTTCAAATCGGCCGCCGATGTCGCCACTCGGTTTTCAGAAGTCAATACGCTCACCCGGGCATTTTCATAGTCAGCCTTTGCTTGCAAAATATCTTTCTTCGGTATATCTTCTATCGGAGGATTCGCGCGAAAAATTGTTTGATCCAGAATCACTTTCGCACGCTTCAAATTTTCATTCTGAACCCGGAGTAACTCTTGGCTCCGCAACGCATCATAGAATCGCGTATGAACCGTAAATAGTGTTGTTCGTAAGGTTTGCAACGAAGAAAACTGGAGAGATGTCGCCGAATATCGCGCCTGCGAATATCGATCCTTCCGCGAACCATCATCCAAAATCTGCCAGTTCACATCAATCGCCGCATTCGTCGTATTCAAGTCATTCCGACCTCGGAACGGCCCCGTTAGGGTCTCATTAAATCCCACGTCATGACTCACACTTGGAGTCACTGTCGGCAAAAACGTACTATAAGCGCTCCGGGCATTCTGCTGAGCCGCCCGATAGTTCAAAAACGCCGCCATCACCGAGCCATTACGCTCTTTTGCACGGGTCAACGCATCGTCCAAACTCAAACGATCCTGCCCAAAGCCCAGCGAGCAAAAACTCAATCCCAACACCGTTAATCCGATCGCGCGTACTGTCATTCCAACTTCCCAGGTTTCCTAAATCCGTTATACCGAGCCATCAACCTCTAGGTTTCTATTAAGGGCCACTAGACCCCAAGCCTATTGGAATGATTCAAACCTGGCAAAATAACCTGTATGGCGCGAACCATCAGCGAAATCCAGTCCATCCTGGGCAACCAAGCCGAAAATCTTCTCGGTCACAAATGTCAAACCATCGACAAATCCATGCTCCACCTCCCCGGGCCAGATTTCGTTGACCGAATCTATAGCCAATCCGATAGAAATAACAAAGTCTTAAACAGTCTGCAAAATATGTTTAACCACGGACGCCTCGGCGGAACCGGTTACCTCAGCATCCTCCCCGTCGACCAAGGTATCGAACACAGCGCCGGAGCTTCATTCGCGAAAAACCCCGCCTGCTTCGACCCCGCCGGAATTGTTGAACTCGCTATCGAAGGCGGATGCAACATGGTCTGCTCCACTCTCGGAGTTCTAGGAATGGTCAGCCGTAAATACGCCCACAAAATTCCGTTCATGGTCAAAATCAACCACAACGAACTGCTCACTTACCCCAACCAAGCCGACCAAGTCATGTTTGCCCAAGTCGAACAAGCCTGGGACATGGGTGCAATCTCCGTCGGCGCAACCGTCTATTTCGGCTCCGATAACGCCACCCGCCAACTTGTCGAAGTTAGCCAAGCGTTTGAACACGCCCACAGCCTCGGCATGAGCACCGTCCTCTGGTGCTACCTCCGCAACGACGCCTTTAAGTCCGATAAGGACTACCACCTTTCCGCCGACCTCACTGGTCAAGCCAACCACCTCGGCGTTACCATCGAAGCCGACATCATCAAACAAAAACTCCCCGAGTGCAATGGCGGCTTCAAAGCCCTCAACACCGGCGGTTCCAGCTACGGCAAACTTGACGAGCGCATCTACACCGAACTCACCACCGATCACCCGATTGACCTCACCCGCTACCAACTCGCCAATTGCTACATGGGCCGCGCCGGTCTCATCAATAGCGGTGGCGCATCCGGTGCTAACGACCTCCAAGATGCAATCACCACCGCCGTTATCAACAAACGCGCCGGCGGCACCGGACTCATCTCTGGCCGAAAAGCATTCCAACGCCCCCTCAAGGAAGGCGTCGAAATCCTCAACGCCATCCAAGATGTCTATCTCAACAAAGACATCACTATCGCGTAATCTCTGTCGTCATCCCAAAGACAGGTTGTATCCAAATTTCCCTCCCCAAGTCTGGGGAGGGTGGCCCAGCACGGGGTCGGGAGGGGTTGACGAAAAATGAAAGTTTTAGTCCGATTCAACCAACTCAAACTCCACCGCCCCACTCGCAACCCCATTCACTTGCACCGCCACAGAATGCACCCCCGGATAATAAACCCGAGTTGTTATCAAACGAAAACTATGCACCTTCCGCACAGAACGCCGCTCACCCGCCCCCAACGAAAACTTCGATAACTTAAAAACCTTCTTCCCACTCTTCCCCCGCGCCAAGACAAACCCAACAACATAATCCACCATCAAATCCACCGCCGCTGATCCTAGATTCACAACCGCAAACTCAAACTCCACCGAATCCCCCATTTTCACCACCGAATCGATTACACGCAACCCCTCGACCACGCATTCTGTCGCCCCATGCCCCACCAGCTCTAATGCCCCCGGATGTCCCTGCTTCAATAGCCCCCGAAGAGAATGCCGCACCAATTTTCCCATCTCCTTCGAGCCCACAATCTTCCACTCACCCAAAACCGAAACCACCAACTCCGGATGATCCTTGGCAATATCATTCAAATTATTCGCCACACTCCGCCGAACATACTCCGACTCATCTCCCTTCAACATCTCCAGGATCGGCAAAATCAATCCCGGATTCCGCTTCAAAGCCGGAACCCCCATTCCCCAAGGCAACCGCGGCCGACACCCCTCACTCGCCAGCCGCCGAACATGGTCACTCTCATGCCCCGCCCACTCCAACATCTGCGCCATCCCCCGTTCCAAATCCCTCAGCAAAAATGGCCGAATCGCAAACTCCGCGCTGCTCTGATGCGTGAACTGCTCCAACGCCGCCATCGCAGCCTCCCAATGCTCCAACCCATAAACCTCAACAAAATCCGGGAAAACCATCGCCACAAACGAACCCCCTTCAAACCCCATCGCCGCCCGCCGAACTATTTCAATCGCCTCCTCAAAATCACTCGGTAAATACAAACCCATTGTCTTCGAAATGTGCCGCATCCTCCCTTTCAATTCTCTCGATTCCCACTCCTCATCAATCACCGACGAAACAAATTCTCTAGAGTCAAACTGAGAATAAACACCACCCAATTCACTCGCGAGCCGCCCCACAAACTCGCGGTTATACATGTTCTTGAAGGGCTCCATCAATTCCTATTATCCTACAATCTAACTCGCTTCAGGAAAGGTAAAATCAGATCATAAATTATGAGCAAAATGGATGAAAAAACTCTCAATAGAGTCTATGCATATAAGATCGCCGGGCTATACCCCTTGTACATCCAAAAAGCAGAACGGAAGGGCCGCACTCAAGCAGAAGTTGATCAAATAACCTGTTGGCTCACTGGCTACGACCAAGCCGGACTCGACAAGCAACTCAAATCCGAAAACACCATCAAAGACTTCTTCGACCAGGCACCAAACATGAATCCCAAGTGCGAACTCATCAAAGGTGTCGTCTGTGGCGTTCGAGTTGAAGAGATATCAGAACCACTGATGCAGAAAATTCGCTATCTCGACAAACTGATCGACGAACTCGCAAAAGGTAAACCGATGGAAAAAATTCTGAGGCATTAACACCTTGGAATCCCGAAAAACCGCCCAAGCCCAAAACAAAAAGAACGGAATCGCCAAATATGCCCCCAATTTCGGATCCGATTGATATCCACCCGCCACACCCATACACACAAAGGCGAGCAGACAGAGGAATAACGCATTATTCGCTGCCGCAAGGTGGCGTACCCGGTACCGATCCTGAGACTCTTCTCGTCGATAATTGGACTGAATATCAGGCGGGACAGAAATTCCCACCATCTACCAATCGCAACATCAAACATCTATGATGCCAATCACAGATGGTCTTTAGAACTCATAAAACCCGCAATCTGCGAGATTTATGCGTTGCTCGTAACTTGTTCCTCGATCCCTTCTTGCATCGTAACAACCGCTCGAACTCGTGCCTGATCCAAAACCTCTAACCCGAGCGGCTTTGCAATCCTCTGTGCATGCTCAATCGCCATTGCATGATGATCGCGTTTGTCCAAGCTCTCTTCATAAGTATCCGGAATCGTATCAAGGAGCATCGCTTCTCTGCCCGCTTGCTTCCAAACCAGAAACACCCGAAATTGCTCAAACTCCTCCGCTTCTAACTCGCGCTTAGCTGCCTCCACAAAGGTTTCAGCCCGAACCGCCACACACTGAAATACTTCCTTCGCTGGACCTCGCTCCCCAAATAACGCCGGAATAAACCCGCGTACCGATTCATAACTTCCTTCCTTTAGGTTCAGTCCAAATTTCACCGTCCATGTCGCCACCAAGAACGCCCCAAACATCAAAATCGAACCAACAACAACCTCCCAGACTTTCACGTCCTTCTCCCCGTAAAGGCCATGGGCAACAAAAATTGCCGCCGGAATCGCAGCCAACAATCCCCAAAGTCGTTGCCGATTTGGTGTTTGCCAACTCAGAACATTTCCATCCCCACCAGTTTTTTCTTCTAAGTATCCTGCCATTTACCCTGCCTCAAATGATTGTACGAATGACTTCTTCTTAAAGATTCTACAAGACAACTTAAACAAAACAAAATTTTTCAAGTAAGTACGTTCGAAAACTAGCAATCCAACCACCATTTCAAAAATTTTCTTAAAACTCCCTTTATAAAATCGCTTAGATCACTTTTCATTGGTGCAGTGAGTCCGGGGCACTTACCCCCTCGTCGGTAAACTCACAGAGTGCAAAGTTCGCACAGCGACGGGACAATAGATTCATCGACCGAGCAGCCATCTGCCGGCCCCACCGTCACACTTCCCCAAACATTCGAAAGTCTAATCAGGGAAATCAGCGAACTTAAACCACCCCAGGAAAAAGAACAAACCATGGCTACTGAAAATTTTGATGCCGACATCGTTGTCATTGGCGCCGGCCCCGGAGGCTACGTCGCCGCGATCCGAGCTGCTCAACTCGGCGCAAAAGTAATGTGCGTCGAAAAAGAATTCCTCGGCGGAACTTGTCTTAACTGGGGCTGCATCCCATCCAAAGCCATGATCGGCTCTGTTGAAAGGCTCCAAGACACCAAAAAATCTGCCGAACTCGGAGTAACAATCTCCGGCGAAGTCGGCTTCGATTTCAATAAAATCATGGAGCGAAAGGACAAGATCGTCCAAACCCAACGCGGAGGCGTCGGATACCTCTTCAAGAAAAACAATATCGAACACGTCGAAGGTTTCGCCAGCTTTAAAGATGCCAACACCGTCGAAGTCGACAAAGACGGACAAAAACGTACAATTCGCGCCAAAAACTTCATCCTTGCAATGGGATCATCCGTCATCCACATCCCCGTTCCCGGCCTCGAAGGCGGACGTGAGAACGGTGTCTGGACCTCCGATGAAGCCGTCACCGCCGACCACCTTCCCAAACGAATGCTCGTCCTTGGCGGTGGTGCCGTCGGATGCGAATTCAGCTACGTCTTTGGTGGACTTGGCTCCGAAGTCACACTTGTCGAAATGATGCCTAACCTCATTCCGATGTTCGATGAAGAACTCGGCAAAGAACTCGGCAAACAAATGTCCAAAATCGGCGTGAAAGTCAAAACCGGCGCCGCCCTCGAAAAATGCGAAAAGAAAGGAGATGTCTGGGTTTGCCATGTCAAAACCGGAACAACCACCGAACAAATTGAAGTTGACGTTGTACTCCTCGGTGTTGGCCGCAAAGCCAATACCGAAGGTATGAACCTCGACAAAGTGGGCGTCAAACTCCACCGACGAGGCGTTGAAGTCGTGGACGACACGCTCGTCACCCACGCCCCTCACATCTACGCAATCGGAGATGTCACCGGACGAATCCAACTTGCCCACGTTGCATCCCACGAAGGCATTGTCGCAGTTCACAACATTATCGAAAACAAGAAGGAAAAGGCTCAATACAAGTCGATTCCGAACTGCGTTTACACCGTTCCCGAAGTCGCTAGTGTCGGCCTCACTGAAGAACAAGCAAAAGCCCAAGGCTATGAAGTCAAAATCGGTAAAGGCATGTTCCGCCCGAACGGAAAAGCAATGGCTTCAGGACACCAAGATGGGTTCGTCAAAGTCGTTGTTGATGCCAAATACGGTGAACTTCTCGGGATGCACATGATCGGCTCCCACGTCACCGACATGATCCACGAAGGCGCGGTTGCCATCAACCTCGAAGCCACCCTGGAATCACTGTTCATGACCATCCACGCCCACCCAACCATGGCCGAAGTCGTCCTCGAAGCATACGAAGACGCCCACGGCATGGCAATCCACAAGGCGTAGAAAATATCTGAGCCGAAGATACAGTTAGTATTCTTCGGCTCTAACTATTTTTCCGGTAAGTGCAGTAATTAGCGCGTCCCGGGTCATTCCCGAAGATGCCAAACCTAAACCTATCTCAATCACCTCATCCTCCGTGAGACAATACTCCAACCCATTAATCTGAAGAAAAACCTCTGAAACAGCAAATGCGGTGCGCTTGTTTCCATCAATGAATGGATGATTTTGAGATAGTGCAAACCAGTAATAACTGGCTAAACGAACCCAGTTTTTCTAATCGTCTTCAAAACCATCATAAAGCGCAGCATTTTTCGGCGCACCCAAAGCACTTTCTAAAACACATTCATCTCGAATACCGTGAGCTCCTCCAAAAACGTCAATCATGACTTGGTGAATCTCAAGAGTCACCCCTAAATCAATAAACAGTGGCTCCATCCTATTCCGCTAATTTTTTCAAGGCTCGACTGTATCGTTTCATAGTATCTTGAATCGATTTCTCAACGGTTTTTTTGGAAGCGTCACGGTCGGTGCCGGAGACAAACCGACCCGTCTTCGGGTCACGTTCCGGCTTCGACCCATCACCATACCGCGCCGCAGATTCTCGCACATTATCAAATTTTTCGTCAGACATCAACCAAAGTCTACCAAACAACGTAAAATAACCCAAATGCGAAACGTCGCCATCGCTCTCATCACCCTCGCCGCTCTCACAGCGTGCTCCCCACCCGTCAAAGTCGAAAAGAAACTTGACGGATCAACAACAACAACCCTCAAAACCGATGGCGGCGAAATAAAAATTGATGACAAAAACGGCACATCTCAAATCAAAGACAAGAGTGGATTTGAAATGAACACCAAAACCGATTCCGATGGCAGCGTCGCCTACAACGGCAAAAACTCCAAAGGAGAAAACTTCCAGATGCAATCTGGTAAAGAACTGGATCTCACCGAATTCGGAATCGAACCCTACCCCGGAGCCGAAGCCAAAAACGCCAACGCTTCATTCCGCACCGAAACTTCGCAAGGCATCAGTGCTTCACTCGCTCTTGTAACCAAAGATTCCGCTGCCAAAGTAATCGAATTCTATTCCTCAAAGTTCGTCGATAACAAAACTACAAGCACCACCAACAACATGGCAATGATCGGTGGCAAAACGGCCAACGGCTCGTCCGTTTACATAACCGCACTTGAAGAAAATGGCGAAACCCAAATCGGTTACACCTGCAACAGCAAGGCAAAAAATTGAAAGTGATTCCATTTCTTTCGCTCATCCTAATTGGCGTGTCCGCATGCACGCCATCCGCCAACGACGAACTTAAGCCCACAACTCCCAACCCCGAAGAGACAAAACTAACGACCAAAACAAATTCTGACGGATCAACCGAAATCACCGGAAAAACAAACAGCGGTGAAAACTTCTCTATGACCACCAAAAATTCATTAAACTACGAAGAATTTGGCCTCAAAGAATATCCTAGAACCAACCAAAACGAATCGGAAAAACAGCACAACGTGATCGAAACCGCAACTGGAAAGTCAATAACCGTTACGTTCACCACCAAAGATTCAATCACCCAAGCAACCGACTTTTATGAACCGCAATTGACTCCAAAAAATAGATCAGTTACTAAAACCGGCGACGGAACAATCATTGGTGGAGAAACGTCGACCGGCGCAAAAATAGCTGTAATCATCAGCAAACTTGGCTCCGACACTCAAGTATCGATCTCCGGTGCCATGGAGAAAAAATAGCCCCGCATGAGAGCACTTCCCCTCTTAATATTGTGTCTGTGTTTAACGAGCTGCAACGAGCCCGACCAACAACTCACCCAAACCGCTCAAAATGAACCCACAATCCCTACGTCTCCACAAGAAAAACCCATCGTCATTAATCCAACCGCCGAATCAACTATAACCCCGCCAATCCCCGAATCACCACCAACAATCGAACTCAAAGCTGGCGAAAACATTGATGTCAAAGTATTCGGGCTAAAACCCTATCCAAATCTTATCAAATCCGATACAAACAACCAATCTTCCCTCGCCAAAACAAATGAGGAAACAAAAGTAACCCTCACCCAATTCACCAAAGACCCTCCTTCAAGAGTCGCAGATTTTTACGCAAAGCAAATCATTTCCAACAAGAGTAAGTCAGTAACATCAGCGACCGCAGTTGTCGGCGGCCTCACTTCGACCGGCGCAAAAATCTTCGTCGTCGCAACTCGGATTAACGAAAAAACTCAACTATCCATCACAGCCACAATCACTAAATGACCCAGGCTATTTTCTCAATTACTTTCAAGAACTTCCTTTTGAAACCATTTTCATGGTGCTGTACTGTGTCGAATCAATACTCTCTAACCACCTTTCGTCCGCTTAACAAATGCACCCACTTCCTTCGCCAACTTCTCCAGCGACCCCTCATGGATATACATCATATGCCCCGACTCATACTCCTGAATCTCAATGTTCCCACGAAGCGACTCATCTAGATCAAGGTGAGAAACCGTATATTCCGTTGCAAAAAACGGCGTCGCTAAATCGTAATAGCCACTCGCCACAAAGACCCCCATATAAGGATTCCTGCTCATCGCTTTCCGCAGTGCCTCACTCGTGTCAGGATGACCCTCGCCTGCACTTCCCCATTCCCAAGGCTTCTTGATTCCCTTAAAGACCATGTATTCCAAGTCCGTCTCATAACCACATTCCGACCGCACATAGTAATTGTAAAGCGTCGTATAAGGCCCCATGAGCAGCGACATCGATGGATCATGCTCCGGCCCTTCATCCACGCCCCTATTCGTCGCATCAATCCCCTTAAACCGCGAATCCAAACGACCAACCGTCCTTCCCTCATCCCGGCAAAGCTCCTTACAGAACTTCCAAATATCCGGCCGCAAATCGCATCGCTCCAAATAATCTTCACTTAATCCCGTCAAAGCCGATAACTCCGCCCGAATATTCTCACGCTCCGTCCCAACCAGCCCCGATCCCTTCGCCAAAGCAAGCCAATAATCACCAAACGCAAACTTCCGCGCTTTCGCAATAAATTTCTGCAGATCACCCGTCACTTTGCCGTGATAGTGTGCCGTCGCCGCATAAGTTGGCAAATAAACCGCATACGGTAAATCGTTCCCTTTATTAAATCTCAGAGTTTGGAAGCTCAAAACCGAACTCACCAAAATCAGCCCACTAAACGTAATGCCACGCTCAATCAAATAACCACTCAAACCCGTCGCCCGAGTCGTTCCATAACTTTCACCCGCCAAATAAAGGGGCGAAGTCCAGCGCTCCTTCCGAACCAAAAACAACCTAATAAACTCCCCAACTGACTCAATATCTCCTTTCAAACTCCAAGACTTTTCGCTCGTTTTGTCATCTTTCGCTCGGCTAAAACCAGTGCCCACTGGATCAATAAACACCAAATCCCCAAATTCCAACCAGTTATGCGGATTATCAACCAACTGATAAGGCGGCTGAGGCATATTTCCGTCCGTTTTCATCTGAACCCGGCGCGGCCCCATCGTCCCCAAATGTAACCACAAACTCGGCGACCCCGGGCCCCCGTTAAAACTCAAAATCAAGGGTCGATTCTCATTTCCCTTTTTCTTATAATAATGGTAAGAAATAAGTGCATCAACCTCACCTTCTACATCCAAAATTGGCAAACGACCGGTCTCAACCGTATATTCTAACTTTCCAACTTTTGCCTCCCTAGAAACCGCTGGCTCCTCAATCAGCTTCTTCTTTTCGTCTTTTTTCTCTTCAGGTTTAGCTGTCTCTTCCGCCATATCGTTATCCTACTCAATCACTCTTCCTTTAATCGCGAATAGTCCACATCGCTATTGCTCCAGCCCCCGTCAATCCGCAAAGTCTGACCCGTCATATAAGGCACCTGATCTGTAACTAAGGCAAAAACCGCCTGCGCAACTTCCTCGGCCTCAGCAATCCGTCGAATCGGCAACCGCCGCTCAACCATTGACTTCCGCTCGCCAACCAAACTATTCCGGCTCATCTCCGTAAACGTAAAACCTGGAGAAACCGCATTGACCAAAATCCCGTGCTGCCCCAGTTCCACTGCCGAATTACGAGTAAACGCCTCAATTGCCGCCTTGCTACTTGCATAAGCACTCCGGTCATAACCTCCAATCCACGCATGACCACTACTAATATTCACAATCCGTCCCTCAATTCCACCATCCACCCAACTGCGAGCCGCAAGCTGACTCAAATGAAATACCCCACCTAAATTCGTCTGCATTACCCGCCAAAATTCTTCCGGAACCGTATCCAAAACACTCTTTCGTAGAATCACCCCGGCGTTGTTCACCAGAACCTTTGGCACCCCAAATCGACCGCAAACTTCCCCCCAAGCCCGCTCACACTCCCCGAAATCCCCAACATCACAACCCACAGCCTCCACAACTCCCGAAACATCAATATCCAACCCAACAACCAAAAATCCACCATCCGTCAAACGCTTCGCAATCGCCTTCCCGATCCCCGCCCCCGCCCCCGTCACCACCGCAATCTCAGCCATCTCCCTATTATCCCTGACCTTAAGGAAGTCTCAAATTGAACTAAAATAAATATTGTAGTGAGACGACGAATCGATCCAATTCTGAAAGCAAGAGCCAGAGAAATGAGATCAAACATGACTAAACCTGAATTGTTCTTTTGGAACAAGGTGAGGTCATGGGCCAGCCAAGGCGTTCAAATCCGACGTCAACATGTCATTGAGCCTTACATAGTTGACTTTTCCCATATACCTTCAAAAACTATTATCGAAATCGACGGGAGAAGCCACAGAGATCAAGATGCTCCTGACACTCGTCGACAAAAATACTTAGAAGAATTGGGATGGAGAGTACTAAGAATTGATAACGATGAATTAATCCGGGATTCAGACAAGATAGCTCAGTCAGTATTTCAATACCTGGTTGACAGAGGTGTCATTTTCACATCAAATTGGGAGAATAGTGCAAACCATCCCTCCCTTTCAGGGGAGGGGCAGGGGTGGGGTGAAACAAATCAATTAAATACACTGCTGAACCACCCCGCACTACAACAAATCGCAAAAAATACAAAACACACACCCTACGAAAACAACCTCTACATCGTCGGCGGAGCCGTCCGCGACGCGCTCCTCAACCGCGAACCCAAACACGACCTCGACATCGTCACCGAACTCGACGCCCAAACATTCGCCAAATCGCTCGACAAAAAGGCCCAAATCTATCCCCGATTCGGCACCGCCATGATCCGAATCGCCAAAACGAACATCGAACTCGTGACCGCCCGCAAAGAATCCTACCACCCCACTTCCAGAAAACCCAACACACAACCAGCAACCCTTCTCGAAGACGCCCATCGACGCGATTTCACTGTCAACACCCTCCTCCTCAACATTCACACCGGCGAACTCAAAGACCCCCTTGAGACCGCCATAAAAGACCTGCAATCCCAAACCCTTCGAACCCCGCTCGACCCCTCCCAAACATTTCATGACGATCCACTTCGAATGCTTCGGGCCGTCCGCTTCAAATATCAACTCGGTTTTGAATTTCACCCCTTACTGAAAGCTGCACTCCCTAGAGAATCAAACCGACTTAGCATCATCTCCCAAGAAAGAATCCGTGACGAGTTTACCAAAATCCTCCTCGGGCCAAATCCCGAAATGGCTCTCCAAGAACTCCTTGATTTCAACCTGCTCCACACCTGGGCGCCTGAACTCGAAGCAATGGTCGGAGTGGAACAAGGAAAATGGCACTACGCCGATGTTTGGACACATACCCTTCACGTCGTCAAAATCGCTTCGCAACAATCCGCAGACCATCCCTCCCTTTCTGGTGAGGGGCACCACTGGGATAAAAAGACCAAAACGGATGCTCAACATAAATCCGCAGGCCATCCCTCCCTTATAGGGGAGGGGCAGGGGTGGGGTGAACCCTTTGAATCAAACACCCCAAAAGAATCCACAAGCCATCCCTCCCCTTCAGGGGAAGCGCAAGCGTGGGGTGACAACTTCAATCTTGTACTTCTTCTCGCTGCCCTACTCCATGACATCGCAAAACCACTCACCCGAACAATCGACGAAAAGGGCGACACCCGATTCTTTAACCATGAGAACATCGGGGCCGAGCTCGCCCACACCCTCTGCCTCCGATGGAGATACTCCCAAGAAACCGCCCGCGACGTCAGACTCCTTGTCAAAAACCACATGCGGCTCTCTGGCATCAAAACACTCTCCACTCCCGCCACACGCCGCATCATCCGGGATCTTGGGAGTCAACTCAATAACTGGATCACACTCATAGACGCCGACGCCAATGCCCTCAAAACAGGTGTCCGCAAACTCGATCTCTCCGATCTCATCGCTAAACTTGCCGAAGTCAAAACCAGCCAACCAAAATCTAACTGGAATTCCCCACTCACCGGCGACCAAATCATGGAAATAACCGGACTCCCCCCTAGCCCCGCAATCGGAGAAATCAAAGCTGAACTAGAAAACCTGGTCATAGAAGGGCATATCCCACCCGATGACCTAGAAAAGGCAAAAGACGCACTCCAAAACATCCTCCGAAACCGTCTCTAAACCAACCTCGTAAAGCTAACAATCCCAAATGCAAGACTTCAAATCAAAGAACGGATTCATTATTTTTTGGATCGTCGCTATCGCTCTTCTGCTCGGGGCGATTATGATCATCACACCGTTCATTCCCGCCATCCTTTGGGCAATCGTTTTTTCTATTCTCCTTTATCCCGTCTTTCAAAAACTTGTTGCAAAAGGCTGGAAACGAGGCACCGCTGCATTCTTCGTCACCATGATCCCAGCTATTGTTGTTACAATCCCCTTGGCTGTTATGGGAACCATTGCCGGTGTCCAGGTTGTCAGCTACGCTCAAGAACTATTGCAGCACCAAGGCAGCACTGCTTCAACAGAATCAACTGTCCTTCGCACGATTGGAGAAGAACTCGATAAAACTGCAAAACCACTGCTCGAACAAGTCGGGGCCCCAAACGTCAACATGGCTGATGTTCTTGATAACAACAAAGCCGAAATTGCTAAGCGACTGTCAGAGCCCCTAACAAATGGAATAAAAAATTTCATCTTTACCGTCGTTACCCTCATCATGGCTCTCCTAACCATGTTTTTCATGGTCAGAGATTGTCACAACATGAAGGATGCGGCTCTCGATCTCGTGCCGCTTCCTCGCAAAAGCTCTGAACAAATCCTCGATCAAATTGCAAACACAGTTCGATCCGTCTTTTTTGCTGTCGTAATTGTCGCTGGTATTCAAGGACTCATTGCGCTCGTCGTCTACCTAATAGCTGGTGTGCCAGGTTCAATACCACTAGCACTCATTACAACTTTGCTCTGCACAATTCCCATGCTCGGGGGACCAGTAATCTACGTTCCCGTTGGACTCTCCCTACTCATTCAAGGCAAAATATGGCAAGGGACACTTGTCCTTGTTGTCGGTTTCCTCATCATTTCCCAAATTGATAACCTCTTGCGACCGCTCTTTATCGGACAAAGAACAAAACTTCATGAGATTCCCGTGTTCTTTAGCCTTCTTGGAGGAGTACTCGCCCTCGGACCAATTGGACTTATGGCTGGCCCAATGCTACTCACTCTTATCCTCGCTTTTATCGATATCCTTCGAATGAGAAATGACCAAATTGAAGAAAACCTCGACCTTGTCGAAGTCGAACCATGAAGCAATTCGCCACAAAGGATCAACAATAAATATGCACGCCGACAAACCTCGCAAAAATGCTTGACGTGAACAATTTGAACCTAAATCAGATCTCTCGAATCAACATTTCGCGTTATTTTTAACAAAGTTCTTGTTTTTGCTGAACCGGTTCAGTATAGTAATGACATGAAAGCACTTTGGATCATGCTGATGGCGTTGGCCATGGTGATTCCGGCAGCCCTAACCGGGTGCGGCTCCGATACAAAACTCGACACCCAAGCAACAATCATGGACGTCGATGTCGCAAAAAATTCGCGCACCATGTTTGATAAATACGGAGGCGATTACACAAAGCTAACGCCAGAAGACAAGGCGACCTACCTCGAATACTATAAAGGCGATGAAGAAAAGGCAAAGAAAATTTGGGATTTAATGGCAAATCCAAACGCAAGAGGAACGGAAAAAGGCACCTAAACAGAAAAGGCCCATGTCAACCAGATCAACCATCCTTGATGTAGCCAATCGCGCCGGTGTCGGAAAAGTCACCGTTAGCTACGTCTTGAACGGAAGAGCTGAGGCAGAAAGAATCTCGCAAGCAACCATCGAAAGAGTGCTTAGAGCCGCCGTCGAACTCAATTACCGACCCAATGCACACGCAAGAAATCTGGCAACGAGAAAATCAAACGCAATCGGAGTCGTCTTCCAGTACGGGGAATTCTTTAGCCACCACTCTAACTTCATCACCGAAGTCCTTCGCGCCGTGTGCATGGCCTGCGTCGAAGCCGACGTCGATGTAACTCTCCATACAAGGCCAAGTAGCGATCCCATGGAAGAAGCCAACTTTCTCTCCGATGGGCGTGTTGATGCCGTCATCTTAATCAGAGACATCGATGACCCCGTTCATAAGTTGCTACTCGACCGCAATTTCCCTGCAGTTCTATTCTTTTGCCGGTCTGATGATCCCCGAGCCGCATTTGTCTCATGCGACAACTACAATGGCGGAAGACAAGCCGTCAACCACCTAGTCGGCCTCGGCCATCGGCGCATCGTCATGCTCCGGGGACCTGAAGGTTCGGTTGACTCCAATGATCGCTATCATGGTTATCTTAGCGCCCTCGATTCTGCAGAAATTCCACACGATCCAAGCCTTGTTCTCGCTGACAACGACTTTACGGGCCTTCGTCAATTGATCGAATCAGATAATCCTCCGACAGCAGCATTCACGTGGTCAGACGATTCCGCAATGGATGCCATTTTGTTCCTTAGCGAACTTGGAATGAGCGTTCCTACCGATCTGTCCGTAGTAGGGTTTGACGGCACAGCAGCCGGGGGCAGATTCCAACCCTCGCTAACGAGCGTACGACAACCGATCGCAGAAATCGCGACTGCCGCTGTGCAACTTGCCATTCAATTAGCCGCCACTGCTCAAGAAATGGACAGACACATCACTCTTGCACCCCAACTCATCACCCGCGAATCCACAGCTTTTCTCAAAAACTCAAAAGAATTCTACGACAAAGAGGTCAACTCACAATGAAAAAACAACATGCATTCACATTAATTGAACTGCTGGTGGTAATTGCGATCATCGCAATTCTCGCCGCCATTCTCTTCCCCGTTTTCGCTCAAGCAAAAGCCGCCGCGAAGGCCTCCCAAACTATTTCAAACATGAAACAGATTGGGACGTCACTCCAACTCTACATTTCCGACTACGATGACCGCTTTATGCCAAGGCGCACCGTGCAACGAAATACCGGAGGAACCATCATCGGTTTCCTCTCATGGAAGCAGTTGGATCAACCTTACATGAAGAACACTCAACTCTTCACCGACTCCATGAACACTGCATCAAAGTACCCCGATGACAGCTCTGACGCCGCGTTCCGCGCTTTGTCCGGACAACAAATCCTCGGGCCAAAAACATCCCGTGGATATGCGTTCTACGACATCGGTTGGTTTGTCAACCAAAGCTGGAACCTCAGCGACGACCTTATCCAAACCTACACCGGAACTCAACTCGAACAACCTGCTAACACAATGGCTGTGATCGAAACCAAAGAAATTTGGGTTGACATCGGACCGTACATCGGATGGGCTAAAAATGCCCCCGATCCAGACGGCGTTGTGCGAATGAGTGGATGGAACTACGGCGGTAGTAAGTGGGAAGATAAAGCCATGGTCTCTGTATTCGGCGACACCCATAGTAAGCGCGTTGCAATGCGCGCAACATGTGGCAAAAATGACGAACTCAATATGTGGGGTTATGTAAGAAACAACCTCCCAACCATGAGCCTCGGCAACCTCTCATGGTACGACACGTTCTGCCAAACCATGCCCGCCGGTTTTTAACTAACCAAGCAAAAGGTAAATGCACGTCGCTCCTCTCCCAAAAGAGGGGGGCGGACGTGATTTCACCTTTCAATTCCACACCATAACCAAAACCATGCTTCCCCTCGTCGCCGCATCAATTTTCGCCAATCTCCAAACGCCACTTCGCGATCAAGCCTTAGTCGCCGATCTCTCCAAGCGTTCCGTAATGTATTTCTGGGAACAATCAGACCCAACAACCGGACTTACTCGCGACCGCGCACCAATCGCGAAAAACGATCCCGCCCCCCGCAATGCAACGATCGCCAGCATCGCCGCAACTGGTTACGCACTCGCCGCATACCCAATCGGTGTCGATTACGGTTATCTCGACAAAGCCAAAGCCAAAGATCGCACAATCAAGACTCTCAATTTCGTCCTCAATAACCTTCAAGGCAACAAGGGCTGGTACTTCCACTTCGTCGATGTCAAAACCGGAAAACGTGAATGGAATAGCGAACTTTCGTCCATCGACTCCGGACTCCTCTTCGCCGGGATCCACATGGCAGAAGGATATTGGCAAGATCCAGAAATAACCAAGATCTCACGTCAAATTATGAACCGCGTCGACTGGAGATGGTTCCTCACTAACGACGGAAAACTTCCGAATTCCCTGACGTTCTCAATGGGCTGGTCGCCCGAAAACGGATTCATCGAATCCAGATGGGATGGATTCTACGAACACATGTTCCTCTACATCCTCGCCCTCGGTAACTCAACCGATATGGAAACGGAAATCTGGACCGGATTCCGCCGGAGCCGATTTACATACGAGGGCTACGAGCTCATCAACGGTGCCGCCCTCTTTATCCACCAAATGTCACAGGCCTACCTCCCCATGAAAGGCAAACGAGACATTCTCGGCTACGACTACTGGGTGGAAGGCCGAAACATGACCCTCGCGAACCGCACATACGTTATGAAGAACCCCAATAAATTTGTCGGATACGGCTCAAGTATTTGGGGAATGTCAGCCTGCGATCTCCCAGACGGATATGGTGCGCCCGGCGCCCCCAACTTCAATGGCAAGCCTGACGATAATGGCACCCTCGCTCCCGCTGCCGCTGTCGCCAGCATCATGTACACCCCCGATCTCAGCATCGCTGCTGCCAATGCGTTCGTCACCCAATTTCCAAAATCATACGGACAGTACGGATTTACTACCGGCCTTAACCCAACCAAAAAATGGCAGTCGCCCGACACAATCGGCATCGACATCGGGCAAATGATGCTCGCAATCGAAGTTTATCGAACCGAAAAGCCCCATAAATGGATGATGCAAAACCGCGCCGTAAAAACCGGTATGGATCGGGCCGGATTCCACACGACCGAAGAAGGACCGCTTGAAAAACGACCTCTCCGCGTTCCACCAAAATAGCGGCCAACCGTTACTTCACGCGGAAACTCTGAATCACACCCGGCGCAACATTGCTAATCACAGATGCTCCGTTCGTCGTCGTAAAATCAAACCGATAAACTGACTCGCCATCACAAATGATATAGATCATTCGCCAAATGTCATCGCCGCCAACCGATTTCGAACGATGCTTGATCTCATAAGCTGGACCGACCGCCAAATCTAATTTCATCGACTCTTCATTGAGCAAATCATCTTTGATTTTTTTGGCTTCACCCTCTAAATCCGCGCCTCCACCCCTCTTAGAAACATTCACGGTCAAACCCGTCGATGGTTCGCCCGGTATCGGCTTGTAACTCTTATCGTCAAGCACCAAAGCCGCATTGGCCGTCGTCGATTCCTCACCCGGAGCCATCCCATAACCCACCGCAGGATTACTCAAATTCTGTAAATCCCCTACACTCATCCCCGCATTCTTCGGCACCTGATAATTCTCCGGAACCCAAATAGAATAAGCCCCCTCATCCCGCGCATACCAACCCGCAATCGGCTCCGCCGCCGCCGCATCGCGCTTAAGCTTGACAACATTCTTCGGAGCACAGCCCACAAAAAGCAACCCAACAACTGCGGCGAATAACACCTTTTTCATGATCAAAACTATACACTTTTGTTTGCATAAATTGGTTGCATCTCTTCTATTAAGAAATGACAAACCGTTCGTCCAAACCCCTCAAAAACGTGAAATTAATCAGTTCAGTAAAACTACGTCCAGGACCCAAGCCCAAAACCCCAACTGGCGACAACAACAACCCCAAAGCCCGTACAATAATTAAAAGTCATGATCGCCACAATCCAAGAAGCACTCCAAGACCTCAAAGCCGGCAAAATGATCATCGTCGTCGATGATCCCACCCGAGAAAACGAAGGCGATCTCATCATGCTCGGCGAAAAAGTCACCCCCGCCGACATGAACTTCATGATCAAAGAAGGCCGCGGCGTCCCCTTCATCAGCGTCCCCGAAGAACGACTTGACCAACTCGGCATCCCCATGATGACCAAGGCCAACACCGCTAGACTCGGAACCGCAATGGCCGAAACCGTCGACGCAATCGAAGGCACCACCACGGGCGTCAGCGCCGGCGACCGAGCCAAGACCGTCGAAGTCCTTTGCAACCCCACCTCACTCCCCGGCGACCTCATGCGGCCCGGACACATGCTCGTCCTCCGCGCCGAAAAAGGCGGAGTCCTGAGAAGGGCCGGACACACCGAAGCATCTGTCGATCTCTGCCATCTCTGCGACGCTAAACCCGTCGGAGTCGGCGTCGAAATCATCGGCGACGACGGCGAAATGCTCCGCCTTGATGGCGGCCTCGAAGCCTACGCTGCCAAGCACGGCCTCAAAATCATCACAATCGAAGACCTGATCGCCTACCGCCGACGAACCGAAACCCTCGTTTCCCGCAAAGCCGGACCAATCAACTTCCCCACCAAATACGGCAACTTCAAAATCTACGCCTACGAAACCGAAGTCGAACCCGAACCATTCATCGCCATCGTCAAAGGCGACATCACCCCCGAACCCACCCTCGTCCGCGTCCACAGCTCCTGCCTCACCGGCGACATCCTCGGCTCACTCCGCTGCGATTGCGGCGACCAACTCAGCGCCGCCCTCCAAATGATCGAAGCCGAAGGCTCCGGCGTCGTCCTCTACATCGCCCAAGAAGGCCGTGGAATCGGCATCGTCAACAAACTCCGCGCCTACGAACTCCAAGATTCCGGCCTCGATACCGTCGAAGCCAACGAAGCCCTCGGTTTCAAACCCGACCAACGCGACTACGGCCTCGGCTCCCAAGTCCTCTACGACCTTGGCGTCCGTAAGATGAAACTCATCTCCAACAACCCCGCCAAACGCGCTGGCCTCCAAGGCTTCGGACTCGAAATCACCGAAACCGTCCCCATCATCACCCCCACCACCGAACACAGCGAAAAGTACATCGAAACCAAACGCGACAAAATGGGCCACCTCATCCCCTAATTCTCACCCTCGTCATCCCGGACTCGATCCGGGATCCACGACTATCAGCTTACGCCATCTTAAACAACCCGTCTTCTTGGAGCAGCCTGTCCCGATGAAAATCGGGAATCCAGGATCCATCTCCCAAATGCCGCCAACTAGGCGTGCCACTGGTGAAACCAGTGAATCTGCTGCAAACCATCCCTCCCCTCTCAGGGGAGGGGCAGAGCCTGTCCTCGCGAAGGCGGGGAGGTGGGGTTCTGTCGCTAACAAAACACCTCGCGTGCCACTGGTGAAACCAGTGAATCTGCTGCAAACCATCCCTCCCCTCTCAGGGGAGGGGCAGAGCCTGTCCTCGCGAAGGCGGGGAGGTGGGGT